>JAYSFF010000032.1:0-22217 GCA_041913425.1 Arenimonas sp. | reverse complement strand
ATCTGCGCCTGGTGTCGAACCGCGACGACGACGCGGCCTTCGAGCGCGCGGTCAATACGCCGCCGCGCGGCATCGGCGACCGCACCTTGGACGAACTGCGCCGCCTGGCGCGCGATTCGGCGCTGTCGCTGTGGCGCGCCGCGGTGCTGATCCAGGAGGGCGGCGCGCTGAACGGCCGCGCCAAGAACGCGCTGGCGGCGTTCCTGGCGCTGATCGACGGCATCGACGGGGAACGCGAGGGGCTCGAACTGTACGAACTGTTCGATCTGATCCTGGAGCGTTCCGGGCTGCGCCCGCATTACTCGAAGGAGTCCAAGGGCGAACTCGATTCGCGGGTCGACAACCTCGACGAATGGGTGTCGGTGGCCAGCCGTTTCGCGCGCCGCATCGTGCCCGACGAAGAGGAAAGCACCGGCGAGCTGGCCGCGTTTCTGGCCTATGCCGCGCTCGAGGCCGGCGAAGGGCAAGTGGAGGAAGGCGCCGACGGCGTGCAGCTGATGACCCTGCACAGCGCCAAGGGTCTGGAGTTCCCGTTCGTGTTCCTGGTCGGCCTGGAGGAAGGCCTGTTCCCGTCCACGCGCTCGCTGGACGAAGCCAACCGGCTGGAGGAAGAGCGCCGTCTGGCTTATGTCGGCATCACCCGTGCGCGCGAACAGCTGGTGCTGAGCTACGCCGAATCCCGCCGCCTGCACGGCATGGAGATGTACGGCACGCCCTCGCGCTTCATCCGCGAGATCCCCGAGAAGCTGATCAACGCCATCCGGCCGAAGACCGCGCATTACGGTAGCGGCAGTCCGCGTTACGGCGGCGGCTCATTGGCCGAGGACACCGGCGCGTTCCGCCTGGGTCAGAGCGTGCGCCACGCCACCTTCGGCGACGGCGTGATCCTGCAGTTCGAGGGCTCCGGCGCGCACGCGCGCGTGCAGGTGCACTTCAGCGAGGCCGGCAGCAAATGGCTGGTGCTGGCCTACGCCAAACTGCAGGCGGCCTGAATCCGGCGCCGGCGATTACTCGGCGGTGGTCGGGTCGATGACGGCGGCGACTTCCGACACGCGGTTGGCCGGAAAGCCGCCCTGCGCCGCGTGCTCGCGCACCGTGGCCTCGTCGGGCGCGATGTACAGGCAATAGACCTTGTCGCCGGTGACGTAGCTGTGCAGCCATTGGATGCGCGGGCCCATGCCCTGCAGCACGCCGCAGGACGTCTGCGAGATGGCTTTCAGTTGTTCCGGCGTCAGCCTGCCGGCGCCGGGAATGTCGCGTTCGATCACGTACTTCGGCATACCGTTTTCCCCTGTGTGCGGTGTCGGAAACCGCACTATAGCGCCGGCGCGCGGGTTTGTCGCGCCGGTGCCCCGCAGGCGTTCGTCAGCGTCGGACGGACAGCACCCGGACCTTGGTGCTGCGGCCGCCGGGCAGCGCCCAGTCGATTTCCTGGCCGACCGAAAGGCCGAGCAGCGCGCTGCCGATCGGGGCCAGGATCGAGACCGTGCCGTCGGCGCCGGCGGCGTTCGGGTATACCAGCTTCAGCTCGAATTCGCGGCTGGCCGCCGCTTCCGCGAAGCGGACGGTGGAATCCATGGTCACCACCTCGGCCGGAATGGCGTCGTCGGCCACCACGTTGGCGCGTTCCATCTCCACGCGCAGGCCGTCCAGGCCCGGCAGGCTCTCGTAACGTTCCGAGGACAGCAGGGCGTCCAGGCGGTTCCAGTCGGTCTGGGTGATGGTGATCGGCGGCAGTTCGGACATGGCTCACTCCTCTGGCAAAAAAAAAGACCCGGCGGTGAAGCCGGATCGCGATGGGCATATTAAAGGCCAAATGCCGGCGTGGGTCAACCCGCCGGGCGGGCGCGGGCGCGCATGGCATACAATGGAGCCATTTCCCCGAGGCCGCCTCGCCATGCCCAAACTCGTCCTGATCGACGGCTCCTCCTACCTGTACCGTGCCTTCCACGCGCTGCCGCCGCTGACCGCCGCCGACGGCACCCCGACCGGCGCGCTGTTCGGCATCGTCAACATGCTGAAGAGCAGCCTGAAGGAGGGCGCCGAGTACATCGCGTTCGTGCTGGACGCGCCCGGCCCGACCTTCCGCGACGAGCTGTACCCCGAGTACAAGGCCAACCGCGCCGCCATGCCGGACGAGCTGCGCGCGCAGGTCGAGCCGATGATGGCGATCGTGCAGGCGCTCGGCCTGCCGGTGATCCGCGTGCCGGGCGTGGAGGCCGACGACGTCATCGGCACCTACGCCGTGCAGGCCGCGAAGGACGGCGTCGACGTGGTGATCTCGACCGGCGACAAGGACTTCGCGCAGCTGGTCGGCCCGCATATCCGGTTGACCAACACCATGACCGGCAGCGTCACCGACGCCGCGCGCGTGCCGGAGAAGTTCGGCGTGCGCCCGGACCAGATCGTCGACTACCTGGCGCTGATGGGCGACGCGGTCGATAACGTCAAGGGCGTGGAAAAATGCGGGCCGAAGACCGCGGCCAAGTGGCTGGCCGAATACGGCACGCTCGACAACGTGATCGCCAACGCTGACAAGATCTCCGGTAAGATCGGCGAGAACCTGCGCGCGGCCCTGCCGATCCTGCCGCTGAACCGAACCCTGGTCACCATCAAGACCGACGTCGCGCTCGACAAGGACTACACGCAACTGCTGCAGCTGCCGCCGCACGCCGACGACCTGGCCGCGCTGTACGCCCGCTTCGGCTTCAAGCAGGCGCTGAAGGAATTGCAGGGCGGCGCGTCGGCGCCGGCCGTTTCCGCGCCCGCGGCGCAGAAGCCGACTGAACCGATGCCGGAGGCGCGGCCGGGCGTGTACGACACCGTGCTCGATTGGCCGGCGTTCGAGGCGATGCTGGCCGAACTGCAGGCCGCCGAGCTGGTCTGCTTCGACACCGAAACCGATTCGCTCGACGCGCTGCAGGCCAACCTGGTCGGTCTGAGTTTCGCGGTGCGGCCCGAGCAGGCCTGGTACGTGCCCTTGGCGCACGATTACCCCGGTGCGCCGACGCAGCTGCCGGCCGATGCGGTGCTGGCCAAGCTGGCGCCGCTGTTGGCCGATCCGGACAAGCGCAAGTGCGCGCAGAACGGCAAATACGACCTGCATGTGCTGCAGCGCGTCGGCATCGCCGTGCGCGGTCTGGCCGAAGACACCCTGCTGGCCTCGTTCGTGCTCAACGCCGGCCGCGCCCGGCACGACATGGATTCGATGGCGCTGAATTACCTGGGCTACCGCACGGTGGCCTACGAAGACGTGGCCGGCAAGGGCGCCAAACAGATCCCGTTCTCGCAGGTCGCCATCGACGACGCCACGCGTTACGCCGCCGAAGACGCCGACATCACCCTGCGTCTGCAGCGCCATTTCGCGCCGCAATTGGCCGCCGAACCGGCGCTCGAGGCCCTGTACCGCGGCCTTGAGATGCCGCTGGTGCAGGTGCTGTGCGACATCGAGGAGAACGGCGTGCTGATCGACACCGCTCTGCTGCAGCGGCAGAGCGCGGATCTGTCGGCGCGCATGCTGCAGGTGCAGAACCGCGCGTACGAGCTGGCCGGCCGGCATTTCAATCTGGATTCGCCCAAGCAGCTGGGCGCGCTGCTGTTCGACGAGCTTGGGCTGACCGCCAAACTGAAGACGCCGACCGGCGCGCCCTCGACCAACGAGGAGGCGCTGGAGGCGATCGCCGACGACCACGAACTGCCGCGGCTGATCCTGGAACACCGCGGCCTGGCCAAACTGCGCAGCACCTACACCGACAAACTGCCGCAGATGGTCAATCCGCGCACCGGTCGCGTGCACACCAGCTACCACCAGGCCGGCGCCGCCACCGGCCGGCTGAGTTCATCGGATCCGAACCTGCAGAACATCCCGGTGCGCACCGAGGACGGCCGCAAGATCCGCCAGGCGTTCATCGCGCCGCCCGGCCGCCGGATCGTGTCGTTCGACTATTCGCAGATCGAACTGCGAATCATGGCGCATCTGTCCGGCGATGCCGGCTTGCTGGCGGCGTTCGGTTCCGGCCAGGACGTGCACCGCGCCACCGCGGCCGAAGTGTTCGGCGCCACGCCGGACACCGTCACCGGTGAGCAGCGCCGCGCCGCCAAGGCCATCAACTTCGGCTTGATGTACGGCATGAGCGCCTTCGGTCTGGCGCGCCAGCTGGGCATCGGCCGCAACGAGGCGGCGGAATACATCAGCCTGTACTTCAGCCGCTATCCGGGCGTGCGCGCCTACATGGACGATACCCGCAGCCGCGCCAAGGAAACCGGTTATGTCGAGACCGTGTTCGGCCGGCGCCTGTACCTGAACGAGATCAACGGCCGCAACGCCGCGCAACGCGCCGGCGCCGAACGCGCGGCGATCAACGCGCCGATGCAGGGCACCGCGGCCGACATCATCAAGCGCGCGATGATCGACGTGGCCGGCTGGATCGGCGGCCACCGCGAGCGGGCGCTGATGCTGATGCAGGTGCACGACGAACTGGTATTCGAGGTCGATGCCGGTTTCGTGCCGGAATTGCAGGCCGAGGTCAAGGCGCGCATGGAAGCCGCGGCGGCGCTGAAGGTGCCGCTGCTGGTGGAATCCGGCGTCGGCGGAAATTGGGACGAAGCGCACTGATCGCGGCGCCGCGCCATGAGGATTTTGTGAAGAATCCGTAAAGCGCCGCGCCCGTTCACCGTCCGTTAACCGCGTGCATGATTAACTAAACCCGTAGACGCAATGTCTACACAGGATCATCTCCATCCCCTGAGAGGATCCAAGGAAGTGCGGCTTTCCCCGGCCCCCTTCCTTACCCCTTGAGCCCCGCTGGCGTACCCCCGCCACCGGGGCTTTTTTTAGGCCGCTTACGGGGTCTGCTGCAGCGCGCGCTTCATGAACTCCGGCTGCGCCAGCGCCGCCACGTGCATGCCGGCGTTGTAATATTCGGTGCGGAACGGCTTGGCGGCGGCGTCCGGCAGGCGGAACTTGGACAGGTCGCGCGCCTGCTTGCCGGCGATGGTGCAGCTCCACCAGCCGGTTGGGTAGCAGGGCTGCGGGAACGGCAGGGTGCGGAAGCTTCGGAAGCCGGCATCGCCCATGGCACCGACCATGTCCTGGATCAGGTGCATCAGCGCCAGCGGCGATTCGCTCTGCTGCACCAGCAGGCCGTCTGGGCGCAGGGCCTTGAAGCAGTCCTCGTAGAAGGCGCGGTTGAACAGGCCTTCGGCCGGGCCGACCGGGTCGGTCGAATCGACGATGATGATGTCCAGGCTCTCCGGCGCGGCGTTGCGCATGTAGGCGATGCCGTCGTCGAACATCACCGTCGCGCGCGGATCGCCGTTGCTCTCGCACAGCTCCGGGAAGTACTTCTCGGCCATGCGCGTGACCTGCTCGTCGATGTCGCACTGCACCACGCTCTCCACGTCGGCGTGCTTCAGGCACTCGCGCAGGGTGCCGCAGTCGCCGCCGCCGATGATGACGATGTCCTTCGGCGCGGCGTGGGTGTAGATCGCGGCGTGCGACATCATCTCGTGGTAGAAGAAGTTCTCGCGCGTGGTCACCATCATCGCGCCGTCGATCACCATCAGGTTGCCGAAATCGGTGGTCTCGAAGATCTCGATCTTCTGGAACGGCGATTGCACCTCGTCCAGCTTGCGCACGATGCGGAATCCGATGGCCGAGCCGGTGTGCTCGAAATTCTCGTAGAACCAGGGGGTGTCGGACATGGCGTCTCCTCGGGCGCAGGGGCTTGAAAAATGAGGCGCAATTGTATCCGATAACGGGTAGGGGGGGGTACAATACGCGTCCCCGGAGAAGGATCCCTGCCCATGAGCGCCTGGTCGGTCGACGACGCCAAACAGCTGTATTCCCTGCCGTTCTGGTCGGAAGGCTATTTCGACGTGGACGCCGCCGGCCGCGTCTGCGCCCAGCCGCTGGGCCCGGAGGGCCCGCGTCTGCCGATCCCCGAGCTGATCGAGCAGGCCACCCGCGACGGCCTGAAGCTGCCGCTGCTGCTGCGCTTCGCCGACATCCTGCCGCACCGTCTGCAGGCCATGCAGCGCGCGTTCAACGCCGCCATGGGCCATCTGGGCTACAAGGGCGGCTATACCGCGGTGTATCCGATCAAGGTCAACCAGCACTACGGCGTGGCCGGCGTGCTGGCTGCGGCCGGCAACGAGCAGTTCGGCCTCGAGGCCGGCTCCAAGCCCGAGCTGATGGCGGTGCTGGCGCTGGCCAAGCCCGGCAGCGTGATCGTCTGCAACGGCTACAAGGACCGCGAGTTCATCCATCTGGCCCTGCTCGGCAAGCACCTGGGCTTCGACACCACCATCGTGGTCGAGAAGCCGTCCGAGCTCGACATGATCCTGCAGGAGGCGGCCAAGCTCGGCGTTCAGCCTGGCATCGGCGTGCGCCTGCGGCTGTCCACCCTGGGCGCCGGCAAGTGGCAGAACTCCGGCGGCGACAAGGCCAAGTTCGGGCTGTCGCCGCGCCAGGTGCTGGATCTGGTCGAGCGCCTGCGCGCCGCCGGCCAGCTCGACTGCCTGCAGCTGCTGCACTTCCACATGGGCTCGCAGATCTCCAACCTGCGCGACATCGCCGCCGGCATGCGCGAGGCGGTGCGTTATTTCGTCGAGCTGAGCAAGGCTGGCTGCCTGATCCGCTTCATGGATTCCGGCGGCGGCCTGGGCGTCGACTACGAAGGCACCCGCTCGCGCGGCGCCTGCTCGGTCAACTACCGGCTCGAGCAGTTCGCGCAGACCCTGGTGCAGCCGTTGCAGGAGGCCTGCGCCGAGCACAGTCTGCCCGAGCCGCGCATGATCACCGAGGCCGGCCGCGCCATGACCGCGCACCACGCGATGATGGCGGTCAACGTCTCGGAAGTGGAGCAGGCGCCGGACGGCGCCGTGCCGGACGCGCGCGCCGGCGAACCGCTGGTGATCAAGCACCTGCGCGACCTGGTGCGCAGCATCGACCGCCGCACCGCGCTGGAGGTCTATCTCGAGGCCCAGCACTATCTGGCCGAAGGCCAGGCGCTGTTCGCGCACGGCCAGCTCGGGCTCGGCGACCGCGCCCTGCTGGACGACCTGTTCTATGCCATCGCGCACGCCGTGCGCCGCCAGCTGAACCCGGACGACAAGTCCCACCGCGAGGTGCTGGACGAACTCGACGAGCGCCTGGTCGACAAGTACTTCGTGAACTTCTCGGTGTTCGAGTCGATTCCCGACGTCTGGGCCATCGACCAGGTGTTCCCGATCATGCCGATCGCGCGCCTGGACGAACGCCCCGAGCGTCACGGCGTGATCGCCGACCTGACCTGCGATTCCGATGGCCGGGTCGACACCTACGTGCAGTCGCAGACGCTCGGCCATTCGCTGCCGTTGCACGCGCCGAGGAAGGGCGAGAGCTACCGGCTCGGCGTGTTCATGGTCGGCGCCTACCAGGAGACCCTGGGCGACATCCACAACCTGTTCGGCGACACCGACACCGCCAACGTCAGCCTGGACGCGCTCGGCGGCTACCGCATCGAGCGCCAGCGCAAGGGTGACAGCACCGACGTCATGCTCGACTACGTCGGCTACCGGCTGGACGAACTGCGCGCGCGCTACCGGCATCTGGTCGAGCACGCCGGGATGGACGCGGCCGGCGCCGATGCCGCGCTGGCGGCGCTGGAGTCCGGCCTGACCGGCTACACCTATCTCGAAGAAACCCCGCACGGAGTCTGATATGAGCGCCATTTCCCGCGTCGGCTTCATCGGTCTGGGCGCCATGGGCGCGCCGATGGCCGGCCATCTGCAGGCCAAGGGCCTGCTCGCCGCGGTCGGCAACCGCACGCCGGCCAAGGCCGAGGCGCTGGCAGCCGAACTGGGCGTGCGCGCCGCGCGCGCACCGGCCGATTTCGCCGAGTGCGACGCCGTGGTGCTGTGCGTGTCCCGCGATGCCGACGTGCTGCAGTGCGTGGACGACCTCGCCGGCGTGCTGGCGCCGGGCGCGCTGGTGATCGACCATTCCACCGTCTCGCGCGACACCGTGGTCGAGGCCGCCCGCCGGCTGGCCGCCAAGGGCATCGATTTCCTCGACGCGCCGGTGTCCGGCGGCGTCGAAGGCGCGCGCAACGGCAAGCTGTCGGTGATGGTCGGCGGCGACGCCGAGGTGCTGGCGCGCGCGCAGCAGCTGCTGTCGGCGTACGCCCTGCGCGTCACCCACATGGGCCCGACCGGCGCCGGCCAGGCCACCAAGGCGGTCAATCAGGTACTGGTGGCCGGCATCGCGCAGGCGGTCTGCGAAGGCCTGGCGTTCGGCGAGGCCTTGGGCCTGAAGCCGGAATCGCTGGTGCCCACGCTCGCCGCCGGCGCCGCCGGCAATTGGTTCCTCGACAAACGCGGCGCCACCATGATGGCCGATAGCTTCACGCCCGGCTTCAAGTCGGCCCTGCTGCTGAAAGACCTGCACATCGTACAGGCCATGGCCGACGCGCTCGGCAAGCGCTACAGCGTGGTCGAGCAGTCGCTCGCCGATTACGCCGAACTGGTGGCGCAAGGCCGCGGCGAGGACGATACCTCGGCGCTGATCCTGCTGAAACGCTGATTACGGCAGTTTGATGCTGACGCTGGCGATGCCCTGCTCGGCCAAGGCACGCTTGGCCGCGGCCGCCGCCTTCTCGCCGGTATACGGACCCAGACGCACGCGGTGCAGGGTTTTGCCGTCCACCTCGGCCGTCTCCACCCGCGCCGCTTCGCCGGCCAGCGCGATGCGCGCTTTCAGGTTCTCGGCGTCGGCCGTGCGCTCGAAGGCGCCGGCCTGCAGCAGGTAGCGGGTGGTGTCGGCCGGCGCGGTTTCCGCCGCCGGCTTGGACTCGGCGCCTGCCGCCTCGGCGGTTTCCGCCGTGGCCGCTTCGTCCGGCACGGCGGCGGTCTCTTCGGTCGGCAGCACGTCGTAGAAGCTGTAGTCGGTGTCGAGCACCCCGTCGTCGACGCCGCTGGCCGGCGGCTCGACGCCTTTGTCCTCGGCTTTCGGCGCGCTGTCGGCGGTTTCCGGCACCGGCACTTCGGTCGGCGCCGGCGCGGTCAGTTCACGGTATTGCTGGTAGCCGAAGTAGCCCAAGGCGCCGACGAACAGGCCGACCAGCAGCCAGGCCCAGGCCGGCGTGCCGCGTTTGCCGCCCTGCCGGCGCGCCTGCGGTTTGCGCGCCATTTACATGCGCTCCGGGGCGGATACGCCCAGCAGGGCCAAGCCGTTGGACAGCACCTGCGAGGTGGCCTTGCACAGGCCCAGGCGGGCGTTGCGCACGTCTTCGTCCTCGCTGAGGATGTCGCAGTTCTCGTAGAACGAATGGAAGGCGTTGGCGGTCTCGCGCAGGTAGTTGGCCAGGATCTGCGGGCCGCGGTTGGCGGCGGCCGATTCGACCATCTCCGGCAGGCGCATCAGTTCGCCCAGCAGCACGGTCTCGGCCTCGCTGTCCATGCGCTTGCGGTTGGCCACCGCGGCGCTGTCGTTGTAGCTCCAGCCCTTTTCCTTGAGCTTGCGGAACAGGCCGGCGGAGCGGGTGATGGCGTACTGGATGTAATACACCGGGTTTTCCTTGGAATGGCTCTTGGCCAGGTCCAGGTCGAAATCCAGGTGCTGGTCGTTGCTGCGCATCACGTAGAAGAAGCGGGCGGCGTCGTTGCCGACTTCCTCGCGCAGCTCGCGCAGGGTCACGAAGCTGCCGGCGCGGGTCGACATCTGCACGCGTTCGCCGCCGCGGTACAGGATGGCGAACTGCACCAGCTGGATCTCGATCTTCGATTCGTCCAGGCCCAGGCCCTTGGCCGCCGCCTTCAGGCGCACGATGTAGCCGTGGTGGTCGGCGCCGAACACGTACAGCGCGCGTTCGAAGCCGCGCTCGAATTTCGACAGCAGGTAGCCGAGGTCGGAGGCGAAGTAGGTGGAGACGCCGTTGTCGCGCACCACCACGCGGTCCTTGTCGTCGCCGAAGTCGGTGGCGCGGAACCACAGCGCGCCGTCCAGCTCGTACAGGTGGCCGTTGGCGCGCAGGGTGTCGATGGCGCGCTGCACGTAGCCGTCGGTGGCCAGCGAGCGCTCGGAGAAGAAGTTGTCGTGGTCGACGCCGAAGCCGTGCAGGTCGTTGCGGATGTCGGCCAGGCAGAATTCCAGGCCGGCGTTGAACACCTGCCGGTAGTCGGCCTCGCCGAGCAGGCGGCGGGCGTTGGCGATCAGCGCGTCGACGTGCTTTTCCTTGTCGCCGCCCTGGCCTTCGTCGGCCGGCACCGCGTCGAACAGCTCGAGCGCGGAGAAGCGCAGGCGGTCGCCTTCGGCGGCGCGCAGCGCGCGCGCGATGTCGACCACGTAATCGCCCTTGTAGCCGTTGTCCGGGAAGCGCACGGCCACGCCGCACAGCTCGTGGTAGCGCAGCCAGACGCTGACCGCGAGGATGTCCATCTGCCGGCCGGCGTCGTTGACGTAGTATTCGCGCTGGACTTTGTGGCCGGCGGCCTCCAGCAGGTTGGCGAGCGTGGCGCCGTAGGCGGCGCCGCGGCCGTGGCCGACGTGCAGCGGGCCGTTCGGGTTGGCCGAGACGAACTCGACGGTGACCGACTCGCGCGAATCGGCCGGTTGCCGGCCGTAGTCGGCGCCGGCTTCGAACACCCGGCGCACGGTGGATAGCAGGCAGCGGCGGGAGACGGTGAAGTTGATGAAGCCCGGCTTGGCCACCGCCACCTTCTCGACGTGCTTGGATTCGTCGCCGTCGCCCATGGCGGCGGCCAGCGCCTCGGCCAGCGCCAACGGATTCATGCCGACGCGCTTGGCCAGCAGCATCGCCACATTGGTCGCGTAGTCGCCGTGCTCGCGCGACTTGGTGCGCTCGATGGCGAACTCGGGCAGTTCCAGGTCGGCGGGGATTTTGCCTTCACGGCGCAGGTCGAGCAGGGCCTGGGCCACCAGTTCACGGAGATGGGCTTTCACGGGCGGGGTTCGCGGATAGGGGGCTGATATTGTAACGCGCCCCCGCCCCGGCCGCATCCGGACGGCGCTACAGCCAGCCGCGTTCGGCGAACGAGGTGACGCCGTTGCCGGCCACGATGAAGTGGTCGAGCACGCGGATGTCGACCAGCGCCAGGGCCTGCTTCAGTCGCAGGGTCAGGGCATGGTCGGCGGCGCTGGGTTCGGGGTGCCCGCTGGGGTGGTTGTGCACCAGCAGCACCGCGGCGGCCTGATGGCGCAAGGCGTGCTGCAGCACCACCCGCGGATGGACCTCGGCGCCGTCCAGGCCGCCTTCGAACAGTTCTTCGTAGCGCAGCAGGCGGTGGCGGGAATCCAGGAAGGCGCAGGCGAACACCTCGCGCGGCCGGTCACGCAGTTCGGTGCGCAGCCAATGGCGTACCTGCTGCGGGTCGGTCAGTGCTTGGCCGCGCTCCGGCGCGCGGCACCAATAGCGGGTGCCGAGCTCCAGGCTGGCGGCCAGCTTGCAGGCCAGGGTGATGCCGATGCCGTACTGCTGGCTGAATTCGCCGATCGAGCCCTGTTTCAGGGCGAGCAGGTCGTCCACCGCCAACCCGGGCGGCGGCAGACGCGGCGGCGGCAACGGCGCGCCGATCAATGCCAGCAGTTCGGGCTGGCTGAGCGATTTGACGCCGCGCTCCAGCGCTTTGTTCTGGGCGGCGATCCAGGGTTTGGCGGCGGGATTGTTCATGGCCTCAGCGTAGGGCCGTTTTTTCGCCCGCGCTGTCGGATTCCCGGGCCTTTTCGGTTAAGCTAATGCGCAACGCCATATCAGAATAATCCGGGTGGGGGAATTGAACGGCGAACGCGTCCTTTTGGGCATCACCGGCGGCATCGCGGCCTATAAATGCGCCGATCTCGTGCGTCGTCTGAACAAGGCGGGCGCCGAGGTGCGCGTGGTGATGACCGCCTCCGCCGAACGCTTCGTCACTCCGACCACCTTGCAGGCGCTTTCCGGCCATCCGGTACGCAGCAGCCTCTGGGATGAAGCCGCCGAAGCCGCCATGAGCCACATCGAGTTGGCGCGTTGGGCCACGCAGGTGCTGGTGGCGCCGGCCAGCGCCGGTTTCCTGGCCCGTTTGGCCGGCGGCCACGCCGACGATCTGCTGACCACCCTGTGCTTGGCCACCGAGGCGCCGATCGCCGTAGCGCCGGCCATGAACCGCGTGATGTGGGCCAATCCGGCCACGCAAGCCAACGTCGCCACGTTGCGCGCCCGCGGCCTGCGGTTGCTCGGGCCGGCCAGCGGCGAACAGGCCTGCGGCGAGACCGGCGAGGGCCGGATGCTGGAGCCCGAACAGCTGGTGCAGGCCCTTCGGCCCGCCGCCGGCGCTTGGCAAGGCCGGCGCGTGCTGGTCACTGCCGGTCCCACCTTCGAGGACCTCGATCCGGTGCGTTTCCTCGGCAACCGCAGTTCCGGCAAGATGGGTTTCGCGGTGGCGCAGGCCGCCGCCGAACAGGGCGCCGAGGTCATCTTGGTGGCTGGGCCGGTGGCGTTGGCCACGCCAGCGGGCGTGCGCCGCGTCGACGTGCGCAGCGCCGCCCAGATGCGCGAGGCGGTGATGGCGAACCTGGACGGCGTCGATACCTTCATCGCCGCCGCCGCCGTCGCCGATTACCGGCCGGCGCAGGCCGCCGCGCAGAAAATCAAGAAAGGCGAGGGTCCGTTGCAGCTGACGCTGGAACGCACCGACGACATCCTGGCGCAAGTGGCCGCGCATCCGCGGCGGCCGGCGCGGGTGATCGGCTTTGCGGCCGAGACCGAGCGCCTGGACGAGTACGCCACGCGCAAGCTGCGCGAAAAAAAACTCGATGCCGTCGCCGCCAACGACGTGTCCGCCGCCGGCTTGGGCTTCGAAGGCGACGACAACGCGCTGGCGCTGTTCACCCGCGCCGGCCGCAGCGACATCGGGCCGGCGCCGAAGCTCGAGGCGGCGCGGGTTCTGCTGCAACGCATTCACGCCATTGGGACGACCGCCGCATGACCGAAGTGGAATTACGCATCCTCGATGAACGCTTGGGCACGGCGTATCCGTTGCCGGATTACGCCACCGCGCACGCCGCCGGCATGGACCTGCGTGCGATGCTGGACGCGCCGCTGACCCTGCAGCCCGGGGAGGCGCAATTGATCGCCACCGGCATGGCCATCCACATCGGCGACCCGGTGCTGTGCGCGCACATCCTGCCGCGCTCGGGCCTGGGCCACAAGCACGGGCTGGTGCTCGGCAACGGCGTCGGCCTGATCGACGCCGATTACCAGGGCCCGCTGATGGTGAGCCTGTGGAACCGCGGCAGCCAGCCGCAGACCGTCCAACCCGGCGACCGCATCGCGCAACTGGTGTTCATGCCGGTGGTGCGCGCGCGTTTCCGCCATGTCGAATCCTTTGCCGAGAGCGCCCGCGGAACGGGCGGCTTCGGCCATACCGGAGTCCGTTGACCATGCGCAGCAAACAATCCCCCGTCGAGCGCCTGCGCGAATGGGTCCAGCGCAATCCGTGGCTCACGGCCATGGCGGTGCTGGCCGCGTTCGCGCTCTGGTTCGCCTACCGCGGCGTCGACGTGTTCGGCCAGAACAAGGCCGAACGCGACATCCTGGCCGCCCGCGACGCGGCGGTGACCGCCGTCGCCGCGCGCAGCGGCGATCTGGTCGGGCGCATGCTCGCGGTGCGCAAGCAGGTCGAGCCCCTGCTCGCCGCCGGCGACGAGGGGCCGGTCAAGCTGCATTTCCGCGAGGCCTTCAAGCAGGCCGAAGCGGTCGAGCTGTTCACGCCCGAGCTGTCGGCCGCATACGCCGACATCGGCGCGTTCGGCGCCGGCAAGCTCGGCCTGCTGGAAGCGGCGCTCAACGACGACAGCGTGGCGATGCGGGTGATCAAGGCCGGCGGCGGTCCCAAGCTGGCGCTGGTCAAATCGATCGGCGGCGGCGCGCAGACCCGCCTGGTGTACGTGCAGCTGCCCTTGTCGGAACTCGATGCCGCACTCGGCCGCCCGGTGCAGGGCGCCCGCTTCCTGGCCCTGCGCCAGGGCCAGTTCGACGTGCTCAGCCGCGGCGACGCCGCGCTGGCCTCGACCGCGGAGCTCAACGCCAGCAAGGTCGGCAAAACGCCTTGGCGCGTGGTGGCGTCGGCGCCTTTGGCCGACAAGGGACTGTTCGGGGCCGGCGGCATCGGCGAGTTCGTGTTGGCCGCGTTGTTCGCCGCCGCCGCCGCCGCCTGCCGTTTCGCGCCGGCGCTGCTGCAACGCCGCCGTCACGCCGCGGCGTTCGGCCATGACGAGGTCGTGGAGGGCGACGCCACGCTGACGCTGGAGGAAATGCGGCAGAAAGGCCTGTTGGCCCAGAAGCTGGCCGCCGAGCGTCCGGTGTTCAACATCAAGGAGGCCGTGCGTCCGAAGGTGCCGCTGGAACGTTCGATTTTCCGCGCCTACGACATCCGCGGCGTGGTCGGCACCAATCTCGACGCCGGCATCGCGCGCCTGATCGGCGAAGCGGTCGGCACCGTGCTGGTGGAGAAGGGCCTCGCCGGCATCCATGTCGGATACGACGGCCGGCTGTCGTCGCCGGACCTGGCCGAAGGCCTGCGCGAAGGCCTGGCCTCGACCGGCGTGGCCGTGGTCGACCTGGGCTGCGTGCCGACGCCGCTGGTGTATTTCGCCGCCGCCAACTCCGAGTTCCGCAGCGGCATCTCGCTGACCGGCTCGCACAATCCGCCGGATTACAACGGCTTCAAGATCGTAATCGACGGCCATACCCTGTCCGGCGACGCCATCACCGCGCTGTTCGACCGCATCGTCGACAAGAAGATCATCAAGGCCGAGACGCCGGGTGCGGTGACCCGCCGCGACGTGCTGCCGGAATACATCCGCACCATCGCCGACGACATCCATATCGAGCGTCCGCTGAAGGTGGTGGTGGATTGCGGCAACGGCGTGCCGGGTGCGGTGGCGCCGCAGGTGCTCACCGCGATCGGCGCCCAGGTCGAGGAGATCCATTGCGAGGTCGACGGCAATTTCCCGAACCACCACCCCGACCCGAGCGACCCGGACAACCTGCAGGACCTGATCGAGCTGGTCAAGCGCAGCGGCGCCGATCTTGGCCTGGCCTTCGACGGCGACGGCGACCGGCTCGGCGTGGTCACCGCGCAGGGTGAAATCGTCTATCCCGACCGTCTGCTGATGCTGTTCGCCGAAGACGTGCTCAGCCGCAACCCGGGCGCGGCCATCATCTACGACGTCAAGTGCACCGGCGCGCTGCAGGGCCACATCCTGCGCAACGGCGGCAGTCCGTTGATGTGGAAGACCGGCCATTCGCTGATCAAGGCCAAGATGAAGGAAACCCATGCCGAGCTGGCCGGCGAGATGAGCGGCCACTTCTTTTTCGCCGAGCGCTGGTTCGGCTTCGACGACGGCATCTATTCGGCCGCGCGCCTGCTGGAGATCCTGGCGGCCGCGCCGGAGGGCATCCAGGCCGCGTTCGACGCCTTGCCGACGTCGGTATCCACGCCCGAGCTCAAGATTGCGGTCGAGGAAGGACGGCAGCACGCGCTGATCGAGCGGTTCGTGGCCGAGGCGCATTTCGAGGGCGCGCGCGTCAGCCTGATCGACGGCCTGCGCGCCGACTGGCCGGACGGCTGGGGCCTGGTGCGGGCGTCCAACACCACGCCGGTGCTGGTGCTGCGCTTCGAGGCCAACGACCAGGCCGGCCTGACGCGCATCCAGGAAGCCTTCCGCGAACGCCTGCTGGCGCTCGATCCGGCGCTGACGCTGCCGTTCTGAGCCTTTACGGGGAGTCGGGCAGCGCGGCGCGCTTGGCGTCCGCTTCCGCTTTCATCGTCCGGTATTTTTCCAAGGTCAGCGCGAATTCGCTCTGCAGCGCCGTGTAGTTGGCGTTCAGCCGCGCCATCTGCCCGGTCTGGCCGGCCACCAGCGCCTGGTTGCTCTGCAGCGCCTTGAGTTTGGCCTCCGGCAGTTTTTCGCCCCGCAACTCGGCTTCGGCCAATTCGTTCAGGCCGCTGATGACCGCCGCGCGCCGTGATTGGATGCTGGCCTGCAGCGACACGATGGTGTTCTTCAGCAGGTCGGTGCGCTCGTTGAACGCGCGCTGCAACGCTTCTTCGTTGTCGTAGTTGGCGATCATGCCCTGCTCGATGCGCTTGGCCTTTTCGGCTTCGGCCAGCGCCGCGGCCTCGACGCGCGCCTGTTCGGCGGCGGCGGCCTGCTCGGCCGGACTGAGCGGCGTCTTGACGTCGTTGCGCAGGGTGCCGGTCCTGGCGCTGTATTCCTTGCGCGCGCTGTCCACGGCCTCGGGCGGCAGCTGGTCGCTGATGTGGACCTTGCCGTCCTTGTCGACCCAGCGGTAGACCTTCTTCTCCTGCGCTTCGGCGCCGAGCACGAGGCCCAGCCCCAGGAACGCGACAAGCAGCGGTTTGGCGGTTCTCATGCGGATACCCCGTAACGGTTGCGGTAATTCTGCAGCGGCTCGCGGTACTGCGCAAGTTCGGCGCGGTCGCGCGCGTAATCCAGCAATTCGGCCAGGCCGACGATGCTGTGCACCGGGAAGCCGTATTGCCGCTGGATTTCCTGGCTGGCCGACAGCGCCGAGCCGGTGCCTTGCTCCTGGCGGTCGAGCGCGATGACGATGCCGGCGACTGCGGCGCCCTGGCCGCGGATGATGTCGATCGATTCGCGGATGGCGGTGCCGGCGGTGATCACGTCGTCGACGACCAGCACCCGGCCGCGCACCGGCGCGCCGATCAGGCTGCCGCCTTCGCCGTGGCTCTTGGCTTCCTTGCGGTTGAACGCCACCGGCAGGTTGCGGCCCTGCCGCGCCAGCGCCATGGCGGTGCCGGCGGCCAACGCGATGCCCTTGTAGGCCGGACCGAACAGCATGTCGAAGGCGATGCCGCTGTCCATGATGCGGGTGGCGTAGGCCTGGCACACGGTGTCCAGGCTTTCGCCGTCGTCGAACAAGCCGGCGTTGAAGAAATAGGGGCTGAGCCGCCCGGACTTCAGGGTGAACTCGCCGAAGCGCAGCACCTGTTTGCGGATGGCCAGCTGCAAAAAACCTTCCTGATACGCCTGCATGTTTCCCCTTCGCTCCGGTTGCGCTACTCTGGTGCCAGTTTATCAGCACGGGCCCCGCATGCGCATCATCAGCTTCAACGCCAACGGCATCCGTTCGGCCGCCACCAAGGGCTTCTTCGACTGGTTCGCCGCCCAGGACGCCGACGTGTTGTGCGTGCAGGAGACCAAGGCCCAGGAGCACCAGCTCGGCGACGGTCTGTTCCGGCCGGCCGGCTACAACGTCTTCTTCCGCGACGCCAGCACCAGGAAGGGCTATTCCGGCGTCGCCATCTATTGCCGGCGCATGCCCGATGAGGTCGTCACCGGTCTGGGTTGGGCGCCGTTCGACGACGAGGGCCGCTACATCGAAGCCCGCTTCGGCGATCTCTCGGTAGTCTCGCTGTACCTGCCGTCCGGCTCGTCGGCCGAGGAACGCCAGCGCTTCAAGTTCGAGGTGATGGACTGGATCCGGCCGAAGTTCGCCGCCATGCTGGCCAGCGGCCGGAAGTATGTGCTGTGCGGCGACTGGAACATCGCGCACACCGCGATGGACATCCGCAACGCCAAATCCAACGAGAAGAACTCCGGCTTCCTGCCGGAAGAGCGCGACTGGCTGACCGCGTTGACCGCCGAGGACGGCTGGGTCGACGCCTACCGCACGCTCAATCCGACCGGCCAGGACTACACCTGGTGGAGCCAGCGCGGCGCGGCGCGCGCCAACAACGTCGGCTGGCGCATCGACTACCAGATGGTCAGCCCGAACCTGAAGCCGGCGCTGTGCGGCTGCGCCATCGCCGCCGAACCGAAATTCTCCGATCACGCACCGTTCACCGTGGACTACGACTGATGGCCGAGACGCAATCCTACAAAGGCTGGCAGGGCATCAAGCGCGCCTTCGGCACGCCGTCGGCGGCCACCCTGCTGTTGTTCGGCTTCGGCTGCGGCCTGCCGTTCCTGCTGATCGTCGGCGGCACGCTGTCGACCTGGCTGCGCGACATCGGGCTGGCGCTCAGCCTGATCGGCCTGCTCAGCTTCGCCAGCTTCTTCTATGTGCTGAAGTTCCTGTGGGCACCGCTGCTCGACCGCTACGCGCTGCCGCTGCTCGGCCGCCGGCGCGGCTGGCTATTCGTCTCGCAGGCGCTGCTGATGCTCGGTCTGTTGGCGATGGCCTACACCGATCCGTCCGCGCATCTGTCGACCCTGATCGGGTTCGTGGCCCTGGCGGCGTTCGCCGGCGCCACGCAGGACATCCTGGTCGATGCCTACCGCATCGAGATCGTCGAGCCGCATGCGCAGGGCGCGCTGGCGGCCACCTATACGCTGGGTTACCGCATCGGCCTGATCCTCGGCGGCGCAATGGCGCTGTACTTCGCCGAGCTGTTCAGCTGGCGCACCACCTATACCGTGATGGCGCTGCTGATGCTGTTGCCGCTGGCCGCCACTTTGTTGGCGCGCGAGCCCGAAGCGCGTACTGCCATCCGCAAGGTCAGCCTGGCCGAGGCCTTCATCGAGCCGTTCCGCGAGTTCTTCAGCCGCAACGGCGCGGTATTGGCGTTGGCGTTCCTGCTGTTCGTCGGTCTGTACAAGTTCCCCGACCAGATGATCGGCGTGCTGGCCGGGCCGTTCTATCTGGACTCGGGCTACACCAAGGCCGACATCGCTACGGTCTCCAAACTGTACGGCGTGTGGCTCGGCATCGGCGGCGCGTTCCTCGGCGGCGTGTGCGTGGCCGCGTTCGACATCCGGCGTCTGCTGGCGGTGGCCGCGGTCGGCGTGGCGCTGTCGAACCTGGCCTTCCTGCTGATGGCGCAGCATCCGTCCGAGCTCTGGGCGTTCTTCGCCGCCATCACCGCCGACAATCTGGCGCAGGGCTTCGCCGGCACCGTGCTGGTGGCGTTCATGTCCGGGCTGACCAACCAGAATTTCACCGCCACGCAGTACGCCTTGCTGGTGTCGCTGGCCAATCTGCCGGGCAAGTTCGTCGGCGGCTTCTCCGGCTACATCGTCGAGCAGAGCAGCTATTCCGCGTTCTTCCTGATCAGCGCGGTGTCGGTGGTGCCGGCTTTGCTGCTGCTGGCGTGGCTGTGGCGGCGCATCGGCGCCGAGCCCGCTCAGGCCTGATAGATCGCGCCCAGGATGCGCGGACCGGCCGCGCCGGTCACGTCCGTCACGTTGCCGGGCCGGCCTTCTAGGCACTGCTTGGCCAGCCAGGCGAAGGCCATCGCCTCCACATAATCGGGGTCGACGCCGAGCGCGGCAGTCGAATGCACCGGGCAGGGCAGCAGTGCCTGCAGATGGCGCATCAGCAGGGCGTTGTGCACGCCGCCGCCGCAGACCAGCACCGCCTCGGCGCCGAAGCCGGCCATCGACAACGCATCGGCGATGCTGCGCGCGGTGAACGCGTTCAGCGTGCACAGCACGCTTTCTGGGCTCAGGTGCAGGCCCTGCAGGTGGTAGTCGAGCCAGTCGAGCTGGAAGTAGTCGCGGCCGGTACTTTTCGGCGGCGGCAGCTGCAACCAAGGGTCCAGCAACAGGCGTTCGAGCAGTTCGGCGTCGATCTCGCCCGCGTCCGCCCGGCGTCCGCCGTCGTCGAAGGCGATGCCCCAATGCCGGCGGCACCAGGCGTCCATCAGGCCGTTGCCCGGGCCGGTGTCGAAGCCGCCGACGGCACCGTCGCGCGACAGCAGGGTGACGTTGGCGATGCCGCCGATGTTGAGCACCGCGCGGTCTTCGCCCGGCTGCCCGAACAATGCCTTGTGGAAAGCCGGCACCAACGGCGCGCCTTGGCCGCCGGCGGCCACGTCACGGCGGCGGAAATCGGCCACGGTGGTGATGCCGGTCAGTTCGGCGATCAGGTTAGCGTCGCCCAGCTGCAGGGTGTAGGGAACCGCGCCGTTCGGATCGTGCCGCACGGTCTGGCCGTGGCTGCCGATGGCGCGGATGTGCTCCGGCGCGATGCCGTGCGCGGCGCAAAAGGCGTTCACCGCCTCGGCGAACGCCGTACCCAGTCGGGTCTCCAGCTGACCGACCAGCTCCAACGACACCGGCGCGTTCGACTGCGACAGCGTCAGCAGCGCCGCGGTCAGGTCCGCCGGTAGCGGTCGATGCCCGTGCGCCAGCAGGCGCGCGCCATCGGTGAAATCGACCAAGGCCACGTCGATGCCGTCCAGGCTGGTGCCCGACATCAATCCGAGATACAGGGTGGACGCCATATTCAACGCGCGGAGTCGGCCGGAGGAGCGTCCATCATAGCAAGCGCCGGCGCAGTCGCGCTGCGGAACTTCGCCAGGGCGGCGCCGCGCAGCGGTTCCGGTTTGGGCATGGTCACCGTCAGCGGGTTGACCTGCTTGCCGCCGACGCGGAATTCGTAGTGCAGGTGCGGGCCGGTGGCCAGGCCGGTGCTGCCGACCCGACCGATGATCGCACCCTGCGGCACGAATTGGCCGCGCGCGTATTTGCCCAGCGCCGACATGTGCGCGTACAGCGTGCTGCGGCCCTGGCCGTGGTTGATGATCACGGTCTTGCCGTAGCCGTTCTTCCAGCCGGCCAGTTCGATGCGGCCGTCGCCGGCGGCCATGATCGGCGTGCCGGTGCGCGCCGCGTAGTCGACGCCCTTGTGCGCGCGCATGCGGCCGAGCACCGGGTGCCGGCGCATCCCGAAGTTCGAGCTCAGGCGCGCGAATTCGATCGGCACGCGCATCAGCACCTTGCGCAGCGGCCGGCCGGTCTCGTCGAAGTATTCATCGCGGCCGTTGTGGTTGAAGCGCAGCGCCGAATAGGACTTGCCGCGGTTGACGAAGCGCGCGGCCAGCACGTGCCCCTGCTTGTAAGGCTTGCCGTCCAGGTAGCTCTGTTCGTACACCACCTGGAAGCGGTCGCCGGCGCGCAGGTCCTCGACGAAGTCGATGTCGTACTTGAACACGTCGGCGATCTGGTTGACCACGGTGCCGTCGATGCCGGCGCGCTTGCCGTCGGCGTACAGCGAGCTGCGGATTTCGCCGGAGGCCGCCATCAGCCGCTGCTCGAGCGCGCGCTTCAGCACGCTTTCCGAGACCTTGCCGTCGGCGAAGACCAGCGTCGCCTGCTCCAGGTCGCTGCGGTCGAAGCGCATCGCGCGCAGGCGGTTGTAGCCGTTGATCTCGAATTCGATGACGTCGCCGGCGCGGATGCGCCGGAAGGCGGTCTTGCCGGATTCGGTCGCCATCGCCAGCGCCAGGCTGGCGCGGTCGACGCCGAGCTCCTCGAACACGCCGCTCAGGGTCTGGCCGTCGCGGATGGTCACCGACTGCCATTTGTAGGCGCCGGGATCGAGCGCCCGGCGGATCAGGCCCGGACTGCGTGCGGTCGTGCCCGCCTCGGGCACGGGCTCGGCGCGCTGCAGGGCCGGAATGATCGATGCCGTGCAGAGCACGGTCAGCAACAGCAGGGCGGTCGAGTGCCGGGACGGGGTGCCTTCGCTACGCATGCGCCGGGCGGAATTCAGCGGAATCAAAGGCTTCCTCGGGGACATCGGTCGGTCAATGGGCTAAAATAACCAGTCGGCGCGCCCCGCGTCAAACCCGCCGCGGCGGCAGCGGCGCCGATCCCATCGAATTAACATCCGGTTAACGCGCACGCGTTCAAGTGCCTGTTTTCCCATCCAGACGGAACCGTAAAATGGCAACGCAATTGCAGGACATCATGGACATCCTCGGCCGCGGTGCGCAGGAAATTCTCAAACCCGAAGAGCTCGAGGCGCGCCTGAAGCTCGGCTGTCCGCTGCGGATCAAGGCCGGCTTCGATCCGACCGCGCCCGACCTGCACATCGGCCATACCGTATTGCTGAACAAAATGCGCCAGTTCCAGGATCTGGGTCACCAGGTGATTTTCCTGATCGGCGATTTCACCGGCATGATCGGCGATCCGACCGGCAAGAACGTCACCCGCAAGCCGCTGACCCGCGAAGACGTGCTGGCCAACGCCCAGACCTACGCCGAGCAGGTGTTCAAGGTGCTCGACCGCGACAGGACCGAGCTGCGCTTCAACTCCGAGTGGTTCGACGCCCTGCGCGCGGCCGATATGATCAAGCTGGCCGGCCAGATGACCGTGGCGCGCATGCTCGAGCGCGACGACTTCGCCAAGCGCTTCGCCGCCCAGCAGCCGATCGCCATCCACGAGTTCCTGTATCCGCTGGTGCAGG
>JAYSFF010000031.1:0-22663 GCA_041913425.1 Arenimonas sp. | reverse complement strand
GGAACAGCGGCTGCGCGCGGCGGTAGAACGCGACCATGTCCTGCGCCTGCAGGGCGTGGCCGTTGAACGCCGGCAGGGCCGGCAACTCGGCCTTCGGCCGGGCGAACACCGAGCCCTGCTCAGCCAGCAGCTGCTTGCCGTTCCACACCGCCAGCGGCCGGTATTCGTGCAGCTTGACCACCAGGGTGTCCGGCCACTGCTTGCGCACCTCCACCCGCTCGACCCAGGGCAGCGCCTCCAGATCGCGCTCGATGGCGTTCAGATCGACCGCGAAGAAGCCGCCGCGGGCATGCCGCGCGACCGCCGCGCGCACCGGCGCCTGGCCGACGAATTCGAACGGCGCCGAGACCTGCAGGCGCTTCATCGGCCAATGCTGGCCGCCGACCCAGCCGCCGAGCACGGCCACCACCGGCGAGGCCAGGATGGCCAGCACCAGCAGTCCGAGCAGCAGGCGGCGGAAGGCGGTCATCGGCGCGCGCCCTCCAGGCTGGACTCGAGCACCCGCCAGCACACGGTCGGGAAGTCGATGCCGATCTGCGCGGCGGCCTTCGGCACCAACGAATGCGAAGTCATGCCGGGCGCGGTGTTGACCTCCATCAGCATCAGCCGGCCGTCGCCGTGGCGCATGATGTCGACGCGGCCCCAGCCGTCGCAGCCGGCGGCCCGGAAACCGGCCAGCGCCAACGCGCGGATCGCGGCTTCGTCGTCGCCGTCCAGGCCCGGGCACAGGTACTGGGTGTCGTCGGCCACGTACTTGGCGTGGTAGTCGTACCAGTCCCCGGCCGGCACGATGCGCACCGACGGCAACGCGGTGTCGCCCAGCACGCCGACGGTGAACTCGCCGCCGGTCAGCATCTGTTCGGCCAGCAGCTCGCCGGCGTAATCGGCGGCGAACGCCACGGCCGGCGCCAGATCGGATTCCCCGGCGATGCGGAACACGCCGACGCTGGAACCCTCGGTGGACGGTTTGACGAACACCGGCAGGCCGAGCTCGCGCACCGCGGCGGCCAAGTCGCCGCCGGGCGGAATGCGCACGAAACGCGCGGTCGGCAGGCCCGCGGCGATCCACACCTGCTTGGTGCGGATCTTGTCCAGTGTCAGCGCCGAACCGAGCACACCCGGACCGGTATACGGCACGCCCATGGCCTGCAGCAGGCCCTGCAGCACGCCGTTCTCGCCGTCGCCGCCGTGCAGGATGTTGAACACGCGATCGACGCCGCCGGCGCGGATGGCCTCGACCAGCGCCGGAATGCCGTCGACCGCGAAGGCGTCCACGCCCTGCGCCTGCAGCGCGGCCAGCACGTTGCGGCCCGAATCCAGCGAGACCTCGCGCTCGGAGCTGTTGCCGCCCATCAGCACGGCCACCCGGCCGAAACGTTTGGGGTCGTGTACCGTCTTCATGCCTTGTGCTCCGACATCAGGCCGCTGACGGCCAATTCGTTCGCCACCGCGCCGATGTCGCCGGCGCCCATCATCAACAGCAAATCGCCGTCCTGCAGCACGTCGCCCAGGATCTGCGGCAGGGCCTTGGCCGGGCCGGCCACCACCGGATCCAGCCGGCCGCGCGCGCGGATGGCGCGCGCCAGCGACTTGGCGTCGGCGCCCAGGATCGGGGCTTCGCCGGCGGCGTACACGTCGGTCAGCACCACGGCGTCGGCTTCCGACAGCACGGCGCTGAACTCGTCGAACAGGTCGCGCGTGCGCGAATAGCGGTGCGGCTGGAACGCCACCACCAGGCGGCGCTCCGGCCAGCCGCCGCGCGCGGCGGCGAACACCGCCGCCAGCTCGCTCGGATGGTGGCCGTAATCGTCCACCAGCAGCGCGCTGCCCTGCTTCAGCGCCAGTTCGCCCTTCAGGTTGAAGCGGCGGCCGACGCCCTGGAACTCGCCCAGCGCCTTGGCGATGGCGGCCGGCGCCACGCCCAGCTGCCAAGCCACCGCCGCCGCTGCCAACGCGTTCAGCACGTTGTGGCGGCCCGGCATGTTCAGCGCGATGTCCTGCACCACGCCGTCCGGCAGATGCAGGGTGAAATGCATCTGGCCGCCGAGCTGGCGGACGGCGCTGGCGCGCACGTCGGCCGCGTCGCGGAAGCCGTAGGTCAGGCAGTGGCGCGGCATCTCGTCGGCCAGAGCGCGCACTTCGTCGTCTTCGATGCACAGCACGGCCAATCCATAGAACGGCAGCCGGTGCAGGAATTCGGAGAACGCCTGGCGGACGCGGTTGAAGTCGCCGCCGTAGTTCTCCAGATGGTCGGCCTCGATGTTGGTCACCACCGCCACCAGCGGATTCAGGCGCAGGAAGCTGCCGTCGCTTTCGTCGGCCTCGGCCACCAGCCACTGGCCGGAGCCGAGCTGGGCGTTGGCGCCGGCCGACAGCAACTGGCCGCCGATCACGAAGGTCGGGTCCATGCCGCCCTCGCGCAGCACGCTGGCGGTCAGCGAGGTGGTGGTGGTCTTGCCGTGCGTGCCGGCGATGGCGATGCCGCGCTTGAAGCGCATCAGCTCGGCCAGCATCTCGGCGCGCGGCACGATCGGAATGCGCTTTTCGCGCGCGGCCAGACGCTCGGGATTGTCGGCCTTGATGGCGCTGGACACCACCACCACGTCGGCGCCTTCGATGTGGCCGGCGGCATGGCCCTTGAACACGGTCGCGCCCATGGCCTGCAGCCGGCGCGTGGCCTGGCTGTCGCTCTGGTCGGAACCGCTGACCTGGTAGCCGAGGGTGACCATGACCTCGGCGATGCCGCTCATGCCGGAGCCGCCGATGCCGATGAAATGCACGCGCGGGAAGGCGCGGGCCAGGTCACCTTCCTTCAGCAGATGGCGCTTCATGCCTTCACCTCGCGCAGGATCAGCTCGGCCACGTCCTCGGCCGCGCGCGGGAATGCCGCGGCGCGCGCCGCATTGGCCATCGCCAGGCGTTTATCGGAATCGGAAGCCAACATCGTGAGTGCGTCCTTGAGTTGCCGCGGCAGGTCGGGACCTTGACGGAACCACAGGCCGCCGCCGTGTTGTTTGAGGAATTCGGCGTTCTTGGCCTGATGGTCGTCGACCGCGGTCGGCAACGGCACCAGCAGGGCGGCGACGCCGGCCGCGCAGATCTCGGCCACGGTCAAGGCGCCGGCGCGGCCGATGACCACGTCGGCCCAGCCGTAGGCAGCGGCCATGTCCTGGATGAAGGGCTCGACCGAGGCCTCGACGCCGACGGCCGCATACGCCTGCCGCGTTTCGTCCAGCAGCTTCTCGCCGCACTGGTGGCGGATGTCCAGCCGGCGCGGAATCTCGGCGAACACCGCCGGCAGCACCGCGTTCAGCGCGCGCGCCCCCTGACTGCCGCCCAGCACCAGTACGCGCAGGGCCTCGCCGTCGTGGCGGCGCTGGGCCGGCGGCGGCAAGGCGCTGATCTCCGGCCGTACCGGATTGCCGACGATGGTGTTCGGCACTTTGCCGAAGCTGTTCGGGAAACCGGTCAGCACCTTGTCGGCCAAGCGCGCGAGCAGGCGGTTGGTCAGGCCCGGCGCACAGTTCTGTTCGTGCACCAGCAGCGGACAGCCGAGCAGCCAGGCCGCCACGCCGCCGGGACCGGCGGCATAGCCGCCGAAGCTGATCACCGCCGCCGGGCGATGCGCGATCATCAAGGTCCGCGCTTTCAGCACCGCACGGCCCACCGTGAACGGCGCCTTCAACAGACCGGAAACGCCTTTGCCGCGCAGGCCTTTGACCGCCAAGGTCGCGATGGCGAAACCGCGCGCCGGCACCAGACGCGTCTCCATGCCGCCGTCGGTGCCCAACCAAAGCACCGTTTCGCCGCGCGCGCGCAGGGCCTCGGCCACGGCCAGACCGGGGAAGATGTGGCCGCCGGTGCCGCCGGCCATGATCATCACGGGTGCGCGCCGGGCGTCGCTCATGCCGTCGCCCCCGCTTTCGGTTCGATGCGCCGGCCGCCGATGCGGGCAGCCGTTTGCGCGGCGCTCGGACGGTACTCGTCGCGCGCGGCGACACCGGAGTCGTCGCTCCGCGGCGAGTCGACGCGCTCGCCACGTTGGCGGCGGGCCCGGTCGAGTTCGTAGCTGATGCGCAGCAGCAGGCCCATGGCCGCGCAGGTCATCATCAGGCTGGAGCCGCCGGAGGAGATCAGCGGCAGGGTCAGGCCCTTGGTCGGCAATAGGCCGAGGTTGACGCCGACCGAGACCGTGGCCTGGATGCTGATCCACAAGCCCAGGCCGAACGCGCAGTACGCCGCGAACGGACGGTTCAGTTCCAGGCAGCCCAGGCCGGTGCGGAACGCGCGCCAGGTCAGGATGCCGAACAGCAGCACCAGCAGGCAGACGCCGATGAAGCCGAATTCCTCGGCGTACACCGAGAAGATGAAGTCGGTGTGCGCCTCCGGCAGGTAATCCAGCTTCAGGATACTGCCGCCCAGCCCCACGCCGTCCAGGCCGCCGCGGCCGATGGCGATGAACGCCTGCACCAGCTGGAAGCCGGAGTCGAACTGGTCGGCCCAGGGATCGATGAAGGAGGTCAGGCGCTTGACGCGGTAGGGCTCCATCCAGGCGATGAAGCCCATGGCGACGCCCATCACGATGCCCGGAGCGATGATGTGGCGCTGGTTGGCGCCGCCCAGCCAGACCATGCACAGGGTGATCGCCAGCAGCAGCGCGGAGGAACCGAAGTCCGGCTGTAGCAGCAGCAGGAACACCAGCGCACAGGCGATGCCGAGCGGCTTCAGCAGGGTCTTCAGGCTGCTGCCGATCTGGTCGCGGTAGCGCACCAGGTAACTCGACAGCCAGACGATGAACATCAGCTTGACCGCTTCCACCGCCTGAAAGCCGAGCGGACCGACGCGCACCCAGCGCCGGGCGCCGTTGACCGAATGGCCCAGACCGGGAATCCAGACGCTGACCAGCGCCAGGAAGCACAGGCCCAGGAATACATAGCCGTATTTCTCGACCTGCTTGATCTCGGTGCGCAGCGCGATGCCGGCCAAGCCCAGGCCGGCGGCCAGGAACAGCAGATGGCGGTTGATGTAGTAGAACGCGCCCTGCCCGGTCATCACCGCGTACGACATCGAGCTGGAGGCCACCATCACCACGCCCAGCGCCAGCAGCACGCCGATCGCGCACAGCATCGGCACGTCGACGCGGCCGCCGAGTTCCTGGTATTTGGTGGCCTGCGCAGCCGCCATCAGCGCACCTTCAGGGTCGCCAGCGCGACCAGCACGAGGATGACCGAGATGATCCAGAAGCGCACGATCACGCGCGGCTCCGGCCAGCCCTTGAGTTCGAAATGGTGGTGGATCGGCGCCATGCGGAACACGCGCTTGCCGGTCAGCTTGAACGAGGCGACCTGGATCATCACCGACAGCGTTTCGATCACGAAGATGCCGCCCATGATCACCAGGATCAGCTCCTGGCGCACGATCACCGCGATGGCGCCGAGCGCGGCGCCCAGCGCCAGCGCGCCGATGTCGCCCATGAACACCATGGCCGGGAAGGTGTTGAACCACAGAAAGCCCAGCCCGGCGCCGGCGATGGCGGCGCAGACGATGGCCAGCTCGCCGGCGCCCGGCACCGACGGGATCTGCAGGTAGCTGGAGAACACCGCGTTGCCGGAGGCGTAGGCGAAGATGCCCAGGCCGCCGGCGACCAGCACCGTCGGCATGATCGCCAGGCCGTCCAGGCCGTCGGTCAGGTTGACCGCATTGGAGAAGCCGACGATCCAGAAATAGGCCACCACCATGAACAGCGCGCCCAGCGGCAGCGCCACGTTCTTCAGCAACGGCAGGTACAGCGTGGTGTTGGACGGCACGTCGGCGGTGACGAACAGCACCACCGCGGCGATGGCGCCGAACACCGACTGCAGCGCGTATTTATGCCGCGACTTCAGGCCGTTCGGGTCGCGCCGCACGATCTTGATCCAGTCGTCCAGCCAGCCGATCAGGCCGTAGGCGACCAGCACCGCCAGCACGATCCACACGTAGCGGTTGCGCAGGTCGGCCCACAGCAGGGTCGACAGGGTGATGGTCATCAGGATCAGCGCGCCGCCCATGGTCGGCGTGCCGGCCTTGGAGAAGTGCGACTGCGGGCCGTCGGTGCGGATCGGCTGGCCGCCTTTCAGCCGCGACAGCCGCGCGATCACCGAAGGGCCCAGCCACAGCGACAGCGCCAGCGCGGTCAGGGCGCCGAGGATGGCGCGCATGGTGATGTAGTCGAACAGCGCGAACAGACGGGCGAATTCCTGCAGCCAACGGGCCAGCTCAAGCAACATGCGGAGTCTCCTTGGCGCCGAAGCGCTGCGTCAGGGCGTCGACCACGAGATCCATCCGGCTGGAACGCGAGCCTTTGACCAGCACGCGCTGGTCGGCCCGCAGTCCGTCGCCGAGTGCGGCGGTCAGCGCCTCGCGGTCGGTGAAGTGGGTGGCGCCGTCGCCGAACGCGGCGGCGGCGGCGGCGCTCAGCCGGCCGCAGGTCAGCAGCCGGCCGATGCCGGCCTGTTTGGCCAGCGCGCCGGTCTGGGCGTGCAGGTCCTCGGCACCGGGGCCGAGTTCAGCCATGTCGCCCAACACCAATACCGCGGTGCGGCCGTCCAGGGCGCAGGCTTCGCGCAGGGAGGCGATGGCGGCGGCGACCGAACCGGGGTTGGCGTTGTAGCTGTCGTCGACCAGCACCGCGCCGTTGCCGAGCGTGCGCACGGCCTGCCGGCCGGCGACCGGACGCGCGGCCTGCAGGCCTTTGACCACGGCCTCGAACGGTGCGCCGGCGGCCAGCGCCATGGCCGTGGCGGCCAACGCGTTCAGCACGTTGTGCCGGCCGGGGAACGGCAGGCGGATGTCGGCGCGGCCGGCCGGACTGACCAGCTCGAAGCGCGAACCGTCGGCGTCCAGCGCCAACGCGCGGGCACCGACGTCGGCGTTGTTGTCCAGCCCGAAGCGCAGCACGCCGCGGCGGCCGATGCGCTCCAGGAAATACGGCGCGAAGGCGTCGTCGACGTTGACCACCGCCATGCCGTCGTCCGGCAGCGCCTCGTAGATGGCGCCCTTGGTCTCGGCGATGCCGAGCAGCGAGCCCATGCGTTCGATGTGCGCCGGCGCGATGTTGTTGACCAGCGCCACGTTAGGGGTCACCACGCTGCACAGGTAGGCGATGTCGCCGGGCTTGCCGGCGCCCATCTCGTAGATGGCGAACTCGGCGTCTTCCGGCGCGTCGATGACCGCCAACGGCAGGCCGATCTCGTTGTTGCGGTTGCCCGGATTGACGTAGGCGCGGCCGGCTTCGCGCAGGATGGCGTGCAACAGGGTCTTGACCGAAGTCTTGCCGTTGCTGCCGGTCAGCGCCAGCGTCACCGCCGGGCGGCCGCGGGCGATGCCGGCGGCGATGTCGGCCAGCGCCTGTTCGGTGTCGGCGCACAGCACATGCGGCAACGTGGTCGGCACCGGCTTGTGCAGCAGCAGCGCGGCGGCGCCGTTGTCGGCGGCCTGCGCGGCGAACTCGTGCGCGTCGAAGCGTTCGCCGCGCAGCGCCACGAACAGCGCGTCGGTCTGGTCTTCGCGGCTGTCGGTGCTGACGCGCGCGACGGCGACGTCGTCGCCGACCAGACGGCCTTCGCACCACTGCGCGACCTGCGACAGCATCAGCGTCCTCATGCCGCCACCTGCAGGCATTCGCCGGCCACGGCACGGTCGTCGAACGGGGTCTTCACGCCGTTTACTTCCTGATAGGTCTCGTGGCCCTTGCCGGCGATCAGCACGATGTCGCCGGCATCGGCTTCGGCGATGGCCTCGGCGATGGCGCGGCGGCGGTCGCGCTGCACGCGCACGCGCTCCGGCGCGCGGAAACCGGCGCGGATCTCGGCCACGATGGCGTCGCCCGACTCGCTGCGCGGGTTGTCGTCGGTGACCCAGACCGCGTCGGCCCACTGCTCGGCGCTGGCCGCCATCAGCGGCCGCTTGCCGCGGTCGCGGTCGCCGCCGCAGCCGAATACGCAGATCAGCCGCGCCCGGCTGTGGCCGCGCAGGGTCTTCAGCGCCTGCTCCAGGGCGTCCGGCGTGTGCGCGTAATCGACCACCACCAGCGGCTTGCCGTCGCTGCCGCCCAAGCGGCTCATGCGGCCGCCGACCGGATCGAGCCGGCCCAGCAACGCGGCGACCTCGGCCAAGAGCAAGCCCTGGGCGCGCAGCACGCCGGCCACCGCCAGCAGGTTGTCGACGTTGAAGCGGCCGAGCAGCGGCGAGGCGACCTCGGCCTCGGCACCGGCTTCGCACAGACGGAATCGCATGCCGTCCAAGCCCAGGCGCACGTCGTCGGCGCGCAGATCGGCGCCGCTAGCGCCGGCGGAAGAGGTGCGGATCACGGCCAAACCGGATGGCAGGCGGCCGGCCAATTCGCGGCCGTAGACGTCGTCGACGTTGATCACCGCGTGGCGCAGGCCGGGCCAGGCGAACAGCTTGGCCTTGGCCTCGAAATAGGCGGCCATGGTGCCGTGGTAATCCAGATGATCCTGGGTCAGGTTGCTGAACACCGCGGTGTCGAACGCGACCTCGGTCACGCGGCCCTGGTCGAGCGCATGCGAGGACACCTCCATCGCCACCAGCGTGGCACCGTCGTCGCGCATGGCGCCGAGCGCGCGGTGCACCGCGATGACGTCCGGCGTGGTGCGTTCGCCGGCCTGCAGGCGGCCGTACAGACCGGTGCCGAGCGTGCCGATGGTGCCGGCGACGCGGCCGAGCACGGTGAAGGCCTGCGCAATCAGTTGCACGGTGGAGGTCTTGCCGTTGGTACCGGTCACGCCGATCACGGTCATCGCTTTCGATGGCGCGCCGTAGAAGCGGTCGGCGAGCGCGGCCTGCAGACGCTTGAGCTCCGGCACCGGCAACGCGTTCGGCGGCGGCGCGGCGCCGGCCGGTGCCGGCGGTTCGAACAACACCACGGCGGCCTTGGCCGCCTGTTCGGCATTCAGATAAACTAGGCCGTGCGCGCTCAGGCCGGGCACGGCCAGAAACGCGTCGCCGGCGGCGACGGCGCGCGAATCGGCGCATAGGCCGCGGATGTCGCGGTCGGCGCCGGCCGGCACGGCGAACAGGCCGTCGGCCAGCGCGCTCAGGCGCATCTGCCGGCTCACGGCGTCACCTCCGGCACCGGCGGCAGGTCCTCTTCGGCCGCCACGGGCGCGGCCGGCTTGGCCGGCGCGGCGTCGGCATACCATTGCGCGATGTTGTCCGGCGGCACGTCCATCAGGCGCAGCGCGCCGTCCATCACGTTGTGGAATACCGGCGCGGAGATCACGCCGCCGTAGTAGCCGCCGGCCGAGGGTTCGTGCACCACCACCGCCATCGCGAAACGCGGATCCTCGATCGGCACCACGCCGGCGAACAGCGAAATGTAGCGGCGCTCGTAGCCGCCGGCCACGGCGCGGCGCGAGGTGCCGGTCTTGCCGGCCACGCGGTAGCCCTTGATCGCGGCCTGGGTCGCGGTGCCGCCGGGTTCGATCACGCCCTCCAGCATGCGCAACACGTCGTTGGCGATGTGCGCGTCGACCGCACGCACGCGCCGGGTCTTGGCGCCCTTGATGAAGGTCGGGCTGACGCGCACGCCGCCGTTGGCCAGCGTGGCGTAGGCCTGCGCGATCTGCAGCGGCGTCACCGACAGGCCGTAGCCGTAGGAGATGGTGGCCTTCTCGACCGGACCCCAGCGGTTCGGCGCCGACAGCACCGCCGAGGACTCGCCCGGGAAGCCGGACTCGGTCTTTTCGCCGAAGCCGAAGCGGCTGAACACGTCGTACATCTGCTGGTTGCTCATGGTCGCGGCCAGTTTGGCCGAGCCGATGTTCGAGGATTTCACCAGCAGCCGGCGCAGGGTCACCGGACCGTAGTCGTGCACGTCGGAGATGTAGCGGTTGGCGATGCGGTACTTGCCCGGACCGGTCGGGATCACGATGTCGGGATCGATGCCGTTCTCGAGCGCGGCGGCCACGGTGAACGGCTTCATAGTCGAGCCCGGCTCCAGCACGTCGGTGACGGCGGCGTTGCGGCGGCGCGAAGGCGGGATGTTCTCGCGCGAATTGGGGTTGTACGACGGGTAATTGACCATCGCCAGCACTTCGCCGGTCTTCACGTCCAGCACCACCGCGGTGCCGGAGCGCGCCTGATGCTGCAGCACGGTCTTCTTCAGTTCGCTGTAGGCCAGGTACTGGATGCGGCGGTCGATCGACAGCACCAGGTCCTTGCCGTTTTCGGCCGGGCGGATCAGGTCGACGTTCTCGACCACCCGGCCGCGGCGGTCGCGGATGATCTTCTGCTTGCCGGGCGTGCCGGTCAGCCAGTCGTCGAAGGCCTTCTCCATGCCCTCGATGCCGTGCTCGTCGAGGTTGGTGAAGCCGATCACCTGCGCCATCACCTCGCGGTGCGGATAAAAGCGGCGGAATTCGCGGCTGCTGTACACACCCGGGATGTCGAGGTCGAGCACGGCCTTGGCCGCGTCCGGATTCATGTGTCGGCGCAGGTACATGAACTGCTTGTCCTTGCGCTGCGCCAGCTTCAGGGTCAGCTCGTCCGCCGGCAGGCCGACCGCGCGCGCCAGCTCCGGCACGCGCTTGGCGTCGACCAGCAGCTCCTTGGGATTGACCCACAGCGACTCGACCGGGCTGGACACTGCCAGCGGCTCGCCGTTGCGGTCGGTGATCATGCCGCGGGTGGTGGCGATGGTGACCTCGCGCAGGAAGCGCTCGTCGCCGGCGGCCTGCAGGCGGTCGTCGGCGATCAGCTGCATGTAGGCGGCGCGCGCCACCACCACCACGCCGCAGAACAGCAGGATGCCGACGATCAGGCCCAGACGGGCCCGCGGTTGGCCGGCGCGCGGCATCGGCCTCATGGCTGCACCACCGTGATTTCGTTCTCGGCCGGGAAACGCATGCCCAGCTTGTCGGTGGCGATGCCGACGATGCGCGCGCTTTCCGACACGGTGGCCTGTTCGGTCTGCAGGCGGCGGAACTCGACGTTGAATTCGTCGCGTTGCTTCTGCAGTCGGCTCAGCTCGATGTAGGCCTGACGGTGCGAATGGCGCGAATAGACCACGGCGACGGCGCTGGCGATGCAGGCCAATGCCAGCGCGGCCAAGGCGAACAGGCGCGGGCTCATGCGGCGCCCGCCTTTTCGGCCACGCGCAGCACGGCGCTGCGCGCGCGCGGGTTCTCGGCCAGCTCGGCGTCGTCGGCCTTGAGCGCGCCGGACACGTCGCACAGGGTCGGTTGGAACGGCGCCGCCGCCGGCATGCGGCGGTTGCCGGCCGGCGCCTTCGCGCATTTGGCGATGAACTGCTTGACGATGCGGTCTTCCAGCGAATGGAAGCTGATCACCGCCAGCCGGCCGCCGGGCTTGAGCAGGTCGTGCGCGGCCTGCAGGCCGGCCTCGAGGTCGGCCAGCTCGCGGTTGATGTAGATGCGGATGGCCTGGAAGCTGCGCGTGGCCGGATGGATCTTGCCGTCGCCGCGGCCGACTACGCCGGCGATGCACTCGGCCAGTTGCGCGGTGCGGGTGAACGGCGTCTCGGCGCGCTTGGCGACCAGCACGCGGGCGATGCGGCGGCTGAGCTTTTCCTCGCCGTACAGCCACAGCACGTCGGCGATGTCCTTTTCGGAGGCCTGCGCCAGCCACTCGGCGGCGCTTTGGCCGCGGCTGGTGTCCATGCGCATGTCGAGCGGGCCGTCCTGGCGGAAGCTGAAGCCGCGCTCGGCCACGTCCAGCTGCGGCGAAGACACGCCCAGGTCGAGCAACACGCCGTCCAGCCCGCCGCCCGCCGCCGGCCAGTGCGCCATGTCGGCGAACGAGCCGTGGTGCAGGCTGACCCGCGCGTCGGCGGTGAAGTGCGCCTCGGCGTGCGCGATGGCGTCCGGATCCTTGTCCATCAGCAGCAGGCGGCCGTCCGGGCCGAGCCGGTCGAGGATGCCGCGCGCATGCCCGCCGCGCCCGAAGGTGCCGTCGAGATAGCATCCGTCGGGTTTGACTCGCAGGCCGTCCATAACCTCTTTCCACATCACGGGAAGGTGGCGGGGAGTCTGCTGCGTCACAGAGGTCCCGTTCGCCATGGCTTACAACCTCAGGTCCAGCATGGCGTCGGTGACATCGTCCTCGACGATGCTCTGGCGGATCTGCGCCAGATGCGCCTGTTCGCTCCACAACTCGAGCTTGACGCCCATGCCGACCAGCACGGCGCGTTTTTCCAGGCCGGCGGCGTGCCGGTGGCTGGACGGCAGCAGGATGCGGGCGCTGCTGTCGGGCTCCAGGAAGGTGGCGGCGCCGACCAGCTTCAGCTGCAGGCTGCGATAGACCTTCTTGGCGCTGGGCAGGGCGATGACCTGGTCACGCACTTTCTGCCATTCGGATTCGGGGTACAGCCAGAGGCAACCCGGCTCGTAGGGGTTGTAGGTCAGCACCAAGCGGTTGTTGCACGCGCCCGCGACCAGGTCGCGGAAGGCCGTGGGGATGGCCAAACGCCCTTTGTCGTCAATGCTGATTGCGGTTTCACCCTGGAACATATCCACCTTTTCCCACAAAAAACCAGAATTCCCCCTGATTGCCCACAGTAGACTTCCGAAATGTCAAAGTCAAGCACTTTTCCAATGGTTTTCATTTGGGGAATCAATGGCTTGCATCAACTTGAGAAAATACTTTAAGAAGCGTTTCATACGCTTTGTTTACGTTGATTTTTAATTTTCGTGCCCGCTGTCAGCGATTTTTCCACGGACTTATCCACAGGAACTTCCAGCCCCGTTTTTCCTGCTTGACGCGCAAACCGGAACCCGTCATGGGGCGGGAACGGGGCATCGGGACGAACGCCAGTGGCGCCGGCCCCTGCCGGGGGCCGACGGTCGATGGACGGAAGAATGAGGGGCGGAGCCGGCCGATAAGCCGGGTTCTGTCGTGGACAACCATTCCTCTAGGCCTTGCGTTACCGCAAGGCTCAAGCAGCACACCCGGGTGCGGATCGAGCCGATCCATAGCACCCCTATTTGGCCTTGCTCCGAGTGGGGTTTACCGTGCCCTGCGGCGTTGGCCCCGCAGGCGGTGGGCTCTTACCCCACCGGTTCGCCCTTACCACGCGCCCTTGCGGGCCGTTCGGCGGTATGTTTTCTGTTGCACTGGCCGTCGGCTTGCGCCGCCCAGGCGTTACCTGGCACTCTGCTCTGTGGAGCCCGGACTTTCCTCGGCGCTTGCGCGACGCGGTTGTCTGGCCGACTCCGCCGAGGCCATTGTCGCACAGTCAGGCTGAACGCAACGGTTCCGTGCCGCGGCACCGGGTACGCCGGCCACCCGGCCGCAGGGCATACTGAAGGCCGGCCCGCCACTGCGAGAATCCCATGAACATCCGAAACTGCCTGATTGCCGCCGCCCTGCTCGCCTTCGGCGCCTCCGCCCTCGCGCAGGACGCCGTACCGGCGCCCGCCGCTGCGCCCGCGGCCGAAGCGCCGCTGAAATACTCGAACAAGTGGCGGATCAAATTCCGCGGCGAAGCCAAATCCGACGGCGTGCTGGTGTTCCGCATGGTGCAGAAGGGCCGCGAACCGGTGCAGGTCAGCATTGCGGTGAAAGACGGCACCAACGACGACAACATCGCCGACCTGGCCGAAGACGCCCTGCAGAAAGCCTTCCCGCGCGATTTCAACATCGAAGTGGACGACGGTGAAGACCTGCTGGTGAAACTGGCGTTCTGGGAAGGCCGTTCCAGCCTGCAACTGGTCGGCAACGACGTGCGCGGGCTGAAGATCAGGATCGTGCGCGAATAGGTGCGCTCACTCGCCGCCGTACAGCGCCTTGCGCGGCGCGCCGCTGAGTTCGGCCGCGAGTTTGGCGGCCTGCGACGGCTTCATCACCTCGGCCAGCTTGGCGTACAGTCGCCGGCCCTCGCGCAGTGCGGCATCGCTGTCTTCCGGCGCGCCGGCCACCACCAGCACGAACTCGCCCTTGCGCTGGTTCGGATCGGCGCCGACGGCGCCGGCGATCGAGGCCAACGTACCGTCCAGCACGGTCTCGAACAGCTTGGTGATCTCGCGCGCCAGCACCGCTTCGCGCGCGTCGCCGAACGCGGCGCGCATGTCGGCCAGGCATTCCTCGATGCGGTGCGCGCTCTCGTAGAACACCAGCGTGCGCGGCTCGGCGGCCAAGGCCTGCAGGCGTTCGCGCCGCGCCGCGGCCTTGTGCGGCAGGAAGCCTTCGAAGCAGAAGCGGTCGGAGGCGATGCCTGCCACCGACAGTGCCGCGATGGCGGCGCACGGACCGGGCACCGGCGACACGGTGACGCCGGCGGCGCGCAGGCCGCGCACCAGCCGGTAACCGGGATCGGAAATCAGCGGCGTGCCGGCGTCGCTCACCAACGCCAGGCTTTCGCCGGCCTGCAGATACGACAGCACCTGCGCCACGCGCGCGTCCTCGTTGTGTTCGTGCAGGGCCAGCAGCGGCCGCTCCAAGCCGAGCGCGTTCAGCATCTGCCGGGTATGCCGGGTGTCTTCGGCGCAGATGCGGTCGGCGCCGGCCAGCACCTCGCGCGCGCGCGGGCTCAAATCGCCCAGATTGCCGATGGGCGTGGCGACCACGTACAAAGCGCCCTTTTTCAGCTCGAACATTGGTAAAATCCGGACAGGAACCGCTTCCATCATAGCGTCAAGCACAAGGACTTTGGGTTATGCGTGCATTGCTTACCATCGCCGCCGTCTGCCTGCTGGCCGCCTGCACCAGCGCGCCGAAGCGCGCGCCGGTGGTCGAGGACAAACCGGCGGCGCCGCGCGACGCGCTAGCCGAAGCCCGTGCCCGCAACCAGCATTGGCTGGAACCGACGCTGACCGACGCCTTCCCCGCCGCCGTCGGCGAGTACCGCGCGCCGCAGCGCCTGGCCGTGCTGCTGCCGCAGAGCGGCAACCTGTCGGCCGCGGCCGCGGCCGTGCGCGACGGCCTGTTGGCCGCCTACTACGCCGAAACCCGCAGCAAGCCGATCATCCGCTTCTACGACACGCAAGGCACCGCCGCCGGCGCCAACGCCGCGTTCGCGCGCGCGCGCAAGGACGGCGCGCAGATGGTCATCGGCCCGATCGGCAAGGACGAAGCGGCGGCCGTGGCCGCACTGGCCGACGGCATTCCGGTGCTGGTGCTGAACAAGATCGACGGCCCGCGCAGCCGCTTCCTGCTGGATTTCTCGCTGACGCCCGAACGCGAAGGCGAACTGCTGGCCGAACGCCTGCTGGCCGACAAGATCCTGGAGGCCGCGGTGTTCGTGGAAGGCGGCGACAACGAGCAGCGCAGCTTCGCCGCGTTCGAAGACGCCTACCGCCTCGGCGGCGGCATCGTGGTGGCCAAGGCGCCGGTGCCGCACTTCGGCAAGGACGCCAACGGCGCCGCCGTCAATCCGTCGTTGCCGGATTCGCTGGCGCGCGCCAAAGGCGTGCTGCTGCTGATGTCGGGCACCGCCGCCAAACCGACGCGCGCCGCGCTGGCGCTGAACGGCGCCGGCCAGCTGCCGCTGTACGCCGGCGGCGACATCACCGAAAACGCCGATCCGAAGAGCAATGCGCAGCTCGACGGCATCCGCTTTCCGCAACTGCCCTGGCTGGGCGGCCGCGGCAACGCGCTGAACCTGTCGGCCGCCGCGCTGGCCAAATTGCCGAGCGCACGCGGCGGCGGTGCGCGCCTGAACGCCTTCGGTGCCGACGCCTGGCTGATCGCGACCCGCCTGCATCTGTGGCTGAATAATCCGAACGGGCCGATCAATGGCGCCACCGGCACGCTGCATCTGGAACCGGACGGCGAAATCGAACGCCGCCTGCCGTGGGCGGTGTTCCGCGGCGGCGTGCCGCAGGCGGATGTCCGCTAGCCCGACCTTCCGGCAGGTACGCGGCCGGATGGCGGAAGACGCCGCCCTGGCCTTCCTCACCGCGCGCGGCCTTAAGCTGCTCGAACGCAACGCGCGCTTCTCGGTCGGCGAACTCGACCTGATCCTGCTGCACGACGACACCCTGGTGTTCGCCGAAGTGCGGCAACGCAAATCCGAGGCCTTCGGCGGCGCCGCGCACTCGATCGACGCGCGCAAGCGCCGCAAGTGCGCGCTGGCCGCGCAATGTTGGCTCAAGCGCAATCCGCGCCACGCCGACGCACCCTGCCGCTTCGATGCCGTGCTGCTGACCGGCACCGAGGACGATTGGCGCATCGAGTGGCTGCAGGGCGCGTTCGTGTTCGAGGACGTATTCTGATGGACCGCCGCTTAATCGCCGCGTTCGAACGCGCGCTCGGCGCCGAGGCGGTGCTGACCGGCATCGACGACTGCCTGGCCTACGGCTACGACAACTCCAGCTACCGCGCCAATCCGGCCATGGTGCTGCTGCCGACGACGATTGCGCAGGTTCAGGCCGCGGTGCGGCTGGCACGCGAACACAAACTGCCGCTGACCGCACGCGGCCGCGGCACCAACACCACCGGCGCCAGCGTGCCGGTCGAGCGCGGCATCGTGATCGGCTTCGAGCGCATGGACGCCATCCTCGACATCGCGCCCGGCGACCGCACCGCCCGCGTGCAGCCCGGCGTGCTGAACGGCGACCTGCAGGCGGCCTTGGCGCCGCACGGCCTGTTCTGGCCACCGGATCCGACCTCGGCGCCGTTCTGCAGCATCGGCGGCAACATTGCCTGCAACGCCGGCGGCCCGCGCGCGGTGAAGTACGGCGCCACGCGCGACAACGTGCTGGCGCTGAAGGCGGTCACCGGCACCGGCGAGCGGGTCGAATTCGGCGCGCGCACCAGCAAGAACGCGGCCGGCTTCGATCTCTCGCGCCTGCTGATCGGCTCCGAAGGCGGCTTGGCGCTGGTGGTGGAAGCCACGCTGAAGCTGAGCCCGAAACCGGCGGCACGCGCCATGCTGCGCGCGCTGTACCGCGACGTCGAATCGGCGGCCGAAGCGGTGGCGCGGCTGATGGCGCAGCCCGATACGCCCTCGATGCTGGAGTTCATGGACGCCACCGCGCTCAAGCTGGCGCGCGATATCGGCGGCGCCGACATCCCGGACGCCGGCGCGCTGCTGATGATCGAAGGCGACGGCGATCCGGCGCAGCTGCCGGAACTGATGCGACGCTTGGCCGGCTATGCCCGCGGCGAGGGCTGCCTCGATATCACCATTCCCGGCAGCGAGGCCGAACAGGCGCAGCTGATGGCGGCGCGCAAGGCGCTGTCGCCGGCGCTGCGCAGCCTGGCCAGCGGCAAGATCAACGAAGACGTGGTGGTGCCGGTGTCCCAGGTGCCGGCGCTGGTGCGCTTTGTGGAAGCATTGGCGCGCGAATCGGGCCTGACCATCGTCAGCTTCGGCCACATCGGCAACGGCAACGTGCACGTGAACGTGATGTACGACAAGGCCGACGCCGGGCAGACCGCCACGGCCGAAGCATGCGCCGAAAAGCTGTTCGCCGAGGTATTGCGTTTGGGCGGCACGCTGTCCGGCGAACACGGCATCGGCCTGGCCAAACGGCCGTTCATGGCGCAGGCGTTCACGCCGGAAACGCTGGCGATGCTGCGCGGCATCAAACAGCTGTTCGATCCGGACGGCATCCTCAATCCGGGCAAGACGCTGCCCGATGCCTGAACCGGCCGGCCTCAGCCAAGCCGAAGCCGCTCGGCGCCTGGCCGCCGATGGACCGAATGTGCTGGAGCAAGCGCGCCGGCGCACGCTGGCGCAACGGCTGTTCGACCTGCTCAAGCAGCCGATGTTCGCATTGCTGGTGGCGGCGGCGCTGCTGTACACCCTGCTTGGCGATTTGACCGAAGGCCTGACACTGGCCGTGTTCGTATTGGCGGTGATCGGCCTGACCTTCTACCAGGAAGGCCGCACCGAGAACGCCATCGAAGCCCTGCGCGAACTGACCGAAACCCGTGCGCGTGTGCTGCGCGACGGTACGGCACGCGACATCCCGGCACGCGAAGTGGTGACCGGCGACCTGCTGCTCTTGGCCGAAGGCGACCGCGTCGCCGCCGACGGCCGGGTGCTGGACGCGCACGATCTGCAGGTGGACGAATCGCTGCTGACCGGCGAGTCCCTGCCGGTCAACAAGCGCGCCGACGGCGCGGCGCCGGAAACCGGGGATGCCGACGGTCCCGGCGGCGATTACCGGCCCTGGGCCTACGCCGGCACCTTCGTGGTGCGCGGTCACGGCACGATGCGCGTCACCGCCACCGGCTCGCGCAGCCAGGTCGGGCGCATCGGGCGCTCGCTGGCGCAACTCGGCGAACAACGCACGCCGCTGCAGGCGCAGACCGCGCGCCTGGTGAAAGCGCTGGCCGGCTTGGCGCTGATTCTGTGCGCGCTGATGATCACCGTGCTCGGCGTGCGTTCCGGGCAATGGCTGCCGGCGGTGCTGTCCGGCATCGCGCTGGCCATGGCCATCCTGCCGGAGGAATACCCGGTGGTGCTGACCGTGTTCCCCGCGCTCGGCGCGCGCCGGCTGACCCGCGACGGCGTGCTGACGCGCCGGATCAACGCGCTGGAAACGCTGGGCGCCACCGGCGTGCTGTGCACCGACAAGACCGGCACCCTGACCGAGAACCGCATGAGGGTGAACGCGCTGGTGGCGGGCACGGCGCAGGCGCCGCAGGCCCTGCATTGGCCCTTGGCCGACGGCGCGCCGCTGCCGGACGCCTTCCACGGCCTGGTCGAGCACGCCATCCTGGCCAGCGCGCCGCAGCCGTTCGATCCGATGGAGGCGGCGTTCCACCGCACCGGACACGACTACCTGCGCGATACCGAACACCTGCACGGCGACTGGCGTCTGGCGCACAGCTACGCGCTGACGCCCGACCTGAAGGCGGTGACCCAGGCCTGGAAGGGCGAGGACGCGCATCACGTGATCTCCAGCAAAGGCGCGCCGGAGGCGGTGATGGATCTCTGCCATCTGCCCGAGCACGAACGCACGGCGTGGCTGCATCAGGTGGAAGCCTTGGCCGCGCGCGGCCTGCGCGTACTGGGCGTGGCGCACGGCCGGCATGCAGGCGACGGCTTTCCGCAATCGCCGCACGATTTCGACTTCGTCTGGGACGGCCTGATCGGGCTGAGCGATCCGTTGCGCGCCGGCGTGCCGGCGGCCGTGGCCGAATGCCGCTCGGCCGGCATCCGGGTGATCCTGATCACCGGCGACTACCCGCTGACCGCACGGGTGATCGCGGCCCAAGCCGGCTTGTCCGAGGGCGAGGTGTTGACCGGCGCCGAACTGGACGCGCTCGACGACGACGCGCTGCGCGGACGCCTGCGCACGGTGAACGTCTGCGCCCGCATCGCGCCCGAGCAGAAGCTGCGCATCGTGTGCGCGTTGCAGGCCGCCGGCGAGGTGGTGGCGATGACCGGCGACGGCGTCAACGACGCACCGGCCCTGCGTGCCGCGCATGTCGGCGTGGCCATGGGCGCGCGCGGCACCGACGTGGCGCGCGAAGCCGCGGCGCTGGTGCTGACCGACGACGACTTCAGTTCGATCGTGCGCGGCATCCGCACCGGCCGCCGCATCTTCGCCAATCTGCGCAAGGCCATGGCCTACATCTTCGCCATCCACATCCCGATCGCCGGCGTGGCGCTGCTGCCGATGCTGCTCGGCCTGCCGCCGCTGCTGCTGCCGCTGCACATCGCGCTGTTGGAACTGATCATCGATCCGTCCTGCGCGGTGGCGTTCGAGCGCGAACCGGCCGAAGCCGGGGTGATGGCGCAACCGCCGCGCGACACCCGCGCGCCGCTGTTCGGCGCCGCCGACATGCTCTCGGCCGCGCTGCAGGGCCTGTGCGTGCTGGCCGGCCTGGCCGGCGTGTACGCCTGGGCGCGGCTTGGCGAAGCGCCGCTGAGCGAGGCGCAGACGCGCGCGCTGGTGTTCGTGGCCCTGGTGGTGTCGAACGCGGCGCTGATCCTGGCCAACCGCGCGCCGGCCGGCGGCTTCCTGGGCAGTCTGCGGGTGCCGAACCGGGCGGCCTATGCCATCATCCTGTTCGCGTTGGCGCTGGCGGCCTTGACCGTGCATTGGCCGTGGCTGCGCGCGGCGATGGATTTCGCGCCGCTGAACCTGGCGCAACAGGCGATGGCGGTGGCGACCGGAATTGCCGTGCTGGCGGCAGTGGTACTGTTGCGTTGGCTGGGGAAGTCGCTGCGGGCGGCTTAAGCCACGCCGGTGAAACGCCACACCGCCTGCACCAGCGCCAAGGCCATCAAACCGGCGATGGCGTCGTCGACCATCACGCCGAAGCCGCCGGAAAAGCGCTTGTCGGCCCAACCGACCGGGCCGCGCTTGACGATGTCGAACAGGCGGAAGGCGGCGAACGCCAGTGCCGCCGCCACCAGGCTTTTGGGCAACAGCAACAAGGCGAGCCACTGCCCGATGAATTCGTCCCAGACGATGTAGCCGGGGTCTTTCACGCCGGTACGCGCGATCAGCCACTCGCTGGCCAACACGCCGAGGCCGAAACCGGCCACGATCACCGCCAGTTGCAGCGGCAGGGACAGATCCGCCAGCAGCAGCCACCACAGCAGCACCGCCGCCAGCGAGCCGACCGTGCCCGGCGCTTTCGGCGACAGACCGGCGCCGAAGCCGAGCGCGAGCCAGGCATACGGGTGCCTCAGCAGGCGGAAGTCAGTGAACATGGGCCTCGAAGTGCCGGTAGCCGGCGTGTTCCAGCACCAATTCGCCGCCGTCGGGCCGCAGGCAGCGCAGGCCGGGCTCGGCGGTGATGTGGCCGATGACCGACGCGCTGACGCCAAGCTGCGCCATCGCCAGTTCGATGGCGAAGGCTTCCGAGGCCGGCGCGGTGAAGCACAGCTCGTAATCGTCGCCGCCGGCCAGTTGCAGGCGCCAGCGCGCCTCATCCTCGGGGAAGAAATCCAGCAGGCTGGACGACACCGGCAGCCGGCCGAGGTCGAGTTCGGCGCCGACGCCGGCAGCGGCGAGGATATGGCCGAGATCCTGCGCCAAGCCGTCGCTGACGTCGATGGCGGCATGTGCCAATCCGCGCAGCGCCAAGCCGGCCTGCACGCGCGGCGTCGGCCGGTTCAGGCGGTGGCGCAATTTCATCGACTGCATCGGGCCGCCGAGCTGGCGCAGGGCGGCGGCGGCGTCACCGGGGCTGCCGGTGATCCAGATGTCATCGCCCACGCGCGCACCGGCGCGGCGCAGGGCCTGTCCGGCCGGCACCAGGCCGTGCACGGTGACGGTGATCGACAGCGGGCCGCGGGTGGTGTCGCCGCCGATCAACGCGATGTCGTGCTCCTTGGCCAGTTCCAGCAGGCCGTCGGCAAAGCCGCGTAGCCAATCCCAATCCATCTCCGGCACGGTCAGCGCCAGGCTGAACCAGGCCGGCTCGGCGCCCATCGCGGCCAGATCGCTGAGGTTGACCGCCAAGGCCTTGTAGCCGATGTCGGCGGCCGCGGTCTCCGGCGGGAAATGCACGCCGGCCACCAGGGTGTCGGTGCTGACCGCCAACTGCATGCCTTCCGGCACGTCGAGCAGGGCGCAGTCGTCGCCGATGCCCAGACCGACGTCGGGCCGGGCCGCGGACTCGCGCGCGCGTTCCCGGAGCCAGTCGATCCAGTCGAATTCGGCCATCAGCGGCGGGCGGCGAGCTCGGGTTGGCGCCAGATGCCGGCGGCCTGGTCGAGCACGCCGTTGACGTAGGTGTGGCCGTGGTCGGAACCGAAGCGCTTGGCGGTTTCGATGGCCTCGTTCAGGATCACGCGGTACGGCACGTCCAGCCGGTCGCGCAGCTCGAAGGCGGCGATGCGCAGCACCGCGCGTTCGATGCCGTCGACCTGCTCCATCGGCCGGTCCAGGCAATCGGCCAGGGCGGCGTCGAGTTCGGCATGGCCCTTGATCACGCCGCGGACCAGCTCCTCGAAATACGGCAGGTCGGCCACGTCCATGTCCTGCTCGTGCGCGAACTGCGCGATCAGCTGGTCCACCGGCGTGTGCGAGATCTGCCAGGCGTACACGGCCTGCAGGGCGCGGCGGCGGGAGCGCGAACGGGCGGCCGGGTCGATGCCGTCGGTGCGGGTGGGTTTCATGGCGGTCCGGAATGCGGGGGGACGGCCATTTTACCGCAGAGCGGCGGCGCCAGCACGGATCAGCGCGGCAGGCGCTGGCGCATGATCGACACGGTCTGGCCGTGCAGCTCGCGGCGCTCCAGCACCGACCAGCCGAAGCGCCGGTAGTAGTCTTCGTGGAATTCGGTGAACAGATGCCACTCGGCATAGCCCAGCGCCGCCACGCCGTCGGCGGCGGCGGCCATCAATGCCGGGGCCGCGCCCCGGCGGCGGGCTTCGGGCCGGATGTAGAAGCTGGCCATCCACGGGCCGGGGATGTCGGTCAGCTCCGGCGAATCCTCCAGCAGGGCGCTGATCGAGCCGACCAGCGCGTCGTCCAGATAGGCCAGCCAGGTCGCCGGCAGGCCGTCGGTCCGTAGCTGCAGGTTGAACTCGTCGACCGCCGCGGCCTCGTCCCAGCCGGGGAAGATCGCCTTCCACTGCCGCACGTGCCAATCGGCCAGGCGCTCGACCACGTCCGGCTGGCCGCGCCAGCGCTCGATGCGCAGGCTCACGGCGTGGACGCGTCGCCGAGCAGCGGCAGCTGGCCCTCGGCCAATCCCGGCAGGTCGCGCTCCAGGCGCGCGATCTCCTCGCGGA
>JAYSFF010000030.1:0-22776 GCA_041913425.1 Arenimonas sp. | reverse complement strand
AGTGCATGGCGTATGCCGCGATTGCGCGGCGGCGGCCGAAAAAAACGCCGGCTGAGAAGCCGGCGTTCGCGTATCCGGGCTTTTACAGTTCAGCTTAAGAGACGCATGGTGAACGGATAGCGGTAGTCGCGGCCGTCGAAACCGGCCATCGCGGCCTGTATCGTGCACCAGATCCAGGCCGCCGCCAGCACTACCGCGATCGGAACCGTGACGATCAGCCCCAGGCCGAGAGTGACCAAGCTGAAGAACACCCCGACCAAGGTGTAGATGAACATGCTGAAGTTGAAGTTGAAGGCCTCCGCCGCGTGCCGGCGGATGAAGGCCGATTCGTCCTTCTTGATCAGCCAGACCACGAACGCGGCGACCATGCCGCCGACGCCGGCCGACCAGGAGGTGATCAGGGCCAGCACCAGCGCGCCGACGTGCGCGCCACCGGCCCATTTGCCGTCTTGCGCGGAATTCAGATTGTCCATGGCATTCTCCTCGGGTGTGTGGCCTTAAGGTAGCGCGGATCCCGTCCGTGCGCATGGGCCATCGGTCACAGGCGCAGATCGGCCAGCAGCTCGGCCTGTTGCAGGGTCTCGCGCTCGTGCTCGGCTTCGCGCCAGGGTTCGCGCAGCGCCGCTTCATACCAGTCCCGCATGCCGGGCAAGGCCAGCAGGCGCGCGGCGTAGTCCTGCGCCGGCGCGCTCAGCGGCAGGCCGTAGGTCTGCACCCGGAACGTCACCGGCGCGTAGAAGGCGTCCACCGCAGTGAACGCCGCACCGGCCAGGAACGGGCCGCCGAAGCGCCGCAGGCCATCGCACCAGAGTTCGTCGATGCGCGCCAAGTCGGCCGACATCGCTGCCGGCGGCGCATGCAGGCGCAGACGCAGGCCGCAGTTCATCGGGCAGACGCTGCGCAGGGCGGCGAAGCCCGAATGCATTTCGGCGGCGGCCGAACGCGCCCAGGCGCGCGCCGCGGCATCGGCTGGCCACACGCCCGGATGGCGCTCGGCCAGATATTCCGCGATCGCCAGCGAATCCCAGACCACGGTATCGTCGTGGTGCAGGCAGGGCACGCGCGCGTTCGGGGCGATGGCCTTGAAGCGCGCATGGTTGTCGGCCTCGAACGGCAGCAGCACCTCATCGAAGCCGATGCCGAGTTCGCGCAGCAGCAGCCAAGGCCGCAGCGACCAGGATGAATAGTTCTTGTTGCCGATGTACAGGGTATACGCGCTCATGCCGATTCCTCCTCGAGTTCGGACCGGGCGCCGCGCGCGAACCGCGACAGCGCCAGGCTGTTGGCCAGCAGGGTGCCGATCACCAGCGCGATGCCGGTGACCGCCATGCTGGTGATGGTGCTGATGCCGGCCAGGTTGTCCTGCTCCATCAGTGCATGCAGGCCCTTGAAGCCGACACTCCCGGGCACCAGGGTGATCAGGCCGGGAATCTGCACCAGGATGCCGGGTTCGCCGCTCAGGCGTTGGTACAGGTGGCCGGCCAGGGCCACGGTGAACGCGGCGGTGAACGCGCCGGCGACCGGCGTCAGCCAAGCGCCGACGCTGCTGCTGACCGCGAACGCCAGCAGGCAGGCGCCCATCATCACGTGCAGGGCGCGCAGCGGCGCCTGCAGGAACACCATCAACGTGGCGCCGAGCAGGGCGATGGCCGGCCACAGCGTCCAGTCCGGCAGTTTCTCCAGCCCGGGCAGCAGGCGCACCGGCAGCCACTCGGTGCCGAGCGTGGTGCCGATGGCGACGCCGGCACCCATCAGCAGCATCAGGATGAAGGCGCCGGCCAAGCGTCCGGTGCCGGCCAGCAGGTTGCCGGTGGCCAATTCGGTCATCGCGATGGTGATGGTGAAGCCCGGCAACAGCAGCACGATGCTGGCCAGGATCACCACGAACGGCGAGGTCACCGGCACGATGAGCGTGAACGCATACGCCAATAAGGCCGCCAGAGCGCACAGCAGCACCGGCATCACCGGCGCCAAGCCCGGACGTGCGGCCAGATACACATATGCCAGCACGAACAGCAGGCCGTTGAGCCCGGCCACCGCCATTTCCGGCAGGCCGCCGCCAAGCAGCACGGCGATGCCGGCCGACAGCGCCAGCCCGCTCAGCACCATCTGCCAAGGCTTCCATGGCGCAGGCTGGGCCATGATTGCGCCGAGCTTAGCGACGGCTTCGGGCAGCTGTTCAAGTGAATGCAGCCGGCGCACCATGTCCTTCAGCGCGATCAGCCGCGCCATGTTGAAGTCGTAGCTCGGCAAGCGCAGCAGTTTGCTGCGCTGCGCCCGCTCGCCGTCTTCCAAGGTGATGGTCAGCATGGTCGGCAGCGCGAAGCAGTGCGCCTCCACGCCGAAGCGCCGGCCCAGCGCATGGATGTGCCGTTCCAGCTCATGCGCGTTGGCGCCGCTGACGTGCATGGCCTGTGCCAGGTCGGCCAGAAAACCCATCAAGGCGTTGCCGCGCTCAGCCACCGAGCACCTCCCGGCAGACGGCACGTTCCGCGTCGCCCATGTCCGGTTTCGGCACGAACTCGCGATAACGCTCGAGGCCCTCGCCTTCGGGCAGCCAGCGCAGGGTTTGCGGCGTGCCGCGGTCGTCGATCTCGTAGGCGATTTCGACCGCGGCGTTGCCGATTTCGCCGCCGCTGCGCCGGATCAGGCGCATGCCGTCGCGCAGGCCGGCGCGCCAAGCCGGGCCGTCGAGCACGACGCCGGCGATGCGGCCGCCGTCGGCCTGGGTCTTTTCGATGTCGAAGCCGCGGTGGAACGGTTTGCGTTCGCGCCGCAGCAGTTCGCCGCAGGGCGCGAACACGTCGGCGTCGAGCTCGATCGCGGCGCCGCGATCGATATGCCGTTCGAGGTCGGGGCCGATGTCGAGCCCGGCCACCGACTGCATGGCATCGATCAGCAGGCTGACCGCGCTTTTGTCCGGGTCGGCGGCGCCGCCGGCCTGCATGGTCCGCAGCACGTCGTCGAAATCCCGGCGGCCGCCGGTCGCGGCCCGCACCCGCGCGTTCCAGGTCGTGGCCATCAGCAGTCCGCGCTGGTAGGGCAGTTCCTGCAGGTGGCGGCTGCTCCAGAAGCCCGACGCGATGCGGGCGTTGTCCGCCTCGCGCTCCGGCGACAAATCGTAGGCCTGCAGCTTTTCGTTGAACGCGCGCGCGAACTGCTCCGCCGTCCAATGGCCGCTGCCGACCGACACGCGGAACGCGGTCCAGTCGGTGAAGCCTTCGGACAGCCAGTTTTCCGCGCCGTCGTCGCGGCGCAACCCGCCGATGCGGCCGGGCACCCAGGTGTGCATCATCTCGTGCGCCATGATGCGGTCGAGCATGAACGGTTCGGCGTTGTCGGTGGCGAAGAAGGCGAAGGCGTCGCCGCGGCCGGTGCCGCCGACCGACACCGCGCCCGGCGGCGGCGGCGGGGTGGTGCGGATGGTGACCAGATACGGCTCGCCGGCACTGCGCCAGTAGCCGCGTTGCGCGCCGGCGATGCGGCGGAAGGTTCGGCGCCAGGCTTCGTCGTCGCGCGCGCGCATGCCGCCGTGGATCGCCAGGCGCGTGCCGTTGCCGGCGTCGATCACGCGGATGTCGCCGCCGATCAGCACGCTTTCGACCGCATCACCGTAATCCATCGGCTTGCCGGGCGCGCCGTGTTCCAGATCGGACGCGACGCGGTGCGGCGGCGCGAAGCCACCGAGGCTGACGCGCACCGGGCTGTCCTGCGCGATGTGACCGGGCTTGGCCAGATAGGCTTCGCCGAGCGCGAACACGAAATCCGGCGTCACGTGCACGCGGTAGTCGTTGGCTTGGCCGGGCTCCACCTCGGGGCCGTCACCGTCGATCACCACCCGGTAGCGCACGCTGACGGCGGCGCCCGGCGCATGCCGCAACCGGCGCTGTTGGGGGGTGTCCGTCTCGGCCGGAAGCAGTTGCGCGCCGTCGGCGCGCAGATCGCGGATGCTCCGGTAGTAACGGCTATGTCCGGCCCAGCTGTCCGGCAGGTATAGCGTGCTCTCGCCGTCGGTATCGCCCCGGAAATCGATGCGTACCGCCAAGGCGGTGTAGCCGGCCGACCCGCGCTCGGCGCGGATGTCGATCGCGGTCGCGGCCGGCGCCGGATCGGCGTTGGCGGCCGCCGTGCCGGCAAGCGCCAAGGCGGCGCTGAACCATCGGGTGTGCATCGGGTATCCTCGGTCTGAATCCACGGGTCCGGTCATCCGGAACGTGGATCAGTCTACCGCCAAAGCCCGCACCCGCGCCCGTGCCGGAAGTCGGGTATCGCTTGCTTCAGAAGAACACGCGGAAACCGGCTTGCAGCGCGCGGCCGGGCAGGGGCGCAATCTCCTTCAGGAACGAGGTGTGCGCACGGGCCTCGGCATCGGCCAGGTTGCGGCCTTCCAGGAACACTTCATAGCCGGTGTCGCCTTGGTCCCAGTGATAGACGACATTGGCGTTGACCAAGGTGTAGCCGTCGGTCGGCTCTTCATCGGCCGCCACATCGTTCTGTGCGCTGACGCGCATGCCGCCCAGGCGGGCGCTCCAGCCTTGGCGTTCCCACAGCAATTCCGCGCCGACGCGCGCCGGTGCGATGCGCGGCAGGTTCGAGCCGTCGTCGAGTTCGGCGCTGACGCGGTCGGCGTTGGCGCGCAGACTCCACAGGCCGCTGGCGTTCTCGACCAGATCGACCGTGACCTCGGCCTCCCAGCCGCGGAATTCGGCGTCGCCCTGACTCCAGCGCGCCGCCGGCAGGCCGTCGATCTCGCCGCCGATGCCGCGCAGGTAGATGTAGCCGTCGTAGCGGTTGCGGTACAGCGACAGCTTGCCGTCGAGGCGGCCGCTGTGCAGGTGCAGGCCGAGTTCGACGTTGCGGGCGGTTTCGGTGTCCAGTGCGGCATCGCCGATTTCATAGGTGCCGGTGGCCACGTGCGGGCCGTCGGACAGCAGTTCCTCCGGCGTCGGCGCGCGCTGGGCGCGGTCGAGGTTGAGGCTCAGGTGCCAGGCCTCGCCGAGCTTCCAGATGCCGCCGAGCGCGACGCTGTTGGCGCCGAACGAACGTTCCGGCGCGACCTCGGACGCGATGCGGACGCGGTCATGGCGGGCGCCGAGCTCCAGTTTGAACGGGCCGAAGCCGCGTTCCTGCAGCACGAACAGGCCGGCGTCGCGCGAGCGCGAGGCCGGCACGAAGGCCTCGTCGCCCTCGGCCCGGAAATCGCGGGTGCCGTATTGGATGCCGAACGCGCCGTCCCAGCCGCGCCAGGTGTTCTGCACCGCTTCGACGCGGGTTTCGCGCGCGCTATTGTCGAAGCGGGTGCCGACGGCGCCGCCCTCGAATTCGGTGTGGGTGTAGGTGTTGTTGCTGAAGCGCAGGTTGATTTCACGGAACGCGCCGACCTCGCGCACGCCGCCTTTCACATCGAAGCGGTTCTGGCGCAGGCCGATGCGCACGAACTCGTCGGCCGCCGCCTGGGGCAACAGCGCATCGGGCGCGGCTTCGTGCGCGTGCGCGCCCGGCGGAATGCCGTAATCGGATTCGTAGCGGCTGAGCGCGGCGCCCAGCCAGCTGCGGTCGCCGAACCAGCTCAGGCCGGCGCCGGCGCCTTGGGTTTCCAGCGCCGAGTTCGGCACCTTGCCTTTGACGAACTCGTCCAGGCTGCCGCCTGCGGCCAGGTCTTCCTCGATCAGGTGTTCATGGAACGCGTAGCCGGGGATGGCGTAATCGCCGGTATCGCGGCGGAAGCCGTCCAGATGCCAGCTCAGTCCGGTGCCGGCGATGTCGCCGTCCAGGCGCAGGGCGCCGGTCCTGCCGTTGTCGTTATCGTTGAAGCGCGCTTCGGCGCGGCCTTTCAGCGCCGCACCGACCGGCTCGGCCGGAATCCGGCCGTCGACCACATTGACCGCGCCGGCGATGGCGCCGGAGCCGTACAGCAGCACGGCCGGGCCGCGCAGCACCTCGATCTGGTCGGCCAGGAACGGCTCGATGCTGACCGCATGGTCGGCGCTGACGGTGGACACGTCGGCTGAACTCATGCCGCCGCTCAGGGTCTGCACGCGCGCGCCTTCCTGGCCGCGGATGATCGGGCGGCCGACGCCGGCGCCGAAAAAGCTCGACTGCACGCCGGCTTCGCGCTCCAGGGTCTGGCCCAGCGTTCCGGCCTTGCGGGTATCCAGTTCGGCGCCGGCCAGCACCGAAATCGGGCGCGCCACGTCATCGATGGCGCTGCGCAACGGCGAGGCGGTGACCTGCACGCGGTCCAGTTCCTTGGCTTCCGGATGCGTATGCTCGTCGGTATTCTGGGCCAGGCTCAGGGCGGGCGTCAGCAGGGCGGTGATGGCGAGGGCAAGCGGCAGTTTGTTCATCATGGTTCGGGGTATTCCTACGGGCAATGGTGTTATCATATAACAGTTCAGAAAAAATGTTACTGTATAACGATACGGTTTGACAAGGCCTGAGTCCACCATGCGTTTCCAGCGATTCCTCGACCAATTCGGCAGCACCGCGTCCATGGTCTGCGCCGTGCACTGCGCGCTGCTGCCAGTGCTGATTTCGGTGCTGCCGGCGTTGGGCTTGGGCGTGCTGGCCCTGAACGGCCTGGAGTGGGGCTTCGTGGTGTTCGCCACCTTGCTCGGCCTGTTCAGCCTGTGGCTGGGTTACCGCCGGCATCGCGTGTACCGCGCGTTGGCTTTCCTGGCGCCCGGGCTGGGGTTGGTCTGGTTGGGCGTGCTAGCGCCGCAGATCCACCTGCAACCGCTGCGGCATGCGGTGGTGATGACCGCCGGCGGCGTCCTGATCGCCGTCGCGCACCTGATCAATCTGCGCCTGAGCCACGGCCACGTACACGACGCCAATTGCCGGCACGGGCACTGAATACTTGGTTCGGACCGCCCGTGGTGGTACTCTATGGGCCTTAACTTCCAACAATATCCCTACAAGGAACGCAATCATGGGCAAAGGCGACCGCAAGACCGCGAAAGGCAAACGCAACATCTCCAGCTACGGCAACGCTCGTCCGGGCACCGTCAAGAAAGCCGCCGTCGCGGTCGCGGTGAAGAAGGAAGCGGTGAAGAAAGCCGCGCCGGCCAAAAAGGCCCCGGCCAAGAAAGCCGCTGCCGCCAAGGAATGATCCCTCATCGAAGGGAACGCGAAAACGGCCCTGCGGGGCCGTTTTTCATTGGGCGCAGATCAACACTCCGTGCCGGCGGCGATTTTCAGGTCCTGTCCGGTGTCCAGCGCCACCTGCACGCACAGCGCCAACGCGCGCACGATGTCATCCAGTGCCATGCTGGCTTTGCCGGGATGCGCCACGGCTTGGCCTGGCAGGTAGGGGATGTGGATGAATCCGCCGCGCAGGCCGGGCCGGCTGCGGCACAGCGCCATCAGGCCGTAGAACACATGGTTGCAGACGAAGGTGCCGGCGCTGTTGGAGACCTCGGCCGGAATGCCGGCCTGCTGCAGCGCGCGCAGCATCGCCTTGACCGGCAGGCTGCTGAAGTAGGCGGGTTCGCCGCCGGGGTCGATCGGCGAGTCGATCGGCTGATGGCCGGCATTGTCCGGAATGCGCGCATCGTCGATGTTGATGGCGACCCGCTCCAGGCTGATGCGGTCGCGGCCGCCGGCCTGGCCGACCGCGATCACCAAGCATGGATCGTGGCGTTCGACCAACGCATGCAGCGATTCCAGCGCGCGCCCGAACTCGGTCGGTAATCGGCCCGCCACGACCGTTCGCCCGCCGATGTGCATTCCGTCTAGGCGCTCGGCCGCGAGCCAGGAGGGATTGACGGACTCGCCGCCGAAGGGATCGAAACCGGTGATCAGGACGTTCATGGCAGGGCCAGCCAATAAATGAGCAGCAGGTTGCAGGCGATCAGGGGCAGGGCGGTCATCACCTGCATCCGGATCACGGCGTTCTGGTCGCGCAGTTCCAGCAAGGCGACCGGCACGATGTTGAAATTCGCCGCCATCGGCGTCATCAGGGTGCCGCAGTAACCGGTCAGCATGCCGATCGCCGCCAGCGGCGCCGGGTCGGCGCCGTGTTGCGCGACCAGGATCGGCAGGCCGATGCCGAGCGTCATCACCGGAAAGGCGGCGAAGGCGTTGCCCATCACCATGGTGAACAGCACCATGCCCAGGCCGTAGGCGAGCACCGCGACCCAGGCATGCTGCAACGGCAGGCCGCGGGTCAGCAGCTCGGCGACCAGATCGCCGATGCCGGCCTTGTTGAACAGCCCCCCGAGCATGGCCAGCAGCACCGGCAGCAGAACGGCCCAGCCGATAGCGTCCAGGATTCCGCGCGAGCCATGCACCGCGTCCGGCAAACGCTCGCCGGTGATCTTCAGCGCCGCCAATAGCGCGCCGAGGCAGGCCAGGGCGAGGCAGATCACCGCGGTCTGTTCGCTGGCGAGCAGGCGCCATTCGTTCCAGTGCACATGCTTCAGGCCGAGCACGCCGGCCAAGGTCAGCAGCGGAATCAGCAAGGCCGGTGCGAACAGCCGGTTGCCCAGCGCCAGAGCCTTGGCCTCGCGCTGCGCCGCCGTCGCGTTCCGGTAATCGCCGCTGCCGACCGCACCGAAACCGGCCAGTCCGGCGATGGCGAGCACCATCAGGCCCATCACGGCCGGCGGCAGCCGGTCGCCGGTCAGGAACGCCGCCGACAGCAGTGCCCAGAATGCCGTCGTGCCGATACGCTTGCCATGGGCGCGGTCGCGCACGGTCTGCAACGCGACATAGGCCAGATACAGGCCGCACAGCCAGTACACATGGGTCAGCTCAAGCATCGCCGGAGCCTCCGTCCGCCTGCCTGCCTGGCGGCGGCGCGTCCGGCCGGCGGTCGAAGCGGCGCAGGCGGAAGGTGTGGATGGCGAACGCCAGAATCGCGGTGGGTATGCCCCAGAGCGCGATGTGCAGCGGCTCCATGGGCAGGCCGCCCTCGGCATAGATGCTTTGGATCAGCAGCACCGCGCCGAACGCGAGGAAGATGTCTTCGCCGAAGAACAGGCCGACGTTGTCGGTGGCGGCCGCCATCGCCCGCAGGCGCTGGCGTTCGTCGTCGTCGAGTGCGCCGCCGCGCAGGGTCTCGGCACTGGCTTCGGCCATCGGCGCCAGCAGCGGCCGCACGGTCTGCGCCTGGCCGCCCAAGCTGGTCAGCCCGAGCGCGGAGGCCGCTTGGCGCAGCGCGAGGTAGAGCGTCATCAGCCGGCCGGGCGTCAGCGAACGCCGGCCGGCGACCCAGCGCTGCGCGTGTTCGCGCAAGCCGGCCCGCTCGAGGGCGCCCAGCACCGGCAGGGTCAGGATGATGATCAGCAGGAAACGGTTTTTGGTGAAGCCCTTGCCGATTTCGGCCAGTATTTCCGTGAACGCCAGACCGGACGCGAAGCCGGCGGTCATGGCCGCGGCCACCACCACCAGGACCGGATTCCAGCGCCGCATGAAGCCGACGACCACGACCGCGACCGCCAACAGAGGCCAGTAATTCATGGCCGTTCCGCCGTGATGGCGACGCCTTCGCTGCCGAGGCGCCGGTGCAGGGCGCGCGCGAAAGCCAAGGCGGAGGGTCCGTCGCCGTGCAGGCACACGGTGTCGACCGAGATGGTGACATCTTCGCCGGACGACGCGCGTACCCTGCCGTCCGCCAACATGCCCAGCACCTGCGCGACCGCCTCGTCGGTCGATGCGATGCAGGCATCCGGCGAGGAGCGCGGCACCAACTGTCCTTGCGCGGTGTAGCGGCGGTCGGCGAAACCTTCCGCGGCCACGCGCAGGCCGGCGCGCCGGCCCGCCGCCAGGGATTCGGAGCCGGCCAATCCGACCAGCACGAGGCCGGTATCGACCGAGGCCACGGCGTCGGCGACGGCATCGGCCACGCCGGCATCGCGCGCCGAGCGGTTGTACAGCGCGCCGTGCGGCTTGACATGCCCGACACGCACGCCCTGCGCGCCCGCGACGGCCTGCAGGGCGCCGATCTGGTAGCGCACCAGTTCGCGGATTTCATCCGCCGGAATTTCCAGCTCGCGGCGGCCGAAGTGCGCGCGGTCCCAGTACGAGGGATGCGCGCCGACGGCCACGCCGTGCGCCTTGCACAAGGCCACGGTCTCGCGCATGCGCAGCGGCGAGCCGGCATGGAAGCCGCAGGCGATGTTGGCCGAGCTGATGAACGGCATCAGCGCCGCGTCGTCCGCCGCATCCATTTCGCCCACATCTGCGTTGAGGTCGATACGCCGTTTCAATCCTGCCACCATCGCATCATATGCTCCTGCCAATCCCGAAAGCGCCGTTCGCGCGCGCGCCAGAGCGCCTGCGCCCGCGCCACGTCGATCGCCGCGAAACGCAGGCCGTCGCCAGGCCGGCACTGCGCCAGACGCGGGTGCGAAACCGTCGCCACGGTTCCTATGATAGGGTAGCCGCCGGTGGTTTGGCGGTCCGCCGCGAGAATGATCGGGCGTCCGTCCGGCGGCAGCTGCACGCTGCCGAACGCCACGCCGGTGGACAGCACCGGCGCCGGCGTCCGCGCCGAGGCCAGGCGCTGCATCAGACGCAGGCCCATGCGGTCGCTGTCCTTGCCGACCGTCCAAGCGCGTGCCAGCCATTCGCGTTGTGCGTCCGTGTCCAGTTCCGGCCAGGCCGGACCGGGAATCAGCCACAGCGCCCCGTCGTCTTCAAAGGCCGGATTGGCCCAACAGGTATGCCAGCGGATGCGCCGCACGCGCACGGCCTCGGACAGGAACGCCAGCGTATCGCCGCGCCGCAACCAGCGGCCGTCCACGCCGCCCAGACCGGCAGAGACGTCGGTCGCCGCGCTGCCCAGCACCGGATCGACCGCGAAGCCGCCACGTACCGCCAGATAGGTTCGGCAGCCCCGCTTGGCATGACCGAAGCGCAACAGGCTGCCGGATTCCAGCAGGACCGGGGCGCAAAGCGGCACCGGCTTGTCGTCCACGGTCGCGCCCAGATCGGCGCCGGCCAGCGCGAACCACTGCGGTTTGCCGATGCGGAATGCGGCGCCGCCGAGCGTGATTTCGATCACCGCCGTGTTATCCGGATTGCCCAGCAGTACGTTGGCGGTGCGTGCGGCCAGGTCGTCCATCGCGCCGGACTCGCCGATGCCCTGGTTCTGGTAGCCATTGCGTCCCAGATCCTGGATGGCGCTGAAGCCGGGCCTCTCGACGCTCAGCATTCGCCGCCGAGCTCTCGGTAAGTGTCGAAGTCGATCGCCTCGAAGCGGACATGATCGCCGGCCTGCAGCAGGCTGGGCGGCGAATGTTCCGGATCGAACAGGCGCAGCGGCGTGCGGCCGATCAGCTGCCAGCCGCCGGGCGAGCTGTCCGGATAGATGCCGGTCTGCGCGCCGCCGATACCGACCGCGCCGGCCGGCACCCGCAGACGCGGCGTGTCGTGCCGCGGCATGTGCAGGGAGGCAGGCAGGCCGCCCAGATAGGCGAAGCCTGGCTTGAAGCCGAGGAAAAACACCCGGTAGTCGGCACCGCTGTGCCGCCGCACCACGTCCTCCTCGGTCAGCCGGCAGTAGGCCGCCAATGCCGGCAGATCGGGCCCCAGGCGCGGGTCGTAGCACACCGGTATCTCGACCGTGCGTGCCCTGAAGGCGACCTGCACGGTTTCCGGTTCGGCGGCGCGTATCCGCTCCGCCAGCTCCTCGAAGCCGTAGCGCCACGGGTGATAGTGCACGGTCAGCGTGTGATAGGCCGGCACCAGATCGAGGATGCCGTGCCGGATATTGGCCGCGATCCAGGCCGCGAGGGCATGCACGCGTTCATTGGTGGCCTCGTCGATCGCCGCCGGCAGGCGCAGCACCAGCGCGCTGTCGCCCAAGGCTTCGATGCGGATGTCAGCCGGCAGCGCCATCGCCGGTCAGAACCAGAGTCTGCAGCAGGTCACCGCACAGCCAGTAACATAGCTCGGACGGATGCCGGATGCGCCACAGCGCCAGATCGGCGCGTTGGCCGACGGCCAACCGGCCGCGGTCGTGTAGGCCGAGCGCGCGGGCGGCGTGTTCGGTGGCGCCGCGCAGCGCCTCTTCCGGCGTCAGCCGGAAATGCGTGCAGGCCAGGGCCATCGCCAGCCGCAGCGACAGCAGCGGCGCGGTGCCCGGGTTGCAGTCGCTGGCGACCGCCATCGGAACGCCGTGCGCGCGGAAGACGTCCAGCGGCGGCAGGCGGGTTTCGCGCAGCACATGGAACGCGCCCGGCAACAGCACCGCCACGCTACCGGCCTGCGCCATGCGCCGTACTGAATCTTCGTTGGTGTATTCGACATGGTCGGCCGATAGCCCGCCGAATTCGGCCACCAGCGCCGCGCCGGACAGATCGCTGAGCTGGTCGGCGTGGCATTTCACCGGCAGGCCGAGCGCGCGCGCGGCCTCGAATACGCGCCGGCTCTGCGCCGGCGAGAAGCCGATGCCTTCGCAGAACACGTCGACGGCGTCGACCAGGTCGTCGGCATGCAGCACCGGCAGCCAGTCGCAGACCGCGGCGATGTAGTCGTCTGCGCGTCCGGCATATTCCGGCGGCAGGGCGTGCGCGGCCAGATAGGTGGTGGTCACCGTGACGCCGGTTTCCCGTCCGAGCCGTCGCGCCACGCGCAGCATCTTGCGTTCGTTGGCCAGGTCCAGGCCATAGCCGGATTTGATCTCGACGCAGGCCACGCCGTCGTGCATCAAGGCCTGCAGGCGCGGCAGGCTTTCGGCGAACAGTTCGTCTTCGCCCGCTTCACGGGTCAGGCGCACGGTCGAAAGGATGCCGCCGCCGGCTTGGGCGATCTCGGCGTAGCTGGCGCCGCGCAGGCGCTGTTCGGCTTCCGGCGCGCGGTTGCCGGCGAACACCAGATGCGTGTGGCAATCGATCAGCGCCGGGGTGACCCACGCGCCGTGGACGTCGATTTCAACCAGCGGCGCGTCGCCGAGCGCGGCGCGTGCCGCCGCGTCGTCGTGGCCGACGTACACGATGACGCCGTCGCGCCAGGCCAGACAGGCGTTTTCCCGCAGGCCGTAATCGGCACTGTCCAGCGTGGCCAGGTTTGCATTGACGAGCAGGCCGTGGCTTTGCCTCAGGATCCGGCTCATTTCACCACTCCGAGCGCGGCGTAACGGTCGAAGTCGAGTCCGGCCTGTTCCAGGATCTCGCGCGAGTGCGCGCCCAGCCGCGGCGGCGCATGCCGCAATTCAACCGGCGACTCGGCCAGCTTCAGCGGGCTGGCCACCATCGGGATGCCGTCGCGTTCGATGACATTGCCGTTGGCCTTGGCCAGCGGGCTTTCCAGCGCCTGCTTGACCGAATTGATCGGCGCGCAGGGAATGCCGCGGCGGCCGAATTCGGCCAGCCAATGCGCCACCGGGCGCGTGGCGAAGATGGCCTGCAGGCCGGCGCTGACCGCCTCGCGGTTCAGCACGCGCTGGTGGTTGCTGCAAAAACGCGGGTCGGCTATCCACTCCGGCCGGCCGACGGCTTCGCACAACGCTTGCCAGAGCTTTTCGTTGGCCACGGTCAGCACGAAGTGCTGATCGGACGCCCGGAAGTCCTGATACGGCACGATGCTGGCGTGCTCGTTGCCGTAGCGCGGCGCGTCCTGGCCGGTGAACAGCACGCTGGAGCCGATGTTGGCCAGCCAGCTCAGTTGCGTGTCGAACAACGACACCGCGACCTGCTGGCCGTGGCCGGTGCGTTCGCGCTGCAGCAAGGCGGCGAGGACGGCGATGGTCGCGTTCTGGCCGGTGGCCAGATCGACCACCGCCACCGCCACTTTATTGGGCGCGCCGTCGCGTTCGCCGGTGATCGCCATCAGGCCGCCTTCGGCCTGCACCGCGTAATCGTAGCCGGCGCGGGTGGCGTCCGGGCCGGTGCGGCCGTAGCCGGAGATGGAACAATAAATCAGGCGCGGATTGACCGCGCGCAGGGCTTCGTAGCCCACACCCAAGCGTTCGGCGGTGCCGGTGCGGAAGTTCTCGATCAGCACGTCGGCGTCCTTGACCAGGGCATGGATGACCTCGGCGCTTTCCGGCCGGTGCAGGTCGAGGCACAGCGAGCGTTTGTTGCGGTTGGCGCAGGCGAAATAGGCCGAGATCTCGCCGAGGTAGGGCGGGCCCATGCCGCGGGTGTCGTCGCCGTCGAAGGACTCGACCTTGATGACGTCCGCGCCGAGGTCGGCGAGCGCCTGTCCGCACCAGGGGCCGGCCAAAACCCGCGACAGATCCAGTACCTTCACCCCGCTGAGTGCCGACATCGCTTCTCGCTTACAATGCAACCATGGACCGGTTCATTCTACCCGCAATCCCGAACAGCCATAGCCACGCCTTCCAGCGCGCCATGGCCGGTCTGGCCGAACGCCGCGGCGATCCGGCCGACAGTTTCTGGACCTGGCGCGAGTGGATGTACCGCTTCGCCGAGCGCATCAATCCCGAGCAGATGTACGCCATCGCCGCGCAACTGTACGGCGAGATGCTGGAGGCCGGCTACACCCAGGTCTGCGAATTCCATTACCTGCACCACCAGCCCGGCGGCAAGCCGTACGCCGATCCGTCCGAGATGTCGCAGGCCATCATCCGCGCCGCCGAGGACGCCGGCATCGGCCTGACCCTGCTGCCGGTGCTGTACCAGACCGGCGGCTTCGACGGCCGGGCGCTGAACGCCACCCAACAGCGCTTCGGCCACACACTGGACGCCTATCTGGCGCTGATCGAACGCCTGCAGCGGCAGGAAAGCCATCTGCTGAAGATCGGCATCGCCCTGCACAGCCTGCGCGCGGTGCCGGAAGACACGCTCAAGGCCCTGTTGCCCTGGCTGGACGGCCGCGAACTGCCGATCCACATCCACATTGCCGAGCAGATGGCCGAAGTGCGCGAGTGCGAGGCCGTGCGCGGCGCCCGGCCGGTGCAGTGGCTGCTCGACAATCTGCCGGTGGACGCGCGCTGGTGCCTGGTGCATGCCACCCACATGAGCACCCGCGAGACCCGCGCGTTGGCCAAATCCAAAGCGGTGGTGTCGATCTGCCCGAGCACCGAAGCCAACCTGGGCGACGGCTTCTTCCCGTTCCGCGAATACCTGAAGGCCAAGGGCCGCTGGTCGGTCGGTTCCGATTCCAACGTCTCGGTGTCGGCGGCTGAAGAACTGCGTTGGCTGGAGTACGGCCAGCGCCTGAAGCACCAGCAACGCAACCTGGCCGCCAACGACAAACAACCCGACGTCGGCCGCTTTCTGCTCGACGGTGCCGCCAAGGGCGGCTGGCAGGCCGCCGGCGTGGCCAAGCGCGACGACCATATCGAGCTCGACGCCGAAGCGCCGGTGCTGCTGCACGCCAGCCCCGAAGACGTGGCTGGCCGCTTCGTGTTCGCCGGCAACCGGCCCTTGGTGCGGCGCGTGTGTTCGCACGGCGTCGACCGGGTGCTCGACGGCCGACACATCTTCCGCGAACCGTTCTACGCCGGCTACCGGCTGGCGCTGCAGCAACTGCTGGCCGGATGATCACGCGCCTGCCGCGCTGGGTGCTAGCGTATGCCGCGCTGCTGGCGTTCATGGCCGGCATCATCAATGTGGTCGGCTTCCTCAGTTTCGAGCACCAGGCCGTCACCCATTTGACTGGCACCACCACCTTGCTCAGCGCCGCCTTGGCCGACGGACAGGGCGGTATGGCCCTGCATCTGCTGGCCGTGCTCGGCTCGTTCTTCGCCGGCGCCGCGCTCAGCGGCCTGATCATCGGCGACAGCACCCTGCGCCTGGGCCGGCGCTACGGCGTGGCGCTGCTGATGGAATCGGCGGTGTTGATCCTGGCCGTGCGCTACCTGCAGGACGGCGCCAACCTGGGCATCTATCTGGCCGGCCTGGCCTGCGGCCTGCAGAACGCCATGGCCACCACCTTCAGCGGTACGGTCATCCGCACCTCGCACGTGACCGGCATGTTCACCGATCTGGGCATCTATTTCGGCCACCTGCTGCGCCGCGCGCCGGTCGAGCGCCGGCGCGTGGTCATCAGCCTGACCGTGATCGGCGGCTTCGTCGCCGGCGGCGTCAGCGGCGCGCTCGGCTTCCAGCCTTGGGGCTTCGGCGTGCTGTATGTGCCGGCCGGCTTGGCGGCCGGACTGGCGCTGGTGTACGCCGGCTACCGTTGGCGCACGGCCGGGCAGGGCGGCTAGCCCGCGGTTTATACTAAGGACCTCTTTCTGGAGCGCCCGCCATGTCCGACCCCCGTTTCGACGCCACCCGTGTCATCCGCGCCCCGCGCGGTGCCGACCTGTCCTGCAAATCCTGGCTGAGCGAAGCCGCGTTCCGCATGATCCAGAACAACCTGGACCCGGAAGTGGCCGAGAACCCGCAGGGTCTGGTGGTGTACGGCGGCATCGGCCGCGCCGCGCGCGATTGGGCCTGCTTCGACGCCATCCTCGACAGCCTGAAGAGCTTGAACGACGACGAGACCCTGCTGGTGCAGAGCGGCAAGCCGGTCGGCGTGTTCCCCTCGCACCCGGACGCGCCGCGCGTGCTGCTGGCCAATTCCAACTTGGTGCCGCACTGGGCCACCTGGGAGCACTTCAACGAGCTCGATAAGAAAGGCCTGATGATGTACGGCCAGATGACCGCCGGCTCGTGGATCTACATCGGCTCGCAGGGCATCGTGCAGGGCACCTATGAAACCTTCGTGGAAATGGGCCGCCAGCACTATGGCGGCGATCTGACCGGCAAGTGGATCCTGACCGCCGGCCTGGGCGGCATGGGCGGCGCGCAACCGCTGGCCGCCAGCATGGCCGGCGCCTGTTCGCTGAACATCGAATGCCAGCAGTCGCGCATCGACATGCGCCTGCGCACGCGCTATGTGGACGAGCAGGCCACCGATCTGGACGACGCCCTGGCGCGCATCGAAAAATACTGCGCCGAAGGCAAGGCCGTTTCCGTGGCGCTGCTCGGTAATGCCGCCGAAATCCTGCCGGAGCTGGTGCGCCGCGGCGTGCGCCCGGACGCGGTGACCGACCAGACCAGCGCCCACGATCCGCTGCACGGCTACCTGCCGGCCGGCTGGACCTGGGAGCAGTACCTGGACGAGCAGACGCACAATCCGGCCAAGGTGGTGGATGCCGCCAAGCATTCCATGCGCGTGCACGTGGAAGCCATGCTGCACTTCCAGAACATGGGCATCCCGGTGTTCGACTACGGCAACAACATCCGCCAGATGGCCAAGGACGTGGGCTGCGCGGACGCCTTCGATTTCCCCGGCTTCGTGCCGGCCTATGTGCGCCCGCTGTTCTGCCGCGGCGTCGGCCCGTTCCGCTGGGTGGCGCTGAGCGGCGACCCGGACGACATCGCCAAGACCGACGCCAAGGTGAAGGAGCTGATCCCCAACGATCCGCACCTGCACCGTTGGCTGGACATGGCCAAGGAGCGCATTTCGTTCCAAGGCCTGCCGGCGCGCATCTGCTGGGTGGGCCTGGGCGACCGCCACCGCCTGGCGCTGGCGTTCAACGAGATGGTGGCCAAGGGCGAACTCAAGGCGCCGATCGTGATTGGCCGCGACCATCTGGATTCCGGCTCGGTGGCTTCGCCCAACCGCGAGACCGAAGCGATGAAGGACGGTTCGGACGCCGTGTCCGACTGGCCGCTGCTGAACGCCATGCTGAACGTGGCCGGCGGCGCCACCTGGGTGTCGCTGCACCACGGCGGCGGCGTGGGCATGGGCTATTCGCAGCACTCGGGCGTGGTCATCGTGGCCGACGGCACCGAGGCAGCGGCCAAGCGCTTGGCGCGCGTGCTGTGGAACGATCCGGGCACGGGCGTGATGCGCCATGCCGATGCGGGTTACGAGATTGCCGTGGATTGCGCCAAAGAGAAGGGCTTGAAGTTGCCGATGCTGTAAGCCGCCAATACCGTAGGCTGGGTTGTATAACCAAGCCTACCTTTGGCGCCGACACAAATCCGTCACAAAACAGTCATAGACTGGTCACATCCCAAACGGACGTGACACCATGGCCGCCATCCGATTCTTTCTTTGTGCGCTAGCATTTGCTTTATCCGGCGCCGCATCTGCCGCCACGCCTTATGTGCCGCTTGAGCAGCGCCTGAGCGCCGAACAGCTGCGTGAAACCGGACTCGACACGCTTTCGGCCGAGCAATTGGCCGCGCTCAACCGCGTGTTGCAGGGCGAAGTGGTTGCACCTCAACCGCCGCCGAAAGCCGCCATGCCGCTGCTGGGCGTGGATGTGCAACCGATCCAAAGCCGGCTGAAAGGCACCATCACCGGTTGGCAGGAAGGCACGGTGTTCGAGCTGGAAAACGGCCAGCAGTGGAAAGTGCTGAAGGGCCACATGACGCTGCCCAAGCCGATGCAGAATCCCGAAATCCGCGTGGTGCCGGGCATCGCCGGGCGCTGGTTCCTGGAAGTGCACGAGGATTACCCGAAAGCGCGGGTGTACCTCATCAACTGAGTTGGTCGGGCTGCATGCCCGGCCAAGACTCAATCGTCGTCGCCGCCGGATTCGCCGTGGCCTTCGGGCTCCACGCGCGGATCGCGGTGGCATTTCACGCAGTTGTTGAAATTGCGGATGCCTTCTTCCAGGTGCTCGGCACGGATCTTGGCGGGCGTGTGCTCGTGGCAGCCGTAGCAGGTGTATTGCTTGAAATCGGTGCCGCCGATGCCGCGCAGGCTATTGGTGTGGCAGGTGGCGCAGTCGGTGTTGTGGTCCTTGTCCAGCACGAAGTAGCGGCTGTGGTTGAAGGTGGCCGGTTCCCAGGCCTTGGTGCTGTGGCAGCTGCCGCAATTGCCGGTGAACGGCCGGTGCATGCGGTCCTGCGGTTTCTGGTGGCAGCCTTGGCACTGCGCCAGCGCCGCTTTCGGCAGGCTTTCATGGCTGAACCTTGCCGGTTTCCAGGCCTCGCTGCTGTGACAGGCGCCGCAGTTGGCGGTCAGCGGCCGGTGCAGGGCGTTAGCTGGTTTCGCATGGCAGGACGCGCAATCCTGCCGGATGTCAGGCGGTAGCAGGTCGTGCGAGAACGTGCCGATGTCGCCTTGGGTCAGCTTCGAGCCTTTGTGGATGCTGTGGCAGCCCATGCAGTCCGGGTTCGCCAGCGCGTGGTGGAACTTCGCGGTCTTGCCTTTGCGCGCCAGTGGCCGGCCTTGGGTGTCCTTGACGCCGATGTCGGCCAGTTTGTGGCAGCTCTGGCAGCGCGTTTCCGAAGCGCCCATGAACGGCTGATGGCAGGCGAAGCAGTCGTTGCCGAGCGTGGCGTGCGCGGCGCCGGCGCCGCCCGGGCTGACCATGAACTCCGGATAGATGAAGGTCAGCGCAATCAGCGCCAGCACGTTGGCCGCGATCACGTACAGTACGGTGCGCTTGTTCATCGCCAACCCCAGAACAGGAAGATGCTGATGATGTGGGCCAGCGCCAGGAAGCCGAACGCGAACGCGATCGGGAAGTGCACCTTGCGCCATTGGGTCACGGCGTCCACGGTCAGGCTGTCCCAGAAGTGGCCGGATCCGGGTTGGTCATCCGCTCCGGACGGGCTTTCATCGGCTTGGCGCAGGCGTTCGCGCGCGCGCTTGATCAGGAACTTGCCGGTCAATCCGCTGGCCACGTTGACCAGCATGGCGGCCACCGCCAACCAGCCGAGGATGGCGTTGAAGTGCACGCCGGCGTGCACCAGCACCATCAGCGAACCGAGCCAGGCCAGCACTTCGTGGTAGGACAGCAGACGCGGCAGGCTACGGGTGCTGATCTTGCGGCGCTTGGCCAGCGAATAGGCGAACGAGCCGATGATCAGCAGGGTGCCGGGAATGCCCAGATAGCGGCCGACCCAGACCAGATCCAGTCGGTGCAACAGCCAATCGGAAAGCAGCGTGGCCAGCGCCAGACCGACGAACCAGATCAGGAACGGCAACACCACGGTGCGGATCAGGTGCGCTTGCATCTTAGGCCTCAAGCGCCAGTTCGCCGGCCGGCCGGCAGACGCAGGGCAGGCAATGGCCGTCCTGCACCGGGAAGTCCGGCGGCTCCGGGTAGATTACGTCGCCTTTGCCGATTTTGGTTTCGCAGGTGCCGCAGTTGCCGGCACGGCAGGCGTTGGCGATCTCCACGCCGACGCGCTCGGACAGTTCCAGCAGATTGGCGTCGCGGCCGTCCCACACCGCGTTGACGCCGGATTTGGTGAAGGCGACCGGATAGGCTGCGGCGTCGGCGGGCGCCTCGCTGGGCGCGGCGTTGGCCAGCGCCGACGGTCCGAAGGCTTCCAGATGGATGTCCTTCGCCGCCACGCCCCATCCGCGCAGGCCGTCGGTCATCGCATGCATCATCGCGTTCGGGCCGCACAGGTAGAACTGCGCCGGGCCGTAGGGCAACTGCCGCTGCAGCAGTTCGATGCTGATGAAGCGCCCGTCGCGCACGCCCGGCAGGTCCGCATCGCCGGGCTCCGGGCTGTCAAACAGCAGATGCCGTTTGAATTGCGGATTACGCGCGGCCCAGTCCTCGATGACGCCGCGGAACGCCATTTCGCGGGCGTTGCGGGCGCCGTAGAACAGATGCACCGGCCGCTGCGGCTGGTTCGCCAGCAGCCACTGCAGCATGCACAGCAGCGGCGTGATGCCGATGCCGCCGGCGATCAGCACCACCGGCGTATTGGACGCAGTATCCAGCGTGAAGCGGCCCATCGGCGCACGCGCCATGATCGAGTCGCCGACCTGCAGTTGTTCATGGAAGTACACCGAAACCGGTATCGGCGCGCCGGATTGCGCATCCCACGGCACGCGCTTGACGCTGATGCGGTAATGCGGGTCGTTGCTTGTTTCCGACAGCGAATAGCAGCGGGTGCGCGCCTTACCGTCCGCGGCCGCCGGCGCTTTGAAGCTCAGGTATTGGCCCGGCAGGAAAGCCGGCAGGCTGCCGTCGTCCGCCGCCTGCAGGTAGAACGAGCAGATGCTGCCGGTCGCGTCTTCGTATTCGCGCCGGACCACACGCAGCTCCCGCCAGCCGTCCCAGCCCGCGGGCGTTTTCACCGGCACGGCCGGCATCGCTGCGGGTTTGGGGGCGCGCGCGCGCCGCCACAGCGCGCGTCCGGCAACCAGCAGGATCTGCAGCGCCAGGGCGGAAACGATGATCAGCGTGAGTTTCGTGGCAGTCATGCCGTGTCATGATACTTCGGCAGGACCTGTCAAGCATTGACTTCAGTCAACGCGGAAGCCGCTATGGATGCGAGTGATTCGCACTCGCGCGCGTTGTCAGGCCGCGCGTTTCGGCTTCAGCAGCAACGGCTGCACGAACACCGCCGCCAGCACGATGGCGACGCCGAGGTAGAACTGCGGCGTCAGCTCACGGTGTTCCTTCAACCACAAGGCGGCGATGACGATGGCGTATACCGGTTCCAGGTTCAACGCCAGCTGGGTGGAGAACGCGCTGATGTGGCGCAGGGCGTGCAGGGACAGGATGAACGGCAGCAGCGTGCAGGCCAGCGCCAGCACCAGCAGCAGGCCGGCGTCGCGCCAGTCCGGCAGGATGAAGGTTTGATCGAGGCCGAAATAGCCGATGCTGACGAGCGTCAGGAACGAAGCGCCGACCAGCATCTCGATGAAGGTCACCGATTCGGGATCGGCGCCGTGCACGTAGCGTTTGTTCAGCACCGCGAACAGCGCGGTGAGGAAGGCCGAGACCACGCCGACCACGATGCCGGTGTGCATGTGCAGCGGCACGCCGCCCACCAGCAGCACCACGCCGGGAATCACCATCAGCCCCAGCAGCAGTTCGCTCCAGGCGTGCGGCTTGTGCGTCAGCAGCGGCTCCAGCACCGCCGCGAAGATGGAGCCCAACGCCAGGCAGCTGACCGCCACCGAGGCGTTGGCCAGCTTGATGGCGCCGTAGAAGGTGAGCCAGTGCAACGCGACCACGGCGCCGATGCCGGCGTAGATGGCGATCATCCGCGGCGGCAGCGCGCGCACGCCGCGCCAGACGCGCGGCAACACCGCCAAGAACGCACTCACGAGCAACATGCGCCAGACCACCAGCGCCTGCGCCGGCAGGGTGATCAGTTTGCCGAGGATGGCGGTGAAGCCCCACAACAGCACGCAGAAATGGATTTGCCAGAACGCCTTGCGTTCCGCGTGGCTGTGGGGCATCGGCGTTTACTTCGTCTTGGTGTTGGCGGTGGATTTTTTCACGGCCGGTTTTTTAGCCGGTGCTTTCTTCGCCGCTACTTTCTTGGCGGGCGTTTTCTTTGCGGCCGGCGTGGCGCCGCCGTTCACGAACGCCAGCACGTCCTGCGCGTGGGTTTTTGTGTTGGCTTTTTCCCAGACCTGCTCGATCTTGCCGTTGGTGCCGACCAGAAAGCTGCTGCGCGCGATGCCCATGTACTTCCGGCCGTACAGCGATTTCTCGACCCACACGCCGCAGGCGTCGATGAGCCGGCGTTCGGTGTCGGCCAGCAGGCTGAAGCGCAGGCCGTATTTGTCGGCGAACTTCGTGTGGCTGGCGACCGAATCCATGCTCACGCCCAGCACGCGGATGCCCAGGTCGTTGAACTGCGCCAGATCCGACTGCAGTCCGCAGGCCTGCATCGTGCAGCCGGGGGTCGAGTCCTTCGGGTAGAAATACAGCAGGTAGCGTTGGCCTTTCAGGCTTTTGGAGTCCAACGCGGCGCCGGTTTGGTCGGGCAGGGTGAAGGCGGGTGCGGTATCGCCGATGGCCAACATGGGGGGGTCCTTGGGCAGATGAACGGGATATGTAGTCTAGCCAGTGGCCGGCTTGCAATGCGTGAAGCCAGAGCGTTTAATATATTAAACATCTGTTGAGGAAACCGCCATGAGCAAAAACGCCGAATT
>JAYSFF010000029.1:0-23800 GCA_041913425.1 Arenimonas sp. | reverse complement strand
TGATGCACCCGTCGGGCAACATCGAACGCGAATACGTCTGCCGCATCCACGGCGAAGTGCCGGACAACGTGGTGGACCGCCTGGCGCGCGGCGTGGCGCTCGAGGACGGCCCGGCCAAGTTCGAGAAGATCGAACGCATCGGCTCCAGCGACTCGCACGCCTGGTTCCAGGTGGTGATCACCGAAGGCCGTAACCGCGAAGTGCGCCGCCTGTGGGAATCGCAGGGCTATCAGGTCAGCCGTCTGAAACGCGTGCGCTACGGCGACATCACCCTGCCGCGCCTGCTGAAACGCGGCCAGTGCGTGGAGCTGGAACAGAACAAGGTCGACGCCCTGCGCGCCCATTTCGGGCTCGACAACAACGCGCCGGTGCTGACCCTGCAGCCGGTGATCGGCCAACGCAAATCCAAGCCGACCGAAATCCGCGTCGGCGGCGAACGCGCCCAAGGCGCCTACGTCAACGGCCACGTCAACGACGAGGCGCGCGAACTGCGCCGCTTCGACCACGTGCGCGACGACCAGCGGCCGCGCGGCCGCGGCCGTCCCGGCGCCGGCGCCAAGAAGCCGTTCGGCAAGCCCGGTGGTGGCGGCAAATTCGGCGGCGACAATGCCGGCAACCGCGCGCCGCGCGCCGGCAAGCCGTTCGCCAAGGGTCCGCGCCCGCCGCGCGACGACAACTTCGGCAACCGCGCCGAAAAGCCGCGTTTCGGCAAAGGCCCGCGCCCCGGAGGCGCCCAGCCCGGCGGCGAGTTCAAATCCTGGTACGTGCCAGAAGGCGTCGATACCGGCTCGCGCGTGGCGCCGCCGCGCGCCCCGCGTACGCCCAAGCCGTTCGGCGAGCGTCCGCCCAAACCGTTCGGTGAGCGCGCCGCCAAGCCCTTCGGCAACCGCGGTCCGCGCCCGGAAAGCGACCGCCCCTACACCGCACGCGGCCCGAAGCCGCAAGGCGACCGCCCGTTCCCGCCCAAAGGCCAGCGCCCGCAAGGCGATAGCCCGTACGGCCAGCGCGGCCCGAAACCGGCCGGCAGCGCGTTCAAGCCGCGCGGCCCGAAGCCGCAGGGCGACCGCCCGTTCGCGCCCAAAGGTCCGCGTCCGCCGTTCAAGCGGCGCAAACCGGAAGACGGTTTCCCGTCGGACGATTGAGTAACACGAAAAAGCCCGCGATTGCGGGCTTTTTCGTCGAGGGCGCAGGTCGCCAGGGCGGATGGACTTACTTGCCGAGCGGCCTGATCTGCAGCAATTTGCCGGAATCGGTCAGCAGATACAGGAAACCGTCCGGGCCCTGCTCGATGTCGCGGATGCGCTCGCCGAAGTCGGCCAACAGGCGCTCGCGCGCGGTTTCGCGGTCACCGTCGAAGCGCAGGCGCCACAGCGACTGGCCGGCCAGCGAGCCCATCAGCACGTCGTTGTTCCAGGCCGGAAAGGCCTTGCCGGTATAGAACAGCAAGCCGGCCGGCGCCACCGAAACCGGCGTCCAGGTGCTCAGCGGCTCGATGAATTTCGGCGCATGCGTGCCGCCGCCGAGCCGGCATTTATCGCCGATCGGCTGGCCGTAATTGCAGCCGTAGCTGGCGTCCGGCCAACCGTAATTGCGGCCGGCCTGCACGCGGTTGATCTCGTCGCCGCCCTGCGGGCCGTGCTCGTTCAGCCACAGCGCGCCGGTGACCGGATGCAGGGCCGCACCCTGCGGATTGCGGTGGCCGAGGCTGTAGATCTCCGGACGCGCGCCGGCGGTTTTCCACGCCGGATTGCCGGGCGCCGGACGGCCTTCGCGGGTGATGCGCACGACCTTGCCCAGGCTCTGCGCCATATCCTGCGCCGGCGTGAACTTCTGCCGATCGCCGAGGGTGACGAACAGGTGGCCGTCGCGGCCGAACACCAGACGTGAACCGAAGTGGCCGTTGCCCTTCACCTTCGGGACCTGCCGGTAGATCACGCGGATGCCGGACAGGCCGTCCTTGCCAAGCACGCCGCGCGCCACCGCGGTACCGGACAGGCCGTTTTCGGCGCCGGTGCCGGGTTCGGCGTAGCTCCAGTACACGGTGCGGTTGCGGGCGAAATCCGGATCGAGCGCCACATCGAGCAGGCCGCCCTGGCCCTGCGGCGCCACCGCCGGCAAATTGGCCAGCGTCTGCTCCACACGCCGGCCATCGGCCGACAGGATCAGCATTGTGCCCGGCTTCTGGGTCACCAGGATGCGTTTGTCGGGCAGGAAGGCCATGCCCCACGGCGATTTCAGGCCGGTGTTGAGTTCCTGCACCAGCAAGGTGTAATCGGCGGATTTGACCGCCTTGGCGGCTTCGGCGCGCTGCGTCGGAAAGGTGATGGCGGCGGCAAAGGCAACGGCGAGCAGAACGGGTTTCATGGCAGGCTCCGGTGAATCAATCATCGAGGGTGAAGCGGTCGGCATCCAGATAGGCGGGGAAGCGTTGCCGGAACGCGGTCAGCTCGGCGTATGAGAGCGTCGCGGTGCGCACCTGCGGCGTGTCGTCGGCTTCGGCCAGCGCCTGCCCGAGGAAATCGAGCACGGTGCTACCGCCCAGATAATGCAGGTTGTTGGCGTCGGTGCCGGTGCGGTTGACGCCGACCACATAGCTCAGGTTCTCGATCGCCCTCGCCTTCAGCAGGGTCTGCCAGGCGAAATGGCGCGGGCTCGGCCAGTTGGCCACGTAGATCAGCAGGTCGTAATCGCAGGCGTCCGGTACGCTGTGGCCGAAGCGGTTGCGCGAGAACACCGGGAAACGCAGGTCGTAACAGACCAGCGGACAGATGCGCCAGCCCTTGTATTCGACCACCAGCCGGTCGGCGCCGGCGGCGTAGCGGGTATGTTCGCCGGCCATGCGGAACAGATGGCGTTTGTCGTAATGCCGCACGCTGCCGTCCGGCTGCACCCACAGCATGCGGTTGTACACCGCGTCGCCGTCGCGGATCTGCACACTGCCGGTGATGGCGAAGCCGTGTTCGGCCGCCTGCGCGCGCAGCCAGGCCACGGTCTCGCCGGCCATGGTTTCGGCGCGCTCGAGCGCGTCGTTGGAGAAGCCCGAAGTGAAGGTCTCCGGCAGCACCACCAGGTCGACGCCGGGCGCAAGCGCCGCGAAGCGTTCGGCGTAGCGGGCGCGGTTGGCCGGCGGATCGTGCCAGACGGTATCGGCCTGCACGATGGCCACGTTCAGGTCCGGCGCGCTCATACCTGCTCCAGGCGCGCGATGGCGGCATCCAGGGTTTCCGGGTTCTTGGCGAAGCACAGTCGGATCAAGCGCTGGCCTTCCGGCGGGCGCTCGTAGAACGGCGACAGCGGAATCGCGGCCACGCCTTTCTCCACGCACAGCCAACGGGCGAATTCGGCATCCGGCAGATCGGAGATGGCGGAATAATCGACCAGCTGGAAATAGCCGCCCGGCACCGGCAAGGGCCGCAGGCGCGTGCGCGCCAGCTGCGTCCGCAGATAATCGCGTTTGCTCTCATAAAACGCGCCGAGTTCGGCGTGGTGCTCCGGATGCCGGCGGATCATCTCGGCGAACGCCCACTGCGCCGGCGCGAAGCTGCAGAAGGTGTTGTACTGGTGCACCTTGCGGAATTCGGCGCTGAGCGCCTTGGGCGCCACGCAGTAGCCGATCTTCCAGCCGGTGCAGTGGTAGGTCTTGCCGAAGCTGGACACCACGAAGCTGCGCTCGGCCAGCTCCGGATAACGCAAGGCGCTTTCGTGCCGGGCGCCGTCGAACAGGATGTGCTCGTAGACCTCGTCCGACAACACCACGATGTCGGTACCGCGCACGAGTTCGATCAGGCGCCGCATGTCGGCGGCGGTCCACAGCGCGCCGGAGGGATTGTGCGGCGAGTTGATGAAGATCATCCGGGTGCGCGGCGTGACCGCCGCGCGCAGGCGATCCCAATCGACCGAGAAATCGGCCGGATCCAGGGCCACGTGCACGCACACGCCGCCGGCCAGGTCGATGGCCGGCTCATAGCAGTCGTAGCAGGGATCGAGCACGATCACTTCGTCGCCCGGACGCACCACCGCCAGCACGGCATCGAAGATCGCTTCGGACGCGCCGCTGGTGACGGTGATTTCCGATTCCGGGCAGGCCGTGTGGCCGTAACAGGCCAGCGTCTTCTCGGCGATGGCCTCGCGCAGGGCCGGCACGCCCGTCATCGGCGCGTACTGGTTCTTGCCGTCGCGCATGGCGCGCGCCAGGGACTCGACCAGGAAATCGGGCACCGGGAAGTCCGGAAAGCCCTGGCCGAGGTTGACCGCCTGATGTTGCATCGCCATCTGCGACATCACGGTGAAAATGGTGGTGCCGACCTTCGGCAGCTTGGTTTGCGGGATCATCAGCGGGTTCCGGGTTGATTCAGGTCAATAGTATGCGTCAGCCGGCGCATTTTCACCCGATTTTAGCGTTTAAGTGATTGTAAAACCGTTAAAATGACCGGGTAATCCGAAACCCCGACCGTGGACCCGATGCCCGTTGCCGCCGCCGCCCTGATCGAAGCCGACGCGCTGTGCTTCTCGCGCAACGAAGAGCGCATCTTCGGGCCGTTGGATTTCCGCATCGATGCCGGCGAGGCGCTGTTGGTGAAAGGCGACAACGGCGCCGGCAAGACCACCTTGCTGCGCGTGCTGGCCGGCCTGCTGTCGCCGGAGTCCGGCCGGATCCGCCTGCAGGGCGAAGACTTCGGGCGCGACGGCTTCGTGCAACTGGCGGCCTATCTGGGCCACCGGCACGGGCACAAAGCGGAGCTCAGCGTGCTGCAGAACCTGCGCTTCTCGGCCGCCCTGCACGGCCGGCACGACGAAGCCTTGCTGGAACGCCTGATCGCCGACTGCGGCCTGGCCGGCTACGAGGACACCCCGGCCGGCAAGCTCTCGGCCGGCCAGAACAAACGCCTGAGCTTGGCGCGGCTGCAGGCCGGCGAACGCCGGCTGTGGCTGATGGACGAACCCTACGCCAACCTCGACCTGGCCGGCATCGCCTGGGTCAACACCCTGGTGCAGCGCCATATCGAAGCCGGCGGCGCGGCGCTGATCAGCACCCACGGCGCGTATGCCGCGCCGGCGGTGCCGGTGCGCACGCTCGACATCCGGCGGAGCGCGGCCCATGGCTGAATTCCCCGCCCTGCTGCGCCGGGACACCGCGCTGATGTGGCAGCGCCGCGGCGATGCCGCGCAGCCGCTGCTGTTCGCGCTGATGGTGTGCGTGATGTTCCCGCTGGCGCTCGGTTCGGAACCGGCGCGGCTGGCGCAAAGCGCCGGCGCGGTGATCTGGGTCGCGCATCTGCTGGCCGGCCTGCTGGTGCTCGACAACCTGTACCGCAGCGATCTGGAGGACGGCAGTCTGGAGCAATTGCTGCTGGCGCCGGTGCCGCTGCCGCTGGTGATCGCCAGCAAGGTGCTGGTGCATTGGCTGACCACCGCCTTGCCCGTGCTGCTCATCACCCCGCTGCTGGCGCAGATGCTGTTCCTGCCGGACGGCCTGCTGCCGGTGCTGATGCTCGGCCTTGCGGTCGGATCCGTGCTGATGAGCCTGATCGGCGCCGTGGTGGCCGCGCTGACGCTCGGCATCCGCCGCTCCGGCATGCTGTTGGCCTTGATGGCGTTGCCGCTGTACGTGCCGGTGCTGGTGTTCGGCGCCGGCAGCGTGTGGTCGGCCGCGCAAGGCCTGCCCTGGCTGGGCGCCATCTGGCTGATGTGCGCCGGCCTCGCCCTTCTTCTGGTGCTGGCGCCCTGGGCCGCCGCCACCGCCCTACGACTCGCCCTGAGCTGACCTATGAACAAGATCATCCTGTGGTTCAACCAGACCGGCTCGCCGCCCCGCTTCGACAAATTCGCCAAGCGCTGGGCCGGCCCGAGCTTCCTCGCCGCCTTCGTGCTGATGGCCATCGGCATCTACGGCGCACTGTTCGCCGTGCCGGCCGATTACAAACAAGGCGACAGCTTCCGCATCCTGTACATCCACGTGCCGGCGGCCTGGATGAGCACGTCGATCTTCGTGATCATGGCGGTGCAGAGCATCATCGCCCTGGTCTGGCGCATCAAGCTGTGCGAGCTGCTGGCCATGGCTTCGGCCCCGATCGGCGCGCTGTTCACCGCCGTCACCCTGATCAGCGGCGCGGTCTGGGGCAAGCCGACCTGGGGTACCTGGTGGACCTGGGATCCGCGCCTGACCTCGGAGCTGGTGCTGCTGTTCCTGTATCTGGGGGTGATCGGCCTGTACGCCGCCATCGAGGACCGCCGCGCCGCCGCGCGCGCCGCCGGCTTCCTGGCCATCGTCGGCGTGGTCAACGTGCCGATCGTGCACTTTGCGGTGACCTGGTGGAACACCCTGCACCAGGGCGAGACCATCCGCCTGATCGGCCCGTCGAAAATGGATTCCAGCATGATGTGGCCGCTGCTGGTGCTGCTGGTGGCCACCAAGCTCTGGTACATCGGTTCCCTGCTGGTGCGCACGCGCGTGCTCAACCTGCAGCAGGAAAGCCGGAAACAATGGGCGCTCGAGCGCTATGGAGACGTGAAATGAACCACTGGAACTACATCCTGATGGCCTACGGCGCCTTCGCCGTGCTGATGCTGTGGGATTACGCCGCGCCGCGCATGGCCCTTGGCCGGGCGATGCGCGCCATCCGCCTGAAGCAACGCAAGGGAGGCCAAGCATGAATCCGGTCCGCAAACGCCGCCTGATCCTGGTCGGCCTGGTGCTGCTGGCGGCCTCGGTGGCCGCGGTGTTCATCACCCTGGCGCTGCAGGAGAACATCAACTACCTGCATACCCCGACCGAAGTACGCACCGGCAAGGCGCCGGCCGACGGCCGCTTCCGCCTCGGCGGCGTGGTCTGCCAGGGCAGCGTGCAACGCGCCGAGGGCACGCTCGATGTGCGCTTCAACATCACCGACGGCAAGCGCTACGTGCCGGTGCGTTTCAACGGCATCCTGCCGGACATGTTCAAGGAAGGCACCAGCGTGATCGCCACCGGCAAGCTGGACGGCAATGAATTCGCCGCCACCGAAGTGCTGGCCAAACATGACGAAACCTACATGCCCGAGGAAGTGGCCAAGAGCATGAGCCCGGAGATGCTGGCCAAGATGAACGCCGGCGGCGACGCCCGGCACACCATCGACTGCGGAGCGCCCTGATGCTGCCGGAACTCGGACAACTCGCCCTGGTGCTCGCCTTCGTGCTGGCGGCGCTGCTTTCCGTTCTGCCGCTGCTCGGCGCGCAACGCGGGCACGAGGCCCTGATGCGCAGCGCGCGGCCGCTGGCCTACGCGCTGCTGGCCGCGGTCACGGTCAGCTATGTGCTGCTGACCGTCGCGTTCGAACTGCACGATTTCTCGGTGGCCTACGTGGCCAAAAACTCCAACACCCTGCTGCCGCCGATGTACCGCATCTCGGCGGTCTGGGGCGCGCACGAAGGCTCGCTGCTGCTGTGGGTGCTGATCCTGTGCCTGTGGATCACCGCGGTGGCGCTGTTCTCCAAGCGCCTGCCGGACGCCGTGCGCGCGCGCGTGCTGTCGGTGATGGGCATGGTGGCGCTGGGTTTCCTGGCGTTCACGGTGATCACCTCCAACCCGTTCGAGCGCATGCTGCCGGCGCCGCTGGAAGGCCACGACCTGAACCCGCTGCTGCAGGACCCCGGCCTGATCTTCCATCCGCCGCTGCTGTACATCGGCTATGTCGGCTTCTCGGTGGCGTTCGCGTTCGCCATCGCAGCACTGATCGACGGCCGCATTGACACCCGCTGGATCCAATGGGCGCGGCCATGGACCAACGTGGCCTGGGCGTTCCTGACCTTGGGCATCGCGCTCGGCAGCTTCTGGGCCTATTACGAGCTGGGCTGGGGCGGCTGGTGGTTCTGGGATCCGGTCGAGAACGCCAGCTTCATGCCTTGGCTGGTCGGCGCGGCGCTGCTGCATTCGCAGGCCACCACCGAAAAGCGCGGCAGCTTCTCCAGCTGGACCCTGCTATTGGCCATCGCGGCGTTCTCGCTGTCCCTGCTCGGCACCTTCCTGGTGCGCTCGGGCGTACTCACTTCGGTGCACGCCTTCGCCTCCGACCCCGAACGCGGCATGTTCATCCTGGCCTTCCTGTGCGTGGTGGTCGGCGGTTCGCTGGCGCTGTTCGCCTGGCGCGCGCCGAAGGAAGCCGGCAAGCCGTTCCAGTGGCAGTCGCGCGAAAGCCTGCTGCTGGTCAATAACCTGCTGCTGTCGGCGGCGGCGGCGATGGTGCTGCTCGGCACCCTGTATCCGCTGTTGGCCGAAGCCCTGGGCTTGGGCAAGGTCTCGGTCGGTCCGCCCTACTTCGGCAAGCTGTTCCTGATCCTGATGGCGCCCTTGGTGCTGCTGATTCCGTTCGGCCCGCTCAGCCGCTGGCAGAAGGAAGACCTCGGCGCGGTCGGCCGTTGGCTGCTGCCCTGGCTGGCGTTGGCCGTGCTGGCCGCCGTGGTCGCGTATTTCCGCGCGCCGCAGCATCCGCTGAAGGCGGCCATGGCCTGGTTCGCCGGCCTGTGGCTGCTGCTCGGCACCGCGCGCTTCGTCTGGCTGCGCGTCAAGCACGCGCAAGCCCGCTTCACCGCCGAAATGGCCGGCATGACCCTGGCGCACGCCGGCGTGGCGGTGTTCTGCTTCGGCGCGCTGATGACCGAAGGCCTGAGCGTGGAGAAGGACGTGGCCGCCAGACCCGGGCAGCAGTTCGAGATCGGCGAATACCGCTTCACCTTCGAAGGCGTGCAGCAGGTGCAGGGCCCGAACTTCATCGCCGACCGCGGCAGCATCCTGGTCGGCCACGGCGACGCCGTCGACGCCCGCCTGCATCCTGAGAAGCGCCGCTACGCCTCCGGCGGCAGCGTGATGACCGAAGCCGACATGCACGGCGGCCTGACCCGCGACCTGTACGTGGCCTTGGGCGAACCGATCGACGACGCCGGCAGCTGGGCCCTGCGCCTGCACGTCAAGCCGTTCGTGCGTTGGATCTGGTTCGGCGCGCTGATGATGGCGCTCGGCGCGCTGCTGGTGACCTTCGACAAGCGCTTCCGGCGCCAAGGCGGCACGGCATGAACCGCCTGCTGCCGCTGATCGCCTTCGTGCTGCTGGCCTCGCTGCTGTTCGTCGGCGTGCGCATGAATTCGGGCAAGGACAACTCCGCCATCCCCTCGCCGCTGATCGGCAAGCCGGCGCCGGCGCTGGCGCTACCGGAACTGCCGCTGCCGGAATCGCGCATCGCCATCGACGGCCTGCGCGGCCGCCCGTATGTGCTGAACGTCTGGGGCAGCTGGTGCGTCAGCTGCCGGGTCGAGCATCCGGTGATCACCGAGCTGGCAAAATCCGGCGCGCTGGTGGTGGGCTACAACTACAAGGACACGCCCGAGGACGCGAGCCGCTGGTTGGCGCAGTTCGGCAACCCGTTCGCGCTGGTAGTGCAGGACGCCGACGGCCAAGCCGCGCTGGACTGGGGCATCTACGGCGCGCCGGAGACCTTCGTGGTCGACGCCGAGGGCATCGTGCGCTTCAAGCACATCGGCCCGCTCACGCCGGAGATCGTGCAGGACAGGATCCGCCCGCTGCTGGAGGACGCGCCATGAAGGCATTGCTGCTGTCGCTGGCCCTGCTGTTCGGGCAAACCGCCGCGGCGCTGGAGCCGGTCGATTACCGCAGCCCGGCCGAAGAGCAGCGCTTCAAGGCGCTGACCGCCGAACTACGCTGCGTGATGTGCCAGAACCAGAGCATCGCCGACTCCAACGCGCCGATCGCGCACGACCTGCGCCGCGAGGTGCTGGCGCTGATGCGCGAAGGCCGCAGCGACGACGAGATCAAGCAGTATCTGGTGGAGCGCTACACCGACTTCGTGCTGTACGAACCGCCGATGCGCGGCGGCAACTGGCTGCTGTGGATCGGGCCGTTCCTGATCCTGCTGGCCGGCGGCATCGCCGTGGTCGGCATCATCCGCCGCAAGCAACCCGCCGCGCCCGTGCCCGCCGCCGACAACGAGGAATGGTAATGGCTCTTTTCATCGGCATCGCCGCCCTGTTCACCCTCGCCGTGCTGGCGTTCGCCCTGTATCCGCTGTGGCCGGCGCGGCGCGGCTTGGCGCTGGGCATCGGCGGCGCATCGCTCGCCGCCGTGCTCGGCCTGTATCTGCTGTTCGGCCGCCCCGAAGCCATCGGCTACGTGCCGCCGCCGGCGCCGCAGGCCGACCAGGCGCAGCAACTCGACCAGGCGCTGGCGGAACTGGAAGCGGTGGTGCGCGCCGAACCGGCCAACCAGGAAGCGCGCGTGCTGCTGGCGCGCAGCTATATGCAGCTCGGCCGTCCGGCCGAGGCGCAGCCGCACTTCGCCGAGGCGCTGGCGCGCGACGCCGGCAACGCCGCGCTGATGGTCGATTACGCCGAGTCCCTGTTCCGTGCCGGCAAGCCGGACGTGCCCGATGCGCGCGCGCGCGAATGGATCGACAAGGCCATCACCGCCGAACCGGGCAACCAACGCGCGCGCTTCTTCCGCGGCATCCTGCTGCTGCAGGCCGGCCAAGCGAGCGAGGCCGCCAAGGCCTGGGAAGCGCTGTTGCCGGAACTCGACCGGCAGACCGCGCAAGCCCTGTTGCCGCAGATCAATCAGGCCCGCACACAAGCCGGCCAGCCGCCCTTGGCCGACTCCGTGCTGCCGGCCGCGATGAGCGTGCAGGTCACGGTCGAGCTCGACCCGGCCCTGCGTGCCGCCACGCCGCCGGGCGCGGTGCTGTTCGTGTTCGCCAAACGCGTGGACGGCGCCGGTCCGCCGGTAGCGGCCAAGCGCCTGCCGGTTTCGGCGTTCCCGGTGCAGCTGGAATTGTCGGACGCCGACTCGATCATGCCGACCGCGACGCTGTCCAGCCAAGCCGCGTTCACGCTCTCGGCGCGCATTTCGGCCAGCGGCAGCGCCGAGGCCGGCGCCGGCGGCTGGCAGAGCGAAACGCTGACGGTGCAATCGGATAAACTGGCTCCGGTCACTTTGGTTTTACGCAAACAACCATGACGGAATTCATCGCCCCCGGCACCCGCTTCGCCCCGCTGCCCTCGCCGTTCGCCTTCCGGCGCGGCGGCAGCCTGAAGCAGGGCCGGATGGCGTATGAGACCTGGGGCGCGCTGAACGCCAAAGGCGACAACGCCGTGCTGATCCTGACCGGCCTGTCGCCGAACGCGCACGCCGCCGGCTCGCCGGAGAATCCCGACAAAGGCTGGTGGGAAGCGATGCTCGGGCCCGGCAAGGCCATCGACACCGAGCGCTGGTTCGTGGTCTGCGTCAACACCCTCGGCAGCTGCAAGGGCTCCAGCGGTCCGGCCTCGATCGACCCCGACAGCGGCCAGCCCTACCGCCTCGACTTCCCCGACCTGTCGGTGGAGGACTGCGCCAAGGCCGCCAAGGCGGTGCTGAACCATCTCGGCATCGAATCGCTGGCCTGCCTGATCGGCAACTCGATGGGCGGCATGGTGGCGCTGTCGTTCCTGCAGCAGTTCCCGCTGTTCACCCGCAGCCACATCAACGTCTCCGGCAGCGCGCAGGCGTTGCCGTTCTCCATCGCCATCCGCTCGCTGCAGCGCGAGGCCATCCGCCTCGATCCGCAGTGGAACAACGGCCGCTACGGCGACGGCGACTATCCGCGCAACGGCATGCGCATCGCGCGCAAGCTGGGCGTGGTCACCTACCGCTCGGCGGTGGAATGGGAAGGCCGCTTCGGCCGCGTACGGCTGAACGAGGACCCCGGCGACAACGACCGCTTCGGCATGGAGTTCGCGGTGGAAAGCTACCTGGAAGCCCATGCCGAACGCTTCGTCGACCAGTTCGACCCGAACTGCTACCTGTACCTGAGCCGCGCCATGGACTGGTTCGACTTCTGCCGGAGCTGCGCGCACAGCGACGACGACCTGACCGAGGCGCTGTCCGGCATCCACGTCGGCAGCGCGCTGGTGCTGGGCGCCAGCACCGACATCCTGTTCCCCCTGCACCAGCAGCAGCAGATCGCCGACGGCCTGGCCCGCGGCGGGGCGCGCACCACTTTCGTGCCGCTGGACTCGCACCAGGGCCACGACGCCTTCCTGGTCGACATCGACCGGTTCGCGCCGCCCATCCGCCGCTTCCTCGACGACCTCAAGGACTCCGCATGAACGACCTCGACTTCACCGGCAAGGACAAACTGCTGGCCCTGCTCCGCGACGCCTGCGGCCGCGCCGACAGCGACGAGACCGTGCGCGTGCTGCGCGACGGCATGATCCGGCTGATCAACGAAAAGGCGCTGTTCCTGCCCGAGTGCGTGTTCGAACCGGTGGAAGGCCATTACGCCCGCCGCGAGATCTACAAATGCCCGGACAGCGGCGTCAGCGTGGTGGCGATGACCTGGGCCCCGGGCCAGGGCACCCCGATCCACGACCACTGCGGCCTGTGGGGCGTGGAAGGCGTCTGGCAGGGCGAGATCGAGATCACCCAGTACGAACTGCTGGAGGAGGCCGACGGCAAGGTCCGCTTCCTGCGCCACGAACCGATGATGGGCGGTGTCGGCTCCTCGGGCTGCATCATCCCGCCGCACGAATACCACACCATCCGCAACCCGGACCCGAAGCGCATCGCCATCTCCCTGCACATCTACAAGGACAGCATGGGCGAATGCGCCATCTACGAACCGCTGGGCGACGGCTGGTACGCGAAGGGCAGCAAGCAGCTGTGCCTGGACCCGGTGGACTGTGACTGAAGCCCGGGCTCGGGTATAATGGCCTGACACATGCCGGTGTGGCGGAATGGTAGACGCGGCGGACTCAAAATCCGCTTATGGTGACATAGTGTAGGTTCGAGTCCTATCACCGGTACCAAATCGAATAAGCTCCCTTCTGGGAGCTTTTTTCTTCTCCGGATCACGCGCCGCCATACGGCCACCAACCCTTTCCGGTCAGCGCGTAGCGATCGGCGGCCTGCTCGAAGCGGTTGCTGTGGCGGATGCCGCCGTGCAGGAAATACAGCAACAGGAACAGCACGCCCAGCGCCATGTACTGGTACACATGCGCGCGCTCGTGGCTGCCGATGCGCACGCACTCGTTGCCGCCGAACGCGGCGCAATGGTAGGTCTTGGCCGATTCATCCAGGCTTTGGCCGGTGTGCAGGATGACCTGCCCGAGCGTGAGCGCGCCGCGGCCGGGAAAGCGCACCCGCGAAAACAGCAGCGCGTGGTCCGAGAACGAGACGCGCGCGCCCAGCGCCAGCGCGCCGCAGCCCAGCACCAGGCCGACCGCGGTCATCGGCAAGGCCCACAGGCTGCCGAGCGCGAACGCGGCGTAACGGAGTGCCGGATGCGTATCCATGCCCCGATTGTAGCCCGATTGAACCTTGGATCGGTCGGAAGTGCGCCCTGAGCTTGCCGAAGGGCCACCCCAATCCCACCGTAACGCGCCCTGAGCCTGTCGAAGGGCGGCAACAAAAAAGCGGGCCGAAGCCCGCTTTTCCGTATACCGGTGACCGATGCTTATTCGGCGGTTTCTTCGTCCAGCGCCTTCATCGACAGGCGGATACGGCCCTGCTTGTCGACTTCCAGCACCTTGACCTTGACCACATCGCCTTCCTTGAGCTTGTCGGAGACCTTCTCGACGCGCTCGTTGGAGATCTGCGACACGTGCACCAGGCCGTCTTTGCCCGGGGCGATGGTCACGAACGCGCCGAAGTCCATGATCTTGGCGACCTTGCCTTCGTAGATGCGGCCCGGCTCGACGTCCGAGGTGATCGACTCGATGCGCGCCTTGGCGGCTTCGGCTGCGGCGTTGTTGACCGAGGCGATGGTGATGGTGCCGTCGTCCTGGATGTCGATCTGGGTGCCGGTTTCCTTGGTGATGGCCTGGATCACCGAGCCGCCCTTGCCGATCACTTCGCGGATCTTGTCCGGATGGATCTTGATGGTCATCAGGCGCGGGGCGTATTCCGACATCTCCGGACGCGGCGCCGACAGCACCTTGTTCATCTCGCCCAGGATGTGCAGGCGGCCGTGCTTGGCCTGGTCGAGGGCGATCTTCATGATCTCCTCGGTGATGCCTTCGATCTTGATGTCCATCTGCAGGGCGGAGATGCCCTTGTCGGAACCGGCGACCTTGAAGTCCATGTCGCCCAGGTGGTCTTCGTCACCCAGGATGTCGGACAGCACCACGAAATCGTTGCCTTCCTTGACCAGACCCATGGCGATGCCGGCGACCGGCGCCTTCAGCGGGATGCCGGCGTCCATCATGGCCAGCGAGGAGCCGCAGACCGAGGCCATCGACGAGGAGCCGTTGGATTCGGTGATCTCCGACACGCAGCGGATGGTGTACGGGAATTCTTCCATGTTCGGCATCACGGCCTGCACGCCGCGCTTGGCCAGGCGGCCGTGGCCGATTTCGCGGCGCTTCGGCGCGCCGAAACGGCCGCACTCGCCCACCGAGTACGGCGGGAAGTTGTAGTGGAACATGAAGTTTTCTTTGTACTCGCCGGACACGGCGTCGATGATCTGGCCGTCGCGGGCGGTGCCGAGGGTGGCGACCACCAGGGCCTGGGTCTCGCCGCGGGTGAACAGGGCCGAGCCGTGGGTGCGCGGCAGCACCGAGGTGCGCACGCTGATCGGACGCACGGTGTCGAGGTTGCGGCCGTCGATGCGGATCTTGGTCTTCAGCACGGACGCACGCATGGTTTCGTATTCGAGCTCGCCGAATTCCTTGCCCAGATCGGCGACCGGCCAGCCTTCGGCTTCGGCCTGCGGCTTCAGGCTTTCCAGCACATCGGCCTTGATCTTGGCGATGGCGTCGCGGCGTTCCAGCTTCTCGCGGATGGCGAATGCAGCTTCCAGGCGGGTGCCGACGGCGGCCTTCAGTGCGGCGATCATGGCGTCATGCTTGGCCGGCGCCTGCCAATCCCACTTCTGCACGCCGGCTTCGGCGACCAGTTCGTTGATGGCCTTGATGGCGGCCTGCATTTCGCGGTGGCCGAACATCACGGCGCCCAGCATCTGCTCTTCCGACAGCAGGGCGGCTTCCGACTCCACCATCAGCACCGCGTTGGCGGTGCCGGCGACGACCAGCTCAAGCTGCGAGGTGGCCAGTTCGGCGGCGGTCGGGTTGAGGATGTACTGGCCGTTGGCGAAACCGACCTTGGCGGCGCCGATCGGGCCGTTGAACGGCGCGCCGGACAGGGCCAGGGCGGCGGAGGCACCGATCAGGGCCGGGATGTCGCCGTCGACTTCCGGGTTCAGCGACATGACGGTGGCGATAATCTGCACTTCGTTGCGGAAACCTTCCGGGAACAGCGGACGGATCGGGCGATCGATCAGGCGGGAGATCAGGGTCTCCTTCTCGGTGGCGCGGCCTTCGCGCTTGAAGAAACCGCCCGGGATACGGCCGCCGGCGTAGAACTTCTCCTGGTAGTCGACGGTGAGCGGGAAGAAGTCCATGCCCTCGCGCGCGCTCTTGGCGGCGACGGCGGTGACCAGCACCACGGTGCCTTCGACGCTGACGATGACCGAGCCGCTGGCCTGGCGGGCGACTTCACCGGTTTCGATGCTGACCTGGTGCTTGCCGTATTGGAAGGTTTTCACGATTTTTGCCACTGTTCTATCCTCTTTGATTTCCGCGAGCCGGGCCACATGCCCGGCTTTGATGTACTGCAAAAAACAACGCGGCGCCTAGGCGCCGCGTCGGGTGTTTAGCGACGAAGACCCAAGCGTTGGATCAGGGCGCGGTAACGTTCGCCGTCTTTCTTCTTCAGGTAGGCCAGCAGGCTGCGGCGCTGGTTGACCATGGTCAGCAGGCCGCGACGGGAGTGATGGTCCTTCTTGTGGGTCTTGAAGTGTTCGGACAGGTCTTCGATGCGGGCGGTGAGCAGGGCGATCTGGACTTCCGGCGAGCCGGTGTCGTTGGCGGTACGCGCGTGCTCGGCGATGATCTTGTTGGTGTCGATGGACATGGTGTTTTCTCGGTTCGATGCGAATCCGGCAGAAGCGCGCCATTGCGCGACCGCGTGGACCGCCGGTTAAGGGAGCCCCGGCCGGCAACGGCGCGAAGCCCGCGTATTATACCCGAAGCCGGCCTTTATGGGGGCCGGAAACCTCAGTTGATGGCGGCCCAGCGGAACAGGCGCTGCACGCGCACCAAGCCGTCCGGCCCGATGTGCGCCAAGCCGAGGCTTCGGCCGCTTTCATCGCAAAGCTGAACGGGATCGGCGGTTTCCGCCACCTCCGGCACGCGCACCGGCTGGCCCATGCCCAGGCGCCGGGCCTGCTCGGCGCTCAGCGGCACTTTCGGCACCGCGCGCAGGGCCTGCTCGACCGGCAATAGCGCCGCATCCAGCGCCGCCTCGCCCTGCCCCGCCAGCGCCTGCAGGGATTCCAGCGTCCACAGCGGCAGGTCCTGGAACGGTTCCACCCACAGCCGGCGCAGCGCCGTGACGTGCGCGCCGCAACCCAGGGCCTCGCCCAGGTCGCGCACCAGGCTGCGGATGTAGGTGCCGGAGCCGCAGGTCACCCGCAGGCGCAGGGAGTCCGGTCCGACGTCCAGCGGCTCGATGGCATGGACGCTCACCGGCCGCGCCGCCAGCGCGATGCTTTCGCCGCGGCGGGCCTTCACATACAGCGGTTCGCCGCCCTGCTTGAGCGCCGAATAGATCGGCGGCACCTGTTGGATGTCGCCGGTGAAGCGCGGCAGCAGGGCCGCGATGTCGGCGGCGGTGAAGGCCGGCACCGGGCGCTCGCGCAGGATTTGGCCCTCGGCATCGTCGGTGTCGGTGGTCGCGCCCAGCCGGGCCTCGACCTCATAGGCTTTGTCGTTGCCGAGCAGGATGCCGGCGGCCTTGGTCGCCTCGCCCAGGCAGATCGGCAGCACGCCGGTGGCCAACGGATCGAGCGCGCCGGTGTGCCCGGCCTTCTCGGCGCGCAGCAGGTTGCGTACCTTCTGCAGCGCCTGGTTCGAGCTCAGCCCCTGCGGCTTGTCGAGCAGGATCAGGCCGTCGACGGGCCGGCGCGGGAAGGTGAACTGGGTTTTCTTCATGCCGAAAAAACCGCCCGGAGGCGGTCAGGTCTGTTCGGGATCGGGCGCGTCGCGCAGCAGCCGGTCGATGCGCTCGCCGCGGTCGACGGAATCGTCGTAGTGGAAATGCAGTTCCGGCACATGCCGCATCTTGACCGCATGCGCCAGCTGGAAGCGCATCTCCGGCGCCAGTTCGTTCAGCGCCTTGACCGCCGCCTTCGAGGACTCCGGCAGCAGCGCGGTCACGAACACCTTGGCGTGCGCCATGTCGCGGGTAACTTCCACGTCCGAGACGCTGACCGACGGCAGGCCGTGCTCGCGCACGCTGGCGTGCACAATCAGGCCCAGCTCCCGGCGGAGCTGGGCGGACACGCGGTCGGTGCGGTGGAAGCTTTTCTTCGCCATCAGAGGCTGCGCGCCACTTCGATGCGCTCGAAGCACTCGATCTGGTCGCCCGGCTTGACGTCGTTGTAGGCCTTCACCGCGATGCCGCATTCGGTGCCGCTGCGGACCTCGTCGACGTTGTCCTTGAAGCGGCGCAGCGATTCCAGCTCGCCCTCGAACACCACCACGCTGTTGCGCAGCACGCGGATCGGCTTGTTGCGCTTGACCGTGCCTTCGACCACCAGCGAACCGGCCACGGCGCCAAACTTCGAGCTGCGGAACACGTCGCGCACCTCGGCGATGCCGATGATCTCCTCGCGGATCTCCACGCCCAGCAGGCCGGAGGCGACCTGTTTGACCTGGTCGATGACGTCGTAGATGATCGAGAAGTAGCGCAGGTCGATGCCGTTGCTCTCGATGACCTTGCGCGCGCTGGCGTCGGCGCGGACGTTGAAGCCGATCACCACCGCCTTGGAGGCGGCCGCCAGCGTGGCGTCCGACTCGGTGATGCCGCCGACGCCGGAGGACACCACGTTGATGCGGATCATGTCGTTGGACAGGCCGGTCAGCGAATCGCGCAGCGCTTCCACCGAGCCCTGCACGTCGGCCTTGACCACCAGGTTGAGCACCTGCTGGCCCTGGCCGGCGCCCATCTGGGCGATGACGTCCTCCATGCGCGAGCCCGGCTGCTTGACCAGACGCGATTCGCGGTATTTGGTCTCGCGCTGCTGCGCCACGTCGCGCGCCAGGCGCTCGTCGGCCACCACCACGAAATCGTCGCCGGCGTCGGGCACGCCCGACAGGCCGAGCACCTGCACCGGAATCGACGGGCCGGCGCTGTCGGTCTGCTTGCCGTTCTCGTCGAACAGCGCACGCACGCGGCCGTACTGCAGGCCGCTGACCAGGTAGTCGCCCTTCTTCAGGGTGCCTTCCTGCACCAGCACGGTGGCGACCGGGCCGCGGCCCTTGTCGAGCGAGGACTCTATGACCACGCCGGTGGCGCGGCCGTCGACCACGGCCTTGAGTTCCATCACCTCGGCCTGCACCGAGATCGCGTCGAGGAGCGCGTCGACGCCGTCGCCGGTCTTGGCCGACAGCGGCACGAACTGGACGTCGCCGCCCCACTCCTCCGGCACCACTTCCAGCTTGACTAGGCCCTGCTTGACGTTGTCCGGGTTGGCTTCGGATTTGTCCATCTTGTTGATGGCGACGATCAGCGGCACCTTGGCGGAGCGCGCGTGGTTGACCGCCTCGACCGTCTGCGGCATGACGCCGTCGTCGGCCGCGACCACCAGCACCACGATGTCGGTCAGCTTGGCGCCGCGGGCGCGCATGGCGGTGAACGCCGCATGGCCCGGGGTGTCGAGGAAGCTGATCACGCCGCGCGGGGTCTCGACGTGGTAGGCGCCGATGTGCTGGGTGATGCCGCCGGCTTCGCCGGTGGCGACCTTGGTGCGGCGGATGTAGTCCAGCAGCGAGGTCTTGCCGTGGTCGACATGGCCCATGATGGTGACCACCGGCGGACGCACGGCCTTCTGGCCCTGGACTTCGTCTAGGTGCGCGACCAGCGCCAGCTCGGCGTCGTTGTCGTTGGCGCGTACGGCCTTGTGGCCGAGCTCCTCGACCACCAGCACCGCGGTGTCGTGGTCGATGACCTGGTTGATGGTGACCATCATGCCCATCTTGAACAGCGCGCGCACCACGTCGGAGCCCTTCATCGCCAGCTTGTTGGCGAGCTCGGAGACCACGATCGAATCGCCGATGGCGACTTCGCGGGTGATCGGCGCGGTCGGACGCGAGAAGCCGTGCTGGCCGGACGCGGTGCGCGAGGCCTCCATCGGCTTGGCGCGCGGCTTTTTCTTGGCGCCGGCGCGGCGTTCGCGCTCGGCGGCGGTCAGGTGCAGCTGGCCACTGATGTTCTGCAGGCCGGATTCGTCGTCGATTTCGTTGTCGACCATGACGTGCGAGCCGCGTACCTTGTGCTTGGCGGCCGGCGCCCTGGCCGGGGCCTTGTCCTTGACGGCCTTGGCCGGTTCGTGGCGGATGGCTTCGGTCTTGTGCGGCTTGTGGCCGTGCTTCTCGTCGCGCTCGCGGCGCGACTCGTGGCCGGCGTCGGCGGCGGTGTTGCCGGCGACCTCGACGGCGGCGCGCGCCTTTTCCTCGGCTTCACGGGCCAGGCGCTCCTTCTCGGCCTTCTCGGCCTCGATCTGCTCGCGGCGGGCGCGGTCGAGCTCGCTCAGGCGCGCCTGCTCTTCGGCGTTGCGCGACTTGGATTCCTCGAGCTTGCGCAGCACTTCCTCGCGCTCGCTGGAGACCGGCGCGTCGACGTCGTCGCGCTTGACGTAGGTGCGCTTCTGGCGCACTTCCACGGCGACCGTGGTCTTGGCCTTGCCGGAACCGGCGACCGTCAGCTCTTCGGTCTTGCGGCGCGCGATGGTGATCTTCTTCGGCGCGCTCGCGGCCTCGGCCGGCGCCTCGGCCTTGCCGTGCGAGCGGCGCAGGAAGCCGAGCAGTTTGATCTTCTCGGTGCTGCTGACGACCTGATCGGGGCCGGAAAACTCCATGCCGGCGTCGGCCAGCTGCTTCAGCAGCTTGTCGACCGGGAGTCCCACGATTTTTGCCAACGATCCTACGGTTACTTCTGACATGGATGTGTCAATCCTTCAAATTTGTGATGCAACATGCGGCGCGGATATACGTGCCGCTCAGCCGTTCAGCTGTTCCAAGCGGGCGATTTCGGCGGCGCGGGCCGCCAGGATGAGGGCCGAGGCCTGTTCGATGCCCATGTCCTCGATATCGGAGATCTCGTCGGCGGCCAGTTCGGCCAGGTCGTCGCGGGTGGAGACGCCGCGTTCGGCCAACGCGTAAGCGACCGATTCGGTCATGCCGTCCAGCGCCAGCAGGTCCTCGGCCGGCTTGCGCTCCTCGATCTCCTCTTCCGCGGCCAGGGCCTCGTTCAGCAGCGCGTCGCGGGCGCGGGCGCGCAGTTCCTCGACGATGTCCTCGTCGAAGCCGTCGATCGCCAGCAGTTCGGCGGCCGGCACATAGGCGATTTCCTCGACCGTGCCGAAGCCTTCGCCGACCAGGATGCCGGCGATCTCCTCGTCGACCTCCAGCTTCTCGACGAATACCGCGCGGGCGGCGGCCTGCTCGGCCTCGCTCTTGGCGGCGACCTGGTCCTGGGTCATCACGTTCAGCTGCCAACCGGTCAGGCGGCTGGCCAGGCGCACGTTCTGGCCGCCCTTGCCGATGGCCTGGGCCAGTTTGTCCTCGGCCACCGCGATGTCCATCGAATGCTTCTCTTCATCGACGATGATCGACTGCACTTCCGCCGGCGCCATGGCGTTGATCACGAACTGGGCCGGGTTGTCGGACCACAGCACGATGTCGACGCGTTCGCCGTTGAGTTCGTTCGACACCGCCTGCACGCGCGAACCGCGCATGCCGATGCAGGCGCCGATCGGATCGGTGCGATGGTCGTGGGCCAGCACGGCGATCTTGGCGCGGTCGCCCGGATCGCGGGCGGCGCCCTTGATCTCGACCAGGCCCTGGCCGACTTCCGGCACTTCCAGGCGGAACAGCTCGATCATGAATTCCGGCGCCACGCGCGAGATCACCAGCTGCGGACCGCGGGTCTCGGCGCGGGTCTCGGCCAGGTAGCCGCGCACGCGGTCGCCCGGACGCAGCACGTCGCGCGGGATGGATTTGTCCTTCGGGATGATCGCTTCGGCGTTGCCGCCGAGATCGACGTAGACGTTGCCGCGCTCGGCGCGCTTGACCACGCCATTGACCAGCTCGCCGACGCGGTCGTTCCACTGCTCGAGCACCAGCGCGCGCTCGGCTTCGCGCACGCGCTGCACGATGACCTGCTTGGCGGCCTGGGCCGAGATGCGGCCGAATTCCGGGTTCTCGATCTGCTGCTCGATAAAGTCGCCGACCTGCGCGTCCGGGTCCTCGTCGACGGCGTCCATCAGGCGGATCATGCGGTCCGGGGATTCCATGACCACGTCGTCGGCCACCACTTCCCAGCGGCGGAAGGTCTCGTAGGTGCCGTCCTTGGGATTGATGGCGACGCGGATGGACACGTCTTCGTCGTGGTAGCGCTTCTTGGCGGCGGAGGCCAGGGCCGATTCCATCGCCTGGATTATCACGCCGCGGTCGACGCCCTTCTCATTCGCCACCGCTTCCATGACCAACAACAGTTCTTTGCTCACAATGAAACTCCGTATCCGTCGGCTGTGCCGAGATTATCGCTTATCGGGCGCAGGCTTCCTGCGTCCGCCTTTGGGTGCCGCGACCAGACCGAGGGCGACCAGATCGGGCACCAGCCTGGCTTTGTCCACGTTGCCGATGGCGACGCTGAATTCGCGGCCGTCGACGTCCAGTATTACGTTGCCGTCGGTCACCGCCCGGACCCGGCCCTGCAGGCGGCGGCGGCCGTCCTGCGGCAGGTTCAGGCTGACCTTGACCAGCTCGCCCATCTGCGCGGCGAAATGCGCCAGCGTGAACAGCGGCCGGTCGATGCCCGGCGAGGACACCTCGAGGGTGTACTGCGAGGCGATCGGGTCGTTCACGTCCAAGCTGGCCGAGACCTCGCGGCTGACCGCCTCGCAGTCCTCGATGCCGACCGGACGGCCGGGCGCGTCGATGTACAGGCGCACCAAGGCGTTGCCGACCGCCGGCGAGAACTCGATGCCGAGCAGCTCGAGACCGAGGCTTTGCACGGTCGGCGCCAACAATTCCATCAATTCCAGTGCTTTACCGGTCATTGCCATGATGCCGACTCCTCGCGCCGGGTGATTTCCGCTAACAAAAAAGGGCCTGACGGCCCTTTTCCGGTACTTCCTAGATCCGGCGTCCGAAGCCGTACCGCACTCCGGACAAGCCATGCAACCGGCCGGAGCCACTTGCTTGAATAACTGGTAGCGGGGGCAGGATTTGAACCTACGACCTTCGGGTTATGAGCCCGACGAGCTGCCAGACTGCTCCACCCCGCATCAGCGAATGGCCATTATAGCGGACTTCCCCGCCGGCGCGCAAGTGCTCCGTCAGGCCGCCGGGAACGCCCGCAGGCACCACGACAGGATGCCGTTGGAGAACACGCCGAGCACCAGCAAGGCCGCGGCGTTGACCGCGAACGCGGCGCGCAGGTGGCCGTCGGCGTTGACCCCGGCGGCCTCGGTTTCGGACTTGTCGAAGAACATGGCGCGGATCAGTTTCAGGTAGTAGAAGGCGCCGATCACCGCGCAGACCACGGCCAGGATCGCCAGCGACTGGTAACCGCCCTGCAGCGCGGCCACGATCACCTGCAGCTTGGCGAAGAAGCCCAGGAACGGCGGAATGCCGGCCAGGGACGCGACCACGAACAAGATCAGGAACGCGAAGCCCGGGCTCTTGGCCCACAGGCCGCGGAAGTCGTCGATGGCGTCGGCGTCGAAGCCGGCGCGGCTGAGCAGGATCAGCGAACCGAAGGCCGCGACCGCGGTGACCGCGTAGCTGATGGCGTAGAACATCGCGGCGGCGTAACCGGCGTTGTCGGCCGACAGCAGGCCGAGCAGCAGGAAGCCGACGTGCGAGATGGTCGAGTACGCCAGCAGGCGCTTGAAGCTCGACTGCACCAGCGCCATCAGGTTGCCGAGCACCAGCGACACCGCCGACAGGCCGGCCACCAGCGGCACCCAATCGGCCGCCGCGCCGCCGGCGGCGGTCTCCAGCAGGCGGTAGGCCATGGCGAACACGGCGATCTTGGGCGCCGAGGCGATGAACGCGGTGACCGCGGTGGAGGCGCCCTGGTAGACGTCCGGAAGCCACATGTGGAACGGCGCCGCGCCCAGCTTGAAGGCGATGCCGGCCAGCACGAACACCACGCCGAGCTTGAACATCATCGGCGAGGCGGTCTGCGCCGAACCGGCCAGGATGGCGTCGAACTGCAGGCTGCCGGTGGCGCCGTACAGCATCGACATGCCGTACAGCAGCAGACCGGAGGCCATCGAGCCGAGCACGAAATACTTCATCGCCGCTTCCGACACGGTCGGATTGTCGCGGTCGAAGCCGACCAGGCCGTAGGAACTCAGCGCCAACAGCTCCAGGCCCAGATACAGCACGGTCAGGTTGCCGGCGGAGATCATCAGGCCCATGCCCAGCACCGAGAACAGGCAGAGCACGTAGTATTCGCCCTTGAACAGGCCGCGCTCGGACAGGTACGGCTTGGCGTACACGAAGCCGAACGCGGTCACCGCATACACGGCGATCTTCATCACGTCGCCGGCGACGTCGCGCACGAACATGCCGCCGAAGGCGGTCACCGCGCCGGCGGCCATGTCGCGCACGGTCAGCAGCACGGCCGCGCCCAGCACCGCGATGGCCAGGAAGTGGATCAGGGCCCGGCGCTTGGCGTCGATGAACAGGTCGGCCATCAGCAGGGCGA
>JAYSFF010000028.1:0-24342 GCA_041913425.1 Arenimonas sp. | reverse complement strand
TTCATGCCGTCGAAGCGCGCGGTGCTGGAACCGTGCGAAACGGCGGAAACCTGGCCGGGCTGGCCCTTGCCGTCGAAGAACGAGCCGCCGAAGCGGTAGTCGCGTTCGTCGCAGATGGCCGAGCAGGCGGCCCAGAACTCCGGGGTGCGGATCTGGTAGGCCACGTCCTCGACCATGCCCTTGATCCTGCCGTTCTCGATCTCGTAGAACAGCTGGCCGCCGAACTGGGCGTTGTAGCGCTGCTGGTCGATCGAGAACGAGCCGTCGCCGACGATGTAGATGCCCTTCTCGACGTCCTTGATCATGTCGGCCACGCTCAGCGGGGTCTTGCCCGGCGCCAGCGAGACGTTGGCCATGCGCTGGAACTGCACGCTCGACCAGGAGTCGGCGTAGCAGCAGCCGTGCGATTCGGCCTCGCCGATGATGTGGGCCTGGTCGCGGATGGCCTGGTAATTCACCAGCGTGCCGTCCTTGACCAGATCCCAGCGCTTGGTCTTGACGCCTTCGTCATCAAAGCCCACCGCGCCGAGCGTGGTCGGCTGTACCTTGTCGGCGAACAGGGTGACCTTGTCGCTGCCGTACTTGAAGCCTTCCTTGAGCTTGTCGATGGTGGCGAAGCTGGTGCCGGCGTAGTTGGCCTCGTAGCCGAGCACGCGGTCCAGTTCCAGCGGATGGCCGACGTTCTCGTGGATGGTCAGCCACAGGTGCGAGGGATCGAGCACCAGGTCGTACTTGCCGGGCTTGACCGACGGCGCCTTCAGCTTCTGGCGCGCCTGCTGCGCGGCGGCGACGGCGTCTTCCTTCATGTCGTAGGAGTCGCGGTAGGCGAACAGGCCATTCGGCAGCTCGATGTGGCTGGCGCCGTCGAGGTATTCGTAGCCCATGCCCATCGGCGAGGACAGGCTGTCGCGCGAGCGGAACTTGCCGGTGGCCTTGTCGATGGCGGTGACCGTGAAGGTCGGCCAGATGCGGTGCACGTCCTGGTCGATGTAGGAGCCGTCGGTGGAGGCGAAATACTTCTGTTCGTTGACCAGGAACAGCATGGAATTGACGAAGTCGGCGCCGGCGGCCATGGCCGCGGCGTTGGCGCCCAGCAGCAGGTCGACCTTGTCCTTGACCGGCACTTCCATGCCGTTCTTGCGGATCGGCGTGGCCCAGGACACCTGGCCGGCGCCGGTGACCGGCGCCAGCTGCACCGGCTTGGTCTGCGAGGCGGAGTTGGCCTTGGCGATGGCGACCGCCTGGCGCGCGGCCTTGGCGATGCCGGCGTTGGACAGGTCGCTGGTGGCGGCGAAGCCCCAGGTGCCATTGGCGATGACGCGCACGCCGGCGCCGATCGATTCGGTGTTGACCACGTTCTGCACGCGGGTCTCGCGGGTGATCACGAACTGGCGCAGGTAGCGTCCGATGCGCACGTCGCAGTAGCTGGCACCGGATGAGGTGGCGGCTTCGAGTGCGATGTCGGCCAGCACCTTCTTGCGCGCCGGATCCATGCGGGTCAGCAAGGCTTCGGCGGCGATGGCGTTGCCGAAGCCGGGAATCAGCAAGCCGCCGAACGTGGCGCCCGAGGCGGCCAGGAAATCGCGTCTATCCATCACAGTACTCCTGAATTGCGGAAAGGGAGCCGGTCGGCGCACAGGGCCGCGCGCCGGCCGGAATCCCCATCATACGCCGGCATCGGCCGGCGGCGGCATAGCCCATAAGTCACGGTCGGCTCAACCCAGGCTGCGGGCGGTATTGATGATGTTGACGCCGTCGAAGCGGGTGGTGGCGGCGCCGTGCGAGACCGCCGAGACCTGCGAAGGCTGGCCCTTGCCGTCGAAGAACGAACCGCCGTGGCGGAAATCACGCTCGTCGCAGATGGCCGAGCAGGCGGCCCAGAACTCCGGGGTGCGGATCTGGTAGGCCACGTCCTCGACCATGCCCTTGATCCTGCCGTTCTCGATCTCGTAGAACAGCTGGCCGCCAAACTGGGCGTTGTAGCGCTGCTGGTCGATCGAGAACGAGCCGCGGCCGAGGATGTAGATGCCCTTCTCGACGCCGGCGATCATCTGCGCCACGCTGAGCGGGGTCTTGCCCGGCGCCAACGAGACGTTGGCCATGCGCTGGAACTGCACGTCGGCCCAGCTCTGCGCGTAGCAGCAGCCGTGCGATTCGGTCTCGCCGATGATGTGGGCCTGGTCGCGGATGGCCTGGTAGTTCACCAGGGTGCCGTCCTTGACCAGATCCCAGCGCTTGGTCTTGACGCCTTCGTCGTCGTAGCCGACCGCGCCGAGCGTGCCGGGTTCGGTCTTGTCGGCGTACAGGGTGACGATGTCGCTGCCGTACTTGAAGCCGGACTTCAGCTTGTCGAGCGTGGCGAAGCTGGTGCCGGCGTAGTTGGCCTCGTAGCCGAGCACGCGGTCCAGCTCCAGCGGATGGCCGACGTTCTCGTGGATGGTCAGCCACAGGTGCGAGGGATCGAGCACCAGGTCGTACTTGCCGGGCTTGACCGACGGCGCCTTCAGCTTCTCGACCGCATGGCGCGCGGCCTGGGCGGCGTCGGCGACGATGTCGTAGCGGTCCTTGTAGGCCGACAGTCCGTTCGGCAGCGCGATGGTGCGGCCGCCGTCCAGGTACTCGTAGCCCATGCCCATCGGCGAGGACAGCGCGTTGCGGGTACGGAACCGGCCACTGGCCTTGTCGATGGCGGTGACCGTGAAGTTCGGCCAGATGCGGTGCACGTCCTGGTCGATGTAGGAGCCGTCGGTGGACGCGAAATACTTCTGCTCGTTGATCAGGAACAGCTGCGAATTGACGAAATTGGCGCCGGCGGCCATGGCCGCGGCGTTGGCGGCCAGCAGCAGCTCGACCTTGTCCTTGACCGGCACTTCCATGCCGTTCCTGGCGATCGGCGTGGCCCAGGAGGCTTCGCCGACGCCGGTGACCGGCGCCAGCCGGACTGGTTCGGTCTGCGCCGCCGAGTTGGCCTTGGCGATGGCGACCGCCTGCTGCACGGCTTTGACGATGCCGGCGTTGGACAGGTCGCTGGTGGCGGCGAAACCCCAGGTGCCCTTGGCGATGACTCGGATGCCGATGCCGGTGGACTCGGTGTTGGTGACCGCGCGCACGCGGGTCTCGCGGGTCTGGATCGATTGCTGCAGGTAGCGTCCGATGCGCACGTCGCAATAGCTGGCGCCGGCCGCGGTGGCGGCGTTCAGCGCCAGGTCGGCCATGGCCTTCTTGCGCGCTGGATCCATGCGGGTCAGCAGGGCTTCGGCGGCGATGGCGTTGCCGAAGCCGGGAATCAGCAGTCCGCCGAGGGTGGCGCCCGAGGCGGCGAGAAAATCACGTCGTTTCATGTGGCAGGCTCCCGTCGCGCCGGTCCGGCGCGGAACCTTTCCATCATACTGAAAAACCGCCCGGCGGGAATCAGCCTTTCAGGTGCGTGGCCGTTTCGGCCGCCGCGATGCGGGCGCCGACGCCGTTGCCGGGCGCCTCCTCGTCGGACAGGCGCGCGAAGATCTCGGACATCTGCACGGTGAGCTCCTCCAGGGCCTGCACCAGCTTCGGATCGAACTGGCTGCCGGCGTTCTCGCGGAAATAGGCCATGATCTGGCCATGGTCCCAGGCGGATTTGTAGATCCGGTTCGAGCACAGGGCGTCGTACACGTCGCATAGCGCCACGATGCGGCCCGACAGCGGAATCGCCTCGCCCCGCAGCCCTTTCGGATAGCCCTTGCCGTCCCAACGCTCATGGTGGTTGAGCGCGATTTCGGCCGCCATGTAGGTCAGCGAGGAGATCGGCTCGTCCTCGTGCAGGATCTCGTAGCCGATACGCGCGTGATGCATCATGATTTCGCGCTCGTCCTCGGTGAGCGCGCCGGGCTTGTTCAGGATCGAGTCGGGGATGCCGATCTTGCCGATGTCATGCATCGGCGCGGTCAAGCGGATGTTCTGCACGAACTCGTCGGTCTCGCCCAGATGGCGCGCGATCAGGGCGGCGTACTCGCCGATCCGGCTCAGATGGGCGCCGGTCTCGTTGTCCTTGTAGCAGGCGGCGCGCGTCAGCATGCCGACCACCGAGGTGAAGCTGGCGCGCAGCTGCCGGGTCTTCTCCTCGACCCGGCCCTCGAGGCCGTCGCGCTCCTGCAGCAGGTCGTGCCGGGCGCGGCTGAGATGCAGGTTGTTGCGCACCCGCAGCAGCAGCTCGGGGATGTCGAGCGGCTTCACGATGTAGTCGTTGGCTCCGAGCTGGAGGCCGCGCCGGCGGTCCTCGACGCGGCTGAGCGCGGACGCGATGATCACCGGCTGGCCGGCGCGGTCGCGGCCGCCCAAGCGTTCCAGGATCTCGAAGCCGTTCGGTTCGGGCATGTCGAGGTCCAGCACCAGCAGGTCCCAGGCATTGCTTTCCAGCCATTGCAGGCCCTCGCGGGAGCTGCTGAACGCCTGTACGTCCTTCAGGCCGAAAGCCTTCAGGCTGGAGACCAGCAGGCGCAGGTTGGCCGGCATGTCGTCGATCACCACCACCGTGGCGGAATGCAGCTCTTGGTCAAGCATGGTTTTCCCCTTTGTTCAGAATGGCGGCAACCAGTCCCCGGAGCTCCTGGATGTCGATCGGTTTCGCGAGCAGTCCCTGGCAATCCATGTCCAGCACGCGCCCGGCTTCGGCCGCGGCGCTGAGCACCACCACCGGCAGGTCGCGCGTACGGGCGTGCAGGCGCAGCTGGCGCAGCACGCCCTCGCCGTTCAGTCCCGGCAAGTTGAAGTCCAGCAACACGAGTTTGGGCGGCGAGGCCAGGATCCGCTCGAGCGCGACGCGGCCGTCGGACGCCATATGCACCTCCGCGAGGTCGGCCAAGGCCTTGCCGACCAGGAACTGGCTGGCGGGATCGTCCTCGACGTAGAACACGCTCGGCAAGGCGTCGCCGCCAGGGCCTGCCTCGGCGAAATCGCCGTCGCGGCCGATCAGCGGCAATTCTATCCAGAAACTGCTGCCGATGCCCGGTTCGCTGTGCACGCCCATCCGGCCCCGCATCAGGTGCGCGAACTCGCGGCACAGCGACAGGCCGATGCCGGTGCCGAGGATGGCGGTGTTCTCGCGGCCCAGGCGCTGGAACGGCTGGAACAGCTGATCCTGCAGCTCCGGCGGGATGCCGAGACCGGTATCTTCCACGATCAGCCGGACATGGCCCGCGCCGGACTGGAAGCTGAGCGTGACCTGCCCGCCGGGCGTGTTGTACTTGATCGCGTTCGACACCAGGTTGAGCAGCACCTGGCGCAGGCGGCGGGCATCGGCCAGCACCTGGCAATCCGCGGCAGGCAGATCCAGGTTGAACACCAGGCCCTTCTCCTCGACCTGCACGCGCACCATCTCGGCGCAGTCCTGCATCACGCCGCGGATGTCGACCGGCACCAGGTCGACCTTCGGCGTATCGGCCTGCAGGCTCGACCAGTCCAGGATGTCGCCGACCAGCTGGTTCAGGTGATGGCTGGCCGAGAGGATCTCGTCGAGGTAGTCGCACTCCGTGCAGTCCGGGGTCCTGGGCTTCTGCATCCGCATCAGTTGGGCGAAACCCTGGATGGCGTTCAGCGGCGTGCGCAGCTCATGCGTCATGCTGGAAATGAAGCGCGACTTGGCCTTGCTGGCCGCTTCGGCCTCGATGCTGGCCTCGCGCAACTCGCCTTCGGTGCGCTTGAGCCCGTCGATGTTCAGGTGCGTGCCGGCAATCAGCAGCGCGCGCCCGGTCAGCGGATCGCGCTCCAGGACCCGGCCGCGGCTGAGCAGCCAATGGTAGTCGCCTTTGCCGTCCGCGAAGCGGAACTCGCTGGCGTAACTGTCGGTGGTGCCGTCGATGGCCGGCAGCTTGGCGGCAATGGCACGCTCCAGGTCGTCGGGATGCACATGCGAGCGGAACTCGGACTCGGGCACGCAATCGGAACTCAGCCCGTAGTGGTTGGCCAGGCGTCCACGGACCTTGACCGTGTCTGTCCGGAAATCCTGCTCCCACAGGCTTTCGGTCGCGCCTTCCAGCACCACCTCGATGCGCTGCAATGCGTCGTTGCGGCCGGCCTCGCTTTGCTCGAGCTGCAGGCCCATCGCGCTCGCGCCACCGGCCATGTCATCCAGCTCGGCGATTTCGGAGTTGACCCGTTGCGGACGCCAGTCGCCGCCGCCGATGCGCTTCAGCATCTCCGATACGCCGGCCATCGGCTGCTGCAGGCGCACGCTCAGCTGCCGCGCACGCAGCCACATGTAGGTGAAGAACACGGCGTAGAACAGCACCAGACCGATGATTAGCAGATACCCGATGTTCTTGTACTGGCCGGCGAGCTCGTTGGTCTTGCGGAAGATGTCTTCTTCGGCGACCACGGTCATCAGGCGCCAGCCGGTCTGGTCGATGGTGGTCCAGGCCACCAGATGCGGCTTGCCGCCCAAGGGCAGGTCGACGATGCCAGCCGGACTGTCCTGCATGGCGCGCGCCAGCTGCAGGGTATCCTTGCGCTTGCCCAGATTGAAGTCCGACGGCTTGTACAGTTCCTTGTTGATCGCCTCGTTGTAGGTGAAGTCGGTGAGCTCGGTCAGTCCGAAGTCGGACTCGCCGGCCTTGGGCAGGGCCATGATGTTGAGCTCGCGGCTGACCAGCACGGCATAGCCGTTCCACGGCACCTCGAGATTGCTGATTTCGTCCAGGATGGTGCCCACCGTCACGTCCAGACCGACCACGCCTTCCAGGAAATCGCCGTGGTACACCGGCGCGATCGAGGACATCATCCAGCCCTGGCCGGCGGGGTCGACGTACACGTCGGTCCAGACCACCTCACGTTTCGGATTGTGCTTGGCATCCGCCAGGTAGTAGAAGTTGTACTCCGGAATCGGCATCGCGTGGTCGTACTGCTCCGGCGTCAGGAACCACGGATAGATGTAATTCAGGCTGTCCCAGGCGTTGAAGTAGATCGCCGACACCAGCGGATTCTCGGCCTTGATCTGGCGCATCAGGCCGTCGACGTGCTCGAGCTTGGCGAGCTTGGCCAGGTCATGCCCGCTTTTCTTCCAGTACGCCGAGGAATAGAACACCGCCGGCCGGCCGTCGTCTTTCGGGCTGTAGTGCACGCCGGTGGGGGTCAGGGCCAGATTACGGGTCAGCGGCGCGGTGCGCGGATCGCGCAACGCGCTCCCGGTTTCGTTGGCGTACATCCGGGTCAGGGCGCTGATGGCGGCCAGCTGTTGATCGATCACCCGCGACTCCTGGCGGGCCACCACGCGCAGGTCACCGCGGGCGCTTTCGCGCAGGTATTCGATTTGCGAGTCGCGGATGGCGGAGTTGGTCAGCAGGTAAGCGGCGATCAACACCGTCTCGACCAGCAGCAGCGGAATCAACGCGCTGTGCAGGAATGCCTGCCAGATCCACTGGCGCAGGCTGATGCGCTTTTCGGTGTTGGTCATACGTCGTTTGCCCGCGAAAACGGGCATTTCGGCCCCTGTTGCCGGCATTTTAATCGTTATGCGGCGTTACAAATTATCGACACCCGACCAAATATGTAACAGTTGGTAACTTATTGATTTTCCGGCCGCCGGCTTCCAAAAAGCCTGTGGCAAAAAGAAGCCACGCTGAGCGTGGCTGAAAAGATTTCAGTTCGGAATGAACACACCCATGAAGCGTGACAGAGAGAGGGAGAGCCGAACACACTTCATGAATACTGATAATAATATTAATACCTGACAATTTAGTATGAGTTATATTTATACTCGGTATGCGATTTTTTAATCAGTAGCCTTTGCACTCGATAGATCGGCCTTGGCCGGACCGGGCACCGGTTACACTAACCGACCGTCACCGATGGAGCTGCCATGAGTACCCTGCCCGCCTGTCCGAACTGCCGCTCCGAATACACTTATGAGGACGGCCCCGGCCTGGTCTGTCCGGAATGCGGCCACGAATGGAGCGCCGCGGCGTCGGAAGCCGCGGACGCGCCGCGGGTGGTGAAGGATGCGGTCGGCAACATCCTGCAGGACGGTGACACGGTGACCGTGATCAAGGACCTGAAAGTGAAGGGCTCCTCGTCTTCGGTCAAGGTCGGCACCAAGGTCAAGAACATCCGCTTGGTCGAGGGCGACCACGACATCGACTGCAGGATCGACGGCTTCGGCGCCATGCAGCTGAAGTCGGAGTTCGTCAAGAAAGCCTGAGCCGCGTTCACGGCGTGTTGCCGGCACCCCGGCGATACTGCCGTCTTTTCCGGAGGCCCGCGATGAAACGTGTCCTGTCCCTGTTCTGTTTGGGTATCGCCGCCCTGTATGCCACGGGCGCGGCCGCCGTGAAGCCGGTCGAGGATTTCGATGCCGAGCGCTATCTGGGGCGCTGGTATGAAATCGCGCGCATCGACCACCGCTTCGAAAGGGGCCTGAGCCGTGTCAGCGCGGACTACCGCAAACGGCCCCGCGGCGGCATCACCGTGGTCAACCGCGGCTTCGATGCGAAATCCGGGAAGTGGAGGCAGTCGACCGGCAAGGCGTTCTTCGTCGACGGCGAGGACAAAGGCCACCTGAAAGTCTCGTTCTTCGGCCCGTTCTACGGCCAATACATCGTGTTCGACCTGGACCGCGAAAACTACCGGTACGCCTTGGTCGGCGGCAAGGGCACATCGTATTTCTGGCTGCTGTCGCGCACGCCGACGATGGATCCGGTGCTGCGCGACAAGCTGATCGCGCGCGCGGTGGCGCAGGGTTTCCGGCGCCAGGACATCATGCTCGTCGACCAGTCGCCGGCGCCCTGAACGATGCCGGCACGCCTGGCCGCCTTGCTGCTGTCGCCGGTGCTGCTGGCGCAGGCCCTGCATGTGCGGCGCCACGCGTTGCGGCTGCCGGAAGCCGGCGGCGCGCGTACAGGCCACGTCGGCGACGGTACGCCGCTGTCGTTGTTGATCCTCGGCGATTCGGCGGCGGCCGGCGTCGGCGCCGGATCGCAGCAGCAGGCGCTGGCCGGTCAGCTGGCCGCGCGCTTGGCCGCGGCGCATCGGCTGGACTGGACGCTTTGGGCTAATTCCGGACGCGCCAGCCGGCAGGTGCTGGCCCTGCTCGAGCGCGAGGAGGCCCGTCCGTTCGACGTGGCGCTGACCTCCATCGGCGTGAACGACATCACCGGCGGCGTACGCCTGAGCGCTTGGCTCGTGCAGCAGGCGCGCATCCGCGCGGTGCTCCGCACGAAATTCGGCGTGCGCCGGATTGTGCTCAGTGAGGTGCCGCCGATGCAGCATTTTCGAGCCTTGCCGCAACCCTTGCGCTGGGTGTTGGGCGAACGCGCGCGGCGCTTCAACCAAGCGCTTCGCCGCTCGGTATCCGGCGAGGCCGACGTGCGCGTGCTTCCGGTGGTCTTCCCGGCCGGCGGCGACTACCTGGCCGAGGACGGCTTCCACCCCAATGCGGCGGCCTATGCGCTGTGGGCGCAGCAGGCGGCGGCGCTGATTGCCGGCGCCTGGCGCTGAGCGGACGGAATCAATAGGCGAACTGGCGGAATACCTGGTCGATGTCGCCGTTCCAGACGCCGTGGTACAGCGCGAGCTTGCGTTCGGCCGGGGTTTCGTCGGCCAAGGCGATTTCCATCAGCGGATGCAGGAACAGCGCCTCGTCGTCGCCGTGCCGGTTCAGGCAGCGGCGGTTCTTCAGGCCATGGGCCGAGATCTTCAGGGCCTCGATGGCCAGATCGCGCACGCTGCCGCCGCGGAACGGCAGCTTCAGGCCGTGCTTCGGCACGCCGTCGCGCAGGGCATGGCGTTCGGCCAGGCTGAAATCCTTGACCAGGTCCCAGGCTGCGTCCAAAGCTTCACTGTCGTACAACAGGCCGACCCACAGCGCCGGCAGGGCGCACAGGCGGCGCCACGGACCGCCGTCGGCGCCGCGCATCTCCAGGTATTTCTTCAGCCGCACTTCCGGGAACGCGGTGGTCATGTGGTCGGACCAGTCGGCCAGCGTCGGCAGCTCGCCGGGCAGCGGCGCCAGCTTGCCGGCCAGGAAGTCGCGGAAGCTCAGGCCGGCGCAGTCGACGTAGCGTTTGTCGCGGTAGGCGAAGTACATCGGCACGTCGAGCAGGTAATCGACGTAGCGTTCGAAGCCGAAGCCGTCCTCGAACACGAAGTCGAGCATGCCGGTGCGGTCGGGATCGGTGTCGGTCCAGATGTGCGAACGGTAGCTCAGGTAGCCGTTGGGCTTGCCCTCGGTGAACGGCGAATCGGCGAACAGCGCGGTCGCCACCGGCTGCAGCGCCAACGACACGCGGAATTTCTTCACCATGTCGGCTTCGTCGCTGAAGTCGAGATTGGTCTGCACCGTGCAGGTGCGGGTCATCATGTCGAGGCCGAGCGTGCCGACCTTCGGCATGTACTCGCGCATGATCTTGTAGCGGCCCTTCGGCATCCACGGCATGTCGGCGCGCGCCCACTTGGGCTGGAAACCCATGCCCAGGAAGCCGATGCCGAGCTCGTCGCCGACCTGCTTGACCTCGGCCAGATGCTGGTTGGTTTCCTTGCAGGTCTGGTGGATGTTCTCCAGCTGCGCGCCGGACAGCTCGAACTGGCCGGCCGGCTCCAGCGTGACCGAGGCGCCGTCGCGCAACAGCGCGATGATGCGGCCGTTTTCCTCGACCGGCTGCCAGCCGAAGCGGGTCATGCCCTTAAGCAGGGCCTCGATGCCCTGCGGGCCGTCGAACGGCGGCGGCGACAGGTCGTCGAGGCGGAACACGAACTTCTCGTGCTCGGTGCCGATGCGCCAATCGTCCTTGGCGCGCGCGCCGGCGGCGTGGAAGGCGACCAGCTGGTCTTTACCGGTGATGATGGGGGACGCGTTATCAGCCATGGGATACTGCCTCGATGTGCGGTCCGGCCTGCAACCAGCCCAGCACCACGGCGCGGGCCTCGTCCAGGCCGATCTTGGCCGAGCCGGAGAACAGCTGGGCGCTGGCGCGGCCGGCGAGCTCTTTCTTCACCTGCATCAGGGTGCGCGTCTGTTCGCCGCGGCCGAGCTTGTCGGCCTTGGTCAGTAGGCAGTGCACCGGCAGATGGCGCTTGAAGGCGACATCGAGCATCAGCTGGTCGTATTCGCGCAACGGGTGGCGGATGTCCATCACCAGCACCAGGCCGGCCAAGGGCTCGCGCACCTGGAAATAACGGGCGATGAAGGCCTGCCAGTGGTCGCGCACCGCAATCGGCACCTTGGCGTAGCCGTAACCGGGCAGATCGACCAGATAGCGGCCCTCGGCGACCCGGAAATACACCAGATGCTGGGTGCGGCCCGGGGTTTTCGAGGTGCGCGCCAAGCCGCCGTGCTGGCACAGGGCGTTCAAGGCGGTGGATTTGCCGGCGTTGGAGCGCCCGGCGAAGGCCACTTCGGCCGCACCGTCCTTGGGCAGCTGCGCCAATGCGTTGGCCGAGAGCACGAATTCGGCTTGGGCGAGGGGATTGGCCATGGGGCTCGTTTACGGGAAGATTGCGCGTATTCTACCCCGCTTTATTGACCGTAACCCGTAAACACTGGGATAATTGGCCGCTGACGGGGCCCGCCTCGACACCCACCACAAATCTATTCTGACGTTCGGAGTCTCAATGAAGTTCTCCCACCTCCTCGTACTGAGCAGCGCCTTGGCGTTCACCGGCGCCATCGCGCAACAGGCCGCCGAACCCGTAGCGCCCGTCGCCGATCCGGCCGCCGCCGCGCCGGCGCCCGTCGTCGCCGACACCGGTCCGGCCAAGGCCGGCGACCCGAAAGCCGGCCAGGCCAAGGCCGGCGCCTGCGCCGCCTGTCACGGCCTGGACGGCAACTCGGCCGATCCGGCAAATCCGAAACTGGCCGGCCAGCACGAGCAATACATCTGGCGCCAGCTGAAACTGTTCAAGTCCGGTGAACGCGAAAACCCGATCATGCTGGGCATGGCCGCAACCCTGACCGAACAGGACATGCGCGATATCGGCGCCTACTTCGGCAGCCAGAAGGTCATCGCCGGCGTCGCCGATGAGGCCGTGATCGCCGAGGGCCCGAATGCCGGCAAGAAGTTCTACCAGGTCGGCGAAAGCCTCTACCGCAGCGGCAAGCCGTCCGCCGGCGTGCCCGCCTGCGCCGCCTGCCACGGTCCGGCCGGCGCCGGCATGCCGGGTCCGAGCTATCCGGCGATCGGCGGCCAACACGCCGCCTACGTCGCCGCCCGCCTGACCGCCTTCCGCGACGGCATGGTCTGGGGCAAGGACAAGAACGCCAACGTGATCATGTCCCAGGCCGCCAAGGGCCTCAGCGACGAAGAGATCCAGGGCCTCGCCTCCTATCTGCAAGGCCTGCACAAGGCCGGCAAGAAGTAAGCGGTCTCCGACAGCTTCTGTTCAGCGGGCCGATAGCATCCTGCATGTTATCGGCCCCGTTTTTTCCAAGGAGTGACCATGATCCGCCGTACCGTACTGACCCTGCTGCTCGTGCTGCCGTTCGCCGCCGGCGCGCAACTCAAACCCGGCGTGCCGATGCCCGGCAAAGATTACGTGGTGCTCGCCAGCCCGCAACCGACCTGGGGCGTGGGCGGCATCGAAGTGGCCGAGGTGTTCAACTACACCTGCATCCATTGCGCCAACTTCCAGCCGTTGGTCAACGCCTGGAAGAAGAAACTGCCGGCCGACGTCAAATTCCGCTACGTGCCGTCCGCGTTCGGCGGCGTCAACGACAACGCCTCGCGCGCCTATTTCGCCGCCGAGGCGCTGGGCGTGCAGGAACGCACCCATGACGCCATCTTCAAGGCCGTGTTCATCGACAAGAAGGTCAAGACCGGCAGTCTCGAGGACTTCGCCGACGTGTACGCCGGACTCGGCGTCGACCGCGCCAAGATGCTGGCGGTGATGAACGGCACCACCGTGTCGGCCAAGCTCAACCGCGCCCGCCAGTTCGCGGTCCGCACCGGCGTCAACGGCACGCCGATGCTGATCGTCAACGGCAAGTACCGGATTACCGCGCGCACGCACGAGGACAGCCTGCGTGTGGCCGAGTACCTGATCGCCAAGGAACGCGCGGCGCTCCCGGCAACGGCGAAAAAATGAGCGAAAACCCCGCTCCGGCGGGGTTTTTTCATCTATGGACGCACAGCCCCTCAAACTGCTGAGCAGCAACATCCAAGCCGGCTCGGTGACGCGCGCCTACAGCGAGTACGTGACCCGCTCCTGGTCGCACATCCTGCCGAACGGCAAGCGCGGCAACCTCGACGCCCTGGCGCAGACCTATCAGGCCTTCGACCTGGTCGGTCTGCAGGAATGCGATCCGGGCAGCCTGCGCTCGGGTTTCTCGAACCAGTCCGACTACTTGGCCGACAAAGCCAACTTCCCCTACAGCTCGCATCAGGCCACCCGCCGCATCAGCCGCTTCGCCGGCTCGGGCAACGCCCTGCTGTCGCGCATGGCGCCGCGGCGCATGGAACATTTCGCGCTGCCGGGCCGCATCCCCGGACGCGGCGTGCTGTTGGCCGAATTCGGCGAAGGCAACGGCAGCTGGCACATCGCGGTGACCCACCTCTCGCTCGGCGCGGCCGCGCGCCGGGTACAGATCGCCTATCTGGCCGAACTGCTGTCCGACAAGCCGCGACTGGTGCTGATGGGCGACTTCAACTGCGACCTGTTGGCGCCGGAAATGAGCCGACTGTTCCAGTTCACCGCGCTGGACGCGCCGACGCTCAGCCTGCCGACCTTCCCGAGCTGGGACGCCAAGCGCCCGATCGACCACATCCTGGTCGGCGGCATGGCCAGCGGCAACTACCGGACCTACCCGGCCGCCGGCTCCGACCACCTCGCCATCGGGCTGGACCTGGTGCCGCCGGCAGTCAGTCCAGCGAATACCCCATTGACTCGGCGGCCGGCCTGAGCGCATCCAGCGCCGCCGGATCGAACAGCTCGCGGTAATTGCGCCATCGGTCCATGGCGCGGGTATTGAGCGGTTCGAGCACCTGCGCGTAGCTGGGCGTATGGATGACCGCCTTGCCGCGGGCATGCGTGCTGTTGTCCAGCCAACCGGCGTCCCACGGCAAATCCAGGAACTGCGCAATGCGGCGTGTGCCGGCCTCGGGATCGGAGACCAGATCCTCGTAACGCGACACCAGCACCGGCAGGTCGAGCGCGGACTCGAGCCGTTGCCAGTAGTCCACCATCCCGACATACAGTTCGACGATGCGCCCGAAGCGCGAGAACGCGCCGCCGAGCACGGTCGAGCGCAGGTTCTGCATGTAACAGCTCAGGATCACATCCAACGGATGGCGCAACGCCAGAATGACATGCGCGCGCGGGAACAGCGCCCGGACCAGCGGCAGCCGCGCCCAATTCAACGGATTCTTGTCGACCAGACGCACGCCGTCGCCTGCCGTCGCCTTGGATTCGGCTTGCGCGAAGTAATAGGCGCGCAGACGACCGATCTGCGCGGGCTCCAACGCGGATAACTGCTCCGGATAACGCAGACCGAGCCTCTGCAGCTCCAACAGGGTTTTCGGCAAGAACGGCTGCTCATCGAACGAGACCAGCCCCGGCCGGGCATCCAGGATCTGTTCCAGCAAGGTGGTGCCGGAGCGCGGGAAGCCGACCACGAATACCGGATCGAGCCTGCCGTCGTCCGGCGCCGATGCCGGCCAACGGCCATCGACCGGCGTGCGCAGCTGGGCGAAGAAATCCAAAGCCTGGCGGTCGCCGTCGGAGCCTGCGACGACACGGTTGCGGATGTCATGCGCCTGATTCAGCGTCTGCCAAGCCTCGGGGTAACGCTTGGCCTTGTCGAGACTCTGCGCCAGTTCGAAACCGACTTGGCTTTTCCAGAGAGGATTGCCCTCGCCATGTTTCCAGGCACTCTGAAGCAAGGCGTTCGCGGCGCTGAAATCGCCGTCGCGGAACGCCGATTTGCCGCGCAGATGGTCGAGCGCGGCCTGCCGCTGCGGCGTATCGGCATGCGGCGCGGCGGCGGCTACCGCCGCGCGCATTCCGCCGAGGTCATTGGCGCGCTCATAGGCTGCGGCAAGCCCCAGCCAGGACTCGAAGTGCGCGGGAATACGTTCCAGCGCCGTCCGGTATTCGCCTATGGCGCGCATGAACTGCCCGGTCTGCAACAGCAGCGCCGCCACCTGGGCGCGTGCACTCGGCGGCAATGCCGCGGCCGACAGCACGCTCAGGTCGGACAGCGCCGAGTCCCACTGGTCGAGCTCGACCGCCAAGCGGGCGCGGAACAAGCGGAAGTCGATATCGCCGGGAGCATGCGCGACGGCCGAGCCGATATGGGCCAAGGCCTCGGGTTGGCGCCCCATGCCGGCCAAGGCGCGCGCCAGGCAAAATCGCACGAAAGCATCGTCTGGCACACCGGACAGCGCCTTCTGCAGCACGTCATGGGCCTCGGTGAAACGGCCGAGGTCGCACAACGCGCTACCAAGGTTGGTCCAGCCGGAGACGGCGCCGGCCTCGGCTGCGCGCCGGAACCATTCCACAGAATCCTGCGGACGGCCGGCTTGGAATAGTGTGATGGCCATCATGGCCAATAGGTCGGCCTGTCCCGGATGCGCGGCCAAACCCTCGTGCAGGACGTGCTGCGCACCCGACCAATCGCCGCGTTGCATGGCCTGTCCGGCCGCTGTAAGAATCTGTTGGGGAGTCATCGTCGCTACCGCGGGAAAAGAACCATAGTCTAGCAAGCGGTGGGACTCAGGACTTCAGCGCCAACAGCACAGCCATCAGCAGCAGGAATGCCGCGAACACCTGCTTCAGGCGCTGTGGCGGCAGTGCATGCGCCCAACGCGTGCCCAACGGCGCGAACAGCACGGATGCCGCCGCCACGCCGAGCGCGGCCGGCAGATACACGTAGCCCAACGAATAAGCCGGCATCGGATGCGGATTGGCCGACTGGCCATAGGTGAGCGCCGCCGCGACGGCGATGAACACGCCGCATACGGCCGAGGTCGCCACCGCCTTCACCGCCGGCACGCCGCGCCAGATCAGCGCCGGGACGGTCATGCTGCCGCCGCCGATGCCGACCACCGAGGACACCGCGCCGACCAGCAGGCCGAAGCCGGTCCAGCGCCAACCGACGACGCGCGATGCGCCCTCGCCGGCGGCCTTCGGCCAATCGGCCAAAAGCTGCAGCGCCACCGCGGCGCAATACAGCACCACCGCCCAGCGCAGGCCTGGGCCGGCCCACTGCACTACACCGAGACTGGCCAACACCGCGCCGAGCAGCATGCCCGGCACCAGCCAAGCCACGGTCGGCCACAGCACGGCGCCGCGGCGTTGATGCGCCCAGGCCGAAGACAGGCCGGTGAGCACGATGCTGCCGAGCGAGCTGGCCAAGGCGACCGGCACCACTACCGCTTCGGGCACGCCCTGCGCGGGCAACAGCAAAATCAGCGCGCCGACCAGCAACAGGCCGCCGCCGACGCCGAGCAGGCCCGACAGGATGCCGGCGCCGACGCCCAAGACTGGATAAATCCACCATGCCGCCATATGCTTGAAGACCTGTGATTACCGGAAAAACACCGCGCATGCGCACTACCTGGCCAACCGCTGCGGCGCTCGCATTCGCCGTCCTGCTCGCGTCGCGGACTTCGGCGCAGACGCCGGTTCCGCAGGCGGCGGAGCTTCGTACGGCGTTCGCGCAGGCCAAGACCGGCAGTTTACCTGATGACACCCGCGCACGGCTGGCCAAGCATCCATTGCGCCCGTGGCTGGAGGCCCTAGCTTGGCGCAACGGCATCATGCAGGCCGACGGCGCGCGCGTGGAGGCCCTGCTGGCGGACAGCCCCGGCATGCCATCGAGCGATTGGCTGGTCAAACAATGGCGCGCCGAACTGATCCGCCGCCAGGATTGGCCGGCGGTGGCGGCGTGGAACATGCGCCATCCCGATGACGGCGCGGCCGGCCGCTGCGCCGTGCTGCTGTCGGTCGATGCGTCTTCGCGCGATTTCGCCTGGCAGCAAAACGCTGTGGCGCTGTGGTTGAACGAAGCCAAGCCGCCCGCGCCCTGTATGCCGGTGTTCGAGGCCTTGAAATCGACGGGCGCGGTCGATGCCGCGCGCGCTTGGCAGCGTTTCGACCGCCTGTTGGCCGACGGCGCCGTGGAGCGCATGCCGGAAGCGGTCGGCGCGATGAACGCCGCCGATGCCTCCTTGGCCGGCGGCTATCTGGCGTTCCTTGCCGGCAGCAGCGCCGACACCACCTGGCCGGATGACGCGCGCAGCCGGCGCGTGCTGCAACAAGGATTGATGAATCTGGCCAAGCGTGATCCGGCGCAGGCCGAAAGACTGCTGGCGGCCGCGCCGCTGGCGAATGGACTGAGCGCGGAACAGCGCAATGCCGTACTGTCCGAAATCGCGCTGTGGTCCCTGGTCGATTACCTGCCGGAGGCGGAGCGGCGTTATCTGGCCATTCCAGAAACCGCACGCAGCGCCAACCTGCGCGAATGGTATCTGCGCAACGCCTTCCACACCAACGACGACGGCAAGACGCTGACGGCGTTCAATCAGCTGCTGCCGGCGCAACGCGACGAACCGCGTTGGCAGTATTTCCAAGCGCGCGTATTGCAGCGCCTGGGCCATAACGAAGACGCCCTGCCGCTGTACCGCAAGGCCGCGCAATCGGCCAGCTTCCACGGCTGGCTGGCGGCCGAGCGGCTGGGCGCGGATTATGCCTTCTGCCCGCTGGAGCCAAGGCCGAGCCCAAAAGAGCATGCCGATCTGCACCGCGACCCCGGTCTGCGGCGCGCGCTGTGGCTTTGGCAGCTGGGCGAGGCCAATACCGCGATCTGGGAATGGAACGCCGCCTACCGCACGCTGGCGCCGCAACAGCGGCGCGCGGCGCTGGCCATGGCGCGGGACGTCGGCTGGTACGACCGCGCGGTATTCGCGCTGGACGCCGACGAGGCCAGCCAACGCCTGTACACCATGCGTTTCGCCACACCCTACAACGACGCCTTCGAGTCCGCCGCCGCGCGCTTCGGCATCGATCGCAGCTGGCTGACCGCGCACGCCCGCGCCGAAAGCGTGTTCATGCCGGAAGTGACCTCCGGCGCGGACGCGCGCGGCTTGCTGCAGCTGCTGCCCTCGACTGCGGAACGCATCGCGTCGCGCCACGGCATCGCCTGGGAAGGCGCGGCGTCGCTGTACCGGCCGGAGGTGAACATTCCGCTCGGCGCCGGCGCCCTGCGCGACGTGATCGACGGCTACCAGGGCCGCGCCTGGCTCGCCATCGGCGCCTACAACGCCGGACCGGCCGCGGTGAACCGCTGGCTGGCGGCGCGGCCGGCATTGGAACCGGAGTTCTGGATCGAAACCGTGCCTTACAAGGAAACGCGCGAATACATCCCGCGCGTGCTGGCGTTCAGCGTGATCTACGACTGGCGTCTGAAGCGGATCATCCGACCGATCACGCAGCGCCTGATCGGCGATTTCGGCGAACCGGCGCGCGCGGTGGCGTTGCGTTGTCCGCAGCCGGTGCCGGCGAAGAAACCGCGATGAAAGTCTATCTGGTCGGCGGCGCCGTACGCGATGCCCTGCTCGGCCTGCCCGCCGGCGACCGCGACTGGGTGGTGGTCGGCGAGACGCCCGAATCGATGGCGGCGGCCGGCTTCCGGCCGGTCGGTGCCGATTTTCCGGTGTTCCTGCATCCGCGCAGCGGCGAGGAATACGCGTTGGCGCGCACCGAACGCAAGACCGCACCCGGCTACCGCGGCTTCGTGTTCCATGCCGATGCGGCGGTGACGTTGGAGCAGGATCTGGCCCGCCGTGACTTCACCGTCAACGCCATCGCACAGGATCCGGACGGCGGCCTGGTCGATCCGTTCGGCGGCCGCGACGACCTCGAACGGCGGGTGCTGCGGCATGTGTCGCCGGCTTTCGCCGAAGACCCGGTGCGCATCCTGCGCGCCGCGCGCTTCCTGGCGCGCTTCGCGCATCTGGGCTTTTCGCTGGCGCCGGAAACCGAGGCGCTGATGCGCGACATGGTGCGCGTCGGCGAAGTCGACCACCTGGTGCCGGAGCGGGTCTGGCAGGAAATCCAGCGCGCCTTGGCCAGCCGCACGCCCTCGGCGTTCCTGCGCACGCTACGTGACTGTGGCGCGTTACAGGTGCTGCTGCCGGAGGTCGACGCGCTGTACGGCGTGCCGCAACGCGCCGAATACCATCCGGAGATCGATACCGGCCTGCACACCGAAATGGTGCTGGACATGGCGGCCCGGCTGGCGCCGGGCGACGCCCTGATCGCGTTCATGGCGTTGACGCACGACCTCGGCAAGGCGCTGACGCCGCCGGCCGACTGGCCCAAGCACATCGCGCACGAGCATCTGGGCCTGCCGGCGGTGGAGGCGGTCTGCGCGCGCTGGAAGACGCCTACGGAATACCGCGTGATGGCCCTGCATGCCTGCCGTGAACACCTGAACGTGCATCGCCTGGAGCAGCTGCGGCCGGAAACGGTGCATGAGCTGCTGCAGCGCATCGACGCCTTCCGCCGCCCGGAACGGGTGGCGCAGTTGGCGATGCTGTGCGAGGCCGACAAGCGCGGACGTCTCGGCATGTCGGATTCGCCGTATCCGAACGCGGCGCTGCTGGCGCGTTACCATTCGGCCGCTGCCGCCGTCAAAGGCGTCGACATCGACCCGGCGCTGCGCGGACCGGCCGTGGGCGAAGCCTTGAAGCGGAAACGCATCGCGGCCATCGCGGCGGCGAAAGCGGAAATTTAGTTCCGGATCGGCAACAGCCGTTCCACGCAAACCAGGGCATTCCGGCGGCGGCAAAGCACCGCGCCGAACGCGATGCCGAGGCTGTTGGCCAGCAGGTCGGCCGCCTCCATCAGCCGGCCGGTGGGCAGCAGGCCTTGCGCCAGCTCGATCGCCGCGCCCAACAGCCAGACGCCGGCCAGCGCGCGGAAACGGGCCGGGCCGCTGAACAGGCAGGCCGCGAACGCCGCGAGCACGGCATATCCGCCGGCATGGATGAGCTTGTCGAGATGCGGAACCGCCGGCGCCACGGTCGGCACCGGCCGCAGCGAGAGATACACGCCGAGCAGCATACCGGCGATCCACAGCGCCAACCAAAACCGCCGGTGGCGCAGAGCGGCGCTCACAGCCGGCGGCTCAGGTCGCCGTGCGCGAACGCGGCGGCGAAATCGACATCCTTGGCGAAGCCCATGCACTGGAAACGCTCGCCCATCTCGCCCGGCAACAGCAGTTTCTTCACGTGCTGGCTTTCCCGGTAGCGGGTCAGTTCGTCGGCGGCTTCGAAGCCGGCGAGATAGGCGTCGATGCCGTTACCGAGCAGGAAGCCGGCCTGGGTGCAGTAGCCGCCCAGGCTGAAACCGGCCGACACCCCGGCTTCGGCCAAGGCGGTGAAATCGACCGACGTGGTCAGGTCCTGTAGTCCCGGCCAGAGGAAGGCGTCGCCATGCGCGCGGTGCCGGTAATGGCAGATCAGGGTGCCGTCATCGCGCTCGGGACGGTAGTACTCGGAACGCACGTAGCCGTAATCGACGAACAGCAGGGCGCCGCGCGCCATGGTGCCGGCGATGGCCTGAACCCAGTAGGGCAGCTGCGGCAACACTTCGGAGCAATAGCCGTCGTCGAATTCGCGGCCCAGGTCGCGCTCCAGATGCCGTACCGCGCCGCCGACCAGCACGTCGGCCGGACGCATGACGCGGGTGAACGCGCCCTCGCCGTCGAGCGCGACGCATTCCTCGAACACTTCGCCGTCCCGCTTGATGAAGCGGGTGGCCGGCAGCGCGTCGATGACCTCGTTGGCCACCAGCACGCCCTGCCAGGCCGATTCCGGCGGCGCATCCAGCCAACGGCAACGCGCCGACAGCGCCGGCGGCAGATTGGCGGACAGGCGCTCGCGCTGGCGCTCGCGCAGATCGGCGCTGGGCTCCAGGATCCAGTATTCGCGCGGCAGGCGCTCCAGCTGCTGCAGGCGCAGCAGGGTCTTCTCGGCCAAGGCGCCGGTGCCGGCGCCGACCTCGAACCAGACCGCGTCCTCGCCGAGCTGCGCCAACACCTCCGCGCCGGCGTTGGCCACGGCCCAAGCGAAGCCGCCGCCGAGTTCGGGCGCGGTGACGAAATCGCCTTCGGCGCCGAACTTGCGCGCGCCGGCGCTGTAATAGCCCAGGCCGGGCGCGTACATGGCCAACTCCATGAAACGCGCGAAGGAGATCGCGCCCTGTTCGGCGGCGATGGCGCGCTGGATGAGTTCGGTCAGCCGGGCGCTGTGTGCAAGCGCCTCGGGTGAGGGACGGGGCAGGTCCATGCGGGGGATTCACTGGTTATTTACGCGTGTTCAGGATACCTTGTCCGCATCGTTAATTGAACCGGAAACGCGCATGCAAGCAGACTCCGCGGTGGTTTTGATCACCGGCGCCGGCAAACGCATCGGCGCCGCGCTGGCGGCCGACCTGCACGCCCGCGGCTACACGCTGGCCCTGCACTGCCGGGCCTCGCGCGCCGACGCCGAGGCCTTGGCCGAGGCGCTGAACGCCAAGCGCGGCGGCAGCGCGGCGGTGTTCGCCGCCGATCTGGCGCGCCCGGCCGAGCGCGACGGCCTGGTGCCGGCGGTGCTGGCGCGCTTCGGACGATTGGACGCGCTGGTGAACAATGCCAGCAGTTTCTTTCCCACCCCGATTGGCGCGGTGACCGACGCCGACTGGGACGCGCTGATGGACGCCAACGCGCGCGCGCCGTTCTTCCTGGCGCAGGCCGCGGCGCCGCACTTGGCCGCGCGCGGCGGCTGCATCGTCAATCTGCTCGACATCTACGCCGAACGCCCGAAGCCCGACCATGCCGTGTACAACATGGCCAAGGCCGCGCTGCGCATGCTGACGCAATCGCTGGCACTCGATCTGGCGCCAGCGGTGCGCGTCAACGGCATCGCGCCGGGCGCCATCCTGTGGCCGGAGGCTGGCATGGACGAGGCCCGGCAACAGGCCCTGATCGACGCCACGCCCCTGGCGCGCATCGGTTCGGTCGAGGACATCTGCGCCGCCGCGCGCTACCTGATCGAAGACGCGCGCTTCAGCACCGGTCAGGTGCTGGCGGTGGACGGCGGCCGCCTGCTGCGCTGAGCGTGCCGCCGCGCATCGGCGTAAAATGGTTGCATCAACCTAGCCGGAGCCTTGCCATGAAAATCCACTCCTTGTCCGCCGCCCTGCTGGGCCTGGGCCTGGCATTCGCCAGCATTGCCGCCGCCCCGCAGACGTTGACCGTCGACCAGGCCTGGGTACGCGCCACGCCACCGAACGCCGCGGTCGCCGGCGGCTTCCTGCGCGTCGCCAATGCCGGCGCCGCCGATGAGGTGTTGCTCACCGCCAGTACCGAAGCCGCCGAGCGCGTGGAGATCCACGAGATGAAAATGCGCGGGGAGGTGATGGAAATGCGCCAGCTCACCGGCGGCCTGGACATCCCGGCCGGCAAGACGGTCGAACTCAAGCCCGGCGGCTACCACCTGATGCTGATCAAACCCAAGCGGCCGCTGGCCGAAGGCCAAAGCCTGACGCTGACGCTGCGCTTCAAGAACGCCGGCGAGCGCAAAGTATCGTTCATGGTGCACAAGCAGATGCCGATGGCCGACCACGACATGAGCCAGCACAAGCACTGAGTCCCGCGTACTTGACGTCGCTGGCCGATTCGGGTCAGGCCGGCGCGGCCGGAAATTCCCGCCACATCGCGGCCAGGGTCTTGCCGGTTTGCGGATTGACGAAATCCGGCGCGATCTGCGCCAGCGGCTGGAGCACGAACGCGTGCTTCAGCTCCGGCCGCGGGACGCGCAGGTTGCCGGGGCCGTCGAGGATCAGGTCGTCGTAGAACACGATGTCGATGTCGAGCGTGCGGCTGGAAAAGCGCGGCACGTCGCGGCGCCGGCCATGGGCGTCTTCCAAGGCATGCAGCCAGTCGTTGAGCCGGTGCACGTCCCAGTCGGTTTCGATCACGGCGGCGCCGTTGACGAAATCCGGGCCCTCGAAACCGACCGCGGTGGTGCGCACCCAGTCCGACAGCAGTATGTCGCCGAAGGTCTCGCGCAGCGCCTGCACCGCCGCCGCCAGATGCTTTTCCGGCTCCAGGTTGGAGCCCAGGCTCAGATAGGCCTTAGCCATCGGCACGCGAGCGCTCGAGCATCACCCCGACCGCCTTGGCGCCGCGCACCGCGCCGATCTTGCTGAGCTTGAGCTTCACGCGGGAGACCCCGAATTCGTCGAGGATGATGGCGCAGCAGCGTTCAGCCAGGGTTTCCACCAGCCCGAAGCTGGATTCGGACACGAACTGGATCAGGCGCTTGCTGACCGCCTTGTAATCCAAGGTGTCGGCGATGTCGTCGCTGGCGGCCGGCACGCGGTTGTCGAACACCATCTCGATGTCGAGCATGATCGGCTGCTTGATGGTGCGCTCCCAATCGTAGATGCCGATCACGCATTCGATTTCAAGCGCTTCGATGAATACTTTGTCCATGCGCCCAGTCTATCCGAGCGCGGGTGAAAGCGGCGGCAAACCGGCCAAGTCCCAACGCGGCCGGCAGGCCACCGCCGGCGGCTCGCTTTGCCCGGCCCGCAACCGCAGGTAACCGGCGAAGGCGATCATCGCGCCGTTGTCGGTGCACAGCTCCAGCCGCGGGAAATGCACCGTGGCGCCGCGGCGGGCGCAGCGCGCCTGCAATTGCTCGCGCAGATAGCGGTTGGCGCCGACGCCGCCGGCCACCACCAGCCGCGAGCAGCAGGCCTGTTCCAGCGCGCGTTCGCACTTGATGGCCAGGGTATCGACCACCGCCTGCTCGAAGGCCAGCGCGATGTCGGCCATGTCCTGCGCGCCCTGCCCGCTTTTCTGCCAGGCCAGCAGCACCTGGGTCTTCAGGCCGGAGAAGCTGAAATCCAGATCCGGCCGGTTCACCATCGGCCGGGAGAACGTATACGCGCCCGGCCGGCCGGACAGGGCCGCCTTGGCCAGCTGCGGACCGCCGGGATACGGCAGGCCCATCAGTTTCGCGGTCTTGTCGAAGGCTTCGCCGGCGGCGTCGTCCAGGGTCTCGCCGAGCAGGGTGTAATCGCCCAAGGCGTTCACCCGCATCAGTTGGGTATGTCCGCCGGACACCAGCAGGGCCACGAACGGCGGCTCGGGCGGATCGTCCTCGAGCAGGGGCGCCAGCAGGTGGCCTTCCATGTGGTGCACGGCCACGGCCGGCACGTCCAGCCCCCAGGCGATGGCCCGGCCGGTGGCGGCGCCCACCATCAGCGCGCCGATCAGGCCTGGGCCGGCGGTGTAGGCCACGCCGTCGATGTCGGCCAGGGCCAGGCCGGATTCGGCCAAGGTTTGCTGAATCAGCGGCAACAGCCGGCGCACGTGGTCGCGGCTGG
>JAYSFF010000027.1:19798-25241 GCA_041913425.1 Arenimonas sp. | reverse complement strand
TCCGTCGCCGACGGCACCGGCAAGCGTCTGGCCGCGGCCGTCCGCGCCGGCGATGTGGTGCGCCTGCAGGAATCCAAGGACGGCCTGCGTCTGGCGCAGATCCCGCGGGCCCAGGCCGCGTTGGTGTCGATGCAGCCGGAGGACGGCGCCCTGCGCGCGGTGGTCGGCGGCTTCTCGTATTCGACCTCAAACTTCAACCGCGCCACCTCGGCCAAGCGCCAGCCGGGCTCGAGCTTCAAGCCCTTCGTGTACGCGGCCTCGTTCGAACGCGGCTATTCGCCGTCGAGTGTGGTGCTGGACGCGCCGGTGGTGTTCAACGACCGCAAGGGCAACGTCTGGCGCCCGCAGAACGACCGTGGCGGCTTCATGGGCCCGATGCGGCTGCGCGAGGCGCTGGTACAGTCGCGCAACCTGGTTTCGGTCCGGCTGCTGGACGGCATCGGGGTGGCGTTCGCCCGCGACTACATCACCCGCTTCGGCTTCAGCAGGGACAGCCTGCCGCCGAACCTGTCGATGTCGCTCGGCACCGCCTCGCTGACGCCGATGTCGGTGGCGCGCGGCTACAGCGTGTTCGCCAACGGCGGCTACCTGGTCGAGCCCTACTTCATCCGCAGCGTCAGCGACGCCAGCGGCACGGTCATCGCCTACACCCATCCCAAACTCGCCTGCGCCGCCTGCCCGGAGCGGCTGGCCGGCGACGTCAGCAAGGCGGTGGTGGTCGACGGCTTCGACCTCAGCAGCGACGGCAGCGGCGCCCGCGCGCCGGCCGGCAAGGCGGCGTTCGACCCCGGCTTCGTCGGCCCGCCGGCGCAGGCCCTGGCGCCGCAGACCATCGACCCGCGCAACGCCTTCCTGATCAGCGACATGATGCTGGACGTGGTCAAGCGCGGCACCGCGGTGCAGGCCAAGTCGCTCGGCCGCGCCGATGTCGGCGGCAAGACCGGCTCGACCAACGAGCACCGCGACGCCTGGTTCTCCGGCTTCGGCGGCGACCTGGTGACCACCGTCTGGGTCGGCAAGGACGACTTCAAGGGCCTGGGTTACGGCGAGTACGGCGGCCGCGCCGCGCTGCCGATCTGGATCGAATACATGCGCACGGCGCTGGACGGCGTGCCGCTGAAGGTCATGACGCCGCCGGAAGGCATCGTCAAATCGCCGGACGGCGATTACTTCAAGCAGGAACAGTACGACCTGGAGATGCTGCAGGTGCCGGAGAACACCGGCGAGGAACTGCCCGAGCAGGCCTTCGACATCTTCTGAACGGGGATTTTCCCGGCAACGAAAAACGCCCCTTGCGGGGCGTTTTCTTTCAGCAGACGACGGGCGCTCAGCGCTTGGCCAGCGGGGTGTAGTCGCGGTTGACCGCGCCGGTGTAGATCTGGCGTGGACGGCCGATCTTGTTCTCCGGGTCGTTCTGCTGCTCCAGCCAGTGCGAGACCCAGCCGGCGGTGCGCGCGATGGCGAACATCACGGTGAACATCTCGGTCGGGATGCCCAGGGCCTTGTAGATGATGCCCGAGTAGAAGTCGACGTTCGGGTACAGCTTGCGCTGGATGAAGTATTCGTCCTTCAGCGCGGCCTCTTCCAGCTTCATCGCCACTTCCAGCAGCGGATCGTTGACGCCCAGCTCGTTCAGCACCTGGTGGCACATCTCGCGGATGATCTTGGCGCGCGGATCGAAGTTCTTGTACACGCGGTGGCCGAAGCCCATCAGGCGGAAGCCGGATTCCTTGTCCTTGGCCTTGGCCACGGCGCTGCCGACGTTCTCCGGACGGCCGATCTCCTCCAGCATCTGCAGCACGGCTTCGTTGGCGCCGCCGTGCGCCGGACCCCAGAGCGCGGCCACGCCGGCGGCCACGCAGGCGTAGGGGTTGGCGCCGGTGGAACCGACCAGGCGCACGGTCGAGGTCGAGGCGTTCTGCTCGTGGTCGGCGTGCAGGATGAACAGCAGGTCGAGCGCCTTGGCGGCGACCGGCTTGAGCGCCAGCGGCTCGCTCGGCACTTCGAACATCATGTGCAGGAAGCGCTCGACGTATTCGAGGTTGTTCTTCGGGTAACGGATCGGCCAGCCGATCGAATAGCGGTAGCAGGCGGCGGCGATGGTCGGCACCTTGGCCAGCAGGCGGATGGCGGCCATGCGGCGCTCTTCCGGATCGTCCAGGTTCAGGTCGCTGTGGTAGAACGCGGCCAGCGAGCCGAGCATGCCGGTCATCATCGCCATCGGATGGGCGTCGTGGCGGAAGCCGTACAGGAAGGTGCGGAACGCCTCGTGCATCATGCTGTGGTGGGTCACTTCGTGCTCGAACTTGGCCAGTTCGGCCGGAGTCGGCAGATTGCCGTTCATCAGCAGGTAGCTGACTTCGGTGAAGTTGGAATGCTGGGCCAGCTGTTCGATCGGGTAGCCGCGGTACTGCAGCACGCCGGCGTCGCCGTCGATGTAGGTGATGGCGCTGCGGCAGCTGGCGGTCGACATGAAGCCCGGATCGTAGGTGAAGCTGCCGGTCTCCTTGTACAGCTTGCCGATGTCGAGGCATTCCGGGCCGGTGCTGCCGGCGAGCACGGGCAGTTCGACGGACTTGCCGTTGGCGTTGAGCGTGAAGGATTTATTGGACACGGCTGACTCCTCGTTCTGGGCCCGGCATGGCGGATGCGCCGGGGCAAATGGAAAAAATCACGGCACTCATTATCGCACAGGCGCGCAGGCCGCGTAATGGCCCGGACGTGCGGAACGCAGGCGAAAAAAAACCACCCGAAGGTGGTTTTTTCCGGATTACTTGGCGTAGCGCTTGCGGAACTTGTCGACGCGGCCGCTGGTGTCGACCAGCTTCTGCTTGCCGGTGTAGAACGGGTGCGAAGCGGACGAGATTTCGACCTTCAGCAACGGGTATTCGTTGCCGTCTTCCCACTTGATGGTTTCCTTGCTGGACAGGGTCGAGCGGGTCAGGAAGGCGAAATTGGCGGTGACGTCCTGGAACACGACGTCGCGGTATTGCGGATGGATATCGGCTTTCATGGTGTAACCCACTGGATTATCGTGAAGAAAGACGGCAATTATAGCCCGTAACCGCGGGCGGGGGCAAGCCCCGTTGCGCCCGGTTCAGTCCGGCAGGCCCAAGGCCTGCCGGATCCGGGCCTCGAACGCGGCCTGATCGGCCCGAAGCAGGATATCGGCCTGCGCCGGCCGGCCGGTCCGGTCCTGCCAATCGACTACGGTGGCGCCTCGGGTATGCACGCCCTGGGTCTCCACATGCAGGAAATGCCGTTCCTTTTCAAGCACATGCTCGGGATGGAGGGCCGCCAGCATGGCCAAGGCGTCGGCGCTGTGCCAGTATTCGCCGCGCTTGCCCTCCGACCACGCCCGGGTCTTACGCGAAATGGCGTCATAGAACCGCGCCTCGGGCGTATCAGCCGCCAACCAGCGGTTGACGTCGGCATGGCGGAAGCCGTGACCGAGCACCGCCTCCCAATCCACCACCTCGATGTCGGGAAAGCCGTCGAACACCACGGCGGCGGCCTCGGGATCGAAGGCGACGTTGAATTCGGCGGCGATCGAGGTATTGCCCTTGCCGGTGACCGCGCCGCCCATCACCACCAGCCGGCCGACCTTGCGCGGCAGTTCCGGATCCAGGCGCAGGGCCAAGGCCAGGTTGGTCAGCGGCCCGAGGGTGACCAGCAACAGCTTGCCGGCATGGGCATCGGCCTCGCGCAGGATGGCCAGCGCCGCGTGTTCGGCTTCGGCGCCGCGCCGGGCCGGCTGGTAACCGACATCGCCGAAGCCGTCGCGGCCGTGCACATAGGAGGCGTCCTCGGCCGGGAACACCAGCGGCCGATCGCAACCCGGATACACCGGCACCTCGATGCCGGCGACTTCGCACAGTTTCAGGGCGTTGGCCACGGTGTGCGTCAAGCCGACGTTGCCGGCGGTGACGCACAGGCCGAGCAGGCGGTGATTCGGACTGCGGAACGCCATCAGCAACGCCAGGGCGTCGTCCACGCCGGGATCGGTGTCGATGAGCAGGGGAATGCGGTCGGTCATGGGATTCTCAGGCATGGGCGTAACGGGCGGCGGCGCCGACCCAACGGGCGACGACGGCATCGGCGCGTTCAGGATACTCCGCCAACAGGCGGTTGGCCACGTGCAGCACCTCCGGCAGCAGTGCGGCGTCGCGGCCGAGATCGGCGATGCGGTAGCCGACGTCGCCGGTCTGCCGGGTGCCGAGCAGTTCGCCCGGGCCGCGCAGCGCCAGATCCTTTTCGGCGATCAGGAAACCGTCGTCGGTCTGCCGCATCACCTCGATGCGTTCGCGCGCCATGGCCGACAGCGGCGCTTGGTATAGCAGCAGACAATGCGAGGCGGTGGCGCCCCGCCCGACCCGGCCGCGCAATTGATGCAGCTGCGCCAGACCCAGGCGTTCGGCGTTCTCGATCACCATCACGCTGGCGTTGGGCACGTCGACGCCGACTTCGATCACCGTGGTGGCGACCAGCACCTGCACGACGTTGTCCTTGAACGCGCGCATGATGCGGCTTTTCTCGGCCGGCGCCACCTTGCCGTGCAGCAGCGCGACGGAAACGCCCGGCAGGCCGGCGGCCACGGTTTCGAATGCGGCCTGCGCCGACTGCGCCTGGATCTCGTCGGACTCTTCGATGAGGGTGCAGACCCAATACACCTGATGCCCCTGCCGGCAGTAATCGCGGATGCGGGCGATGACTTCATCGCGCCGGCTGTTGGCCAAGGCCACGGTCTGCACCGGCGTGCGTCCGGGCGGCAGTTCGTCGATCACCGACACGTCCAGGTCGGCGTAGGCCGACATCGCCAGCGTGCGCGGAATCGGCGTCGCGGTCAAAATCAGCTGGTGCGGCGAGCTTTCCTCCGATTCGCCTTTGTCGCGCAGGCTCAGGCGCTGGCCGACGCCGAAGCGGTGCTGTTCGTCCACCATCACCAGCTCGAGGTTGCTGAACGCCACCGTGTCCTGCATCAAGGCATGCGTGCCGACCACCATCGGCGCGCCGGCCGCGATGCGCTTGAGCGGTTCGCGGCGCTGCGCCGCGGTCAGCTTGCCGGCCAGGAACACGACCTCGATGCCGAGCGGCTCGAACCAGTCACGGAAGGTGCGCGCGTGCTGTTCGGCCAGCAGCTCGGTCGGCGCCATCAGCGCCGCCTGGCCGCCGCCGGCGATCACCGCCAGCGCCGCCAAAGCGGCCACGGCGGTCTTGCCGCTGCCGACGTCGCCCTGCACCAGGCGCAGCATCGGATGGCCGCTGCGCAGGTCGGCGCGGATGTCTTCGACCACCCGACGCTGGGCGCCGGTGAGCGCGAACGGCAGCCGCGCCAGGAACGGCGCGAAGGCCGAATCCGGCACATCGACCGGCCGCGCCGGCTTGGACTTCAACGCCAGACGCTTCTTGCGCAGGCTCAGGTGATGCGCCAGCAGTTCCTCCA
>JAYSFF010000027.1:0-19698 GCA_041913425.1 Arenimonas sp. | reverse complement strand
TTCAACGCCAGACGCTTCTTGCGCAGGCTCAGGTGATGCGCCAGCAGTTCCTCCAGCGCCAGCCGGCGCATGGCCGGGTGCCGTCCGGATTGCAACTGCGCCAGCGTGGTGCCGGGATCCGGCGCATGGATGGCCTGCAGCGCCGCGCCGAAGCGCGGCAGGTCGAGGTCGGCCAGCAAGGTCTCGGGAATCAGTTCGAGTTCGGATTCCGGCGGCAGCAGCTGCAGCGCCTGGCGCACCAGCTTGCCGAGCGTGGCGGCGCCGACGCCGTCGATGTTGGGATAGACCGGATCCAGCCGGTCGCGGCAGACGCCGGCCTGCTCTTCGGCGATGAAGCGGTAGCTCGGATGCACCATCTCGTAGCCGGTGCCGCCGAGCCGGATCTGGCCGTAGGCGCGCAGCAGGCGGCCGGGCAGGAACTGCGCGGCCTGGCTGGCGGAATAGTGGAAGAAACGCAGGGCCAGCTGGCGCAGGGAATCGTCCTCGACCAGCACCTTGAGCATCGGCCGGAAGCGGAAGCCGCGCTCGACCGCCGCCACGCGCACTTCGACCTGCGCGCTCTGGCCAAGCTGCAGGTCGTCCAGGCGGGCGATGCGGGTACGGTCCTCGAAGCCGGTCGGCAGCTGCAGCCACAGGTCCTGCAGGCTTTCGATGCCGCGCTCGCGCAGCTTGGCCGCGGTGGCCGGGCCGACGCCGCGCAGCGCGTCAAGCGGCCTGCGCGCCGACTCGCCGAATTCGGGCTTCACCGCCGGCGGTCAGCCCAGCACCATCACCGCGTCGATCTCGACCTGCGCACCGCGCGGCAGAGCCGAGACCTGCACGGTGGAGCGCGCCGGATACGGCGGCTGCATGTACTCGGCCATGACCGCGTTGACCGCGGCGAAATCGCCGAGGTCGGTCAGGAAGATGCCGATGCGGACGATGTCGGACAGCGAGCCGCCGGCGGCCTGGCAGACCGCGGTCAGGTTGCGGAACACCTGATGGGTCTGGGCTTCGATGCCGCCTTCCAGCAGCACGCCCAGATCCGGCAGCAGCGGAATCTGGCCGGACAGGTAGACGGTCTGGCCGACGCGCACGGCCTGCGAGTACGGGCCGATGGCGGCCGGGGCTTTGTCGGTCTGGATGATGGTGCGGGACATGGCGGGTTCCTGTGTGGTCATTGGCGTTCCACCGAGTGCACCACGCCCAGGCGGCGGGTGCGGCGGATGATTTCGGCGAGGTGCTTGCGGTCCTTGACCTCGATGCAGAACACCATGACCGAGATGCGGCCATCGCGCTCCTTGTAGTTCACCGAGTCGATATTGGAATCGCATTCGGCGACGGCGGCGGCGACCTTGGCCAGCGCGCCCGGCTTGTTCTCGGTCTCGAAGCGCAGCTCGACCCGGAAGTCGCCTTCGACCCGGCGGTCCCAGGCGATCGGCACCCAGCGCTCCGGGCGCTTGCTGTAGTCGGCGATGTTCGGGCAGTCCATGCGGTGCACCACCACGCCCTTGCCGGCGGTCAGGTAGCCCATGATCTCGTCGCCCGGAATCGGATAGCAGCAGGTCGAGAAGGTCAGCACGCCGCGTTCGCTGCCGTTGATGCGGATCTGTTCGCGGTGCACCGGCGCCGACGACGGCTCGTTGCCGAGCAGCGAGCTCTGGTTCGGCAGCAGCGCGCGCGCGACCTGGTCCGGCATGCGGTTGCCGAGCGCGATGTCGGCCAGCAGCACCTCCAGGCGCGGGTAGCGGTTGTCGGCCAGGAACTGCTGCAGCACGTCGGCCGGCACGTTGTCGAGCGAGGTCTCCAGAAGCTCCAGCGCGCGGTCCAGCATGCGGTGGCCGAGGTTGACCGCGTCCTCGTGCTCGATGCGCTTGAGGAAGTGGCGGATGGCGGTGCGGGCCTTGGAGGTGACCACGAACTCCAGCCACTGCGGGCTGGGGTTGGCCGACGGCGCGGTGATGATCTCGACGGTCTGGCCGCTGAGCAGCTTGCTGCGGATCGGCACCAGCTTGCGGTCGACGCGCGCGGCCACGGTGTGGTTGCCGACGTCGGTGTGCACCGCGTAGGCGAAGTCCAGCGGCGTGGCGTTCTTCGGCAACGCCAGGATCTCGCCCTTCGGCGTGAAGATGTAGACCTCGTCCGGGAACAGGTCGATCTTGACGTTCTCCAGGAACTCGACCGAGGGCAGCGCGAACTCGTCGCTGTTGATCAGGCCGTTGACCCAGCTCTGCGCGCGCGCCTGCGCGTTGTTGCCGACCGAACCGCGGTTCTTGTAGACCCAGTGCGCGGCGATGCCGCGTTCGGCCACCACGTCCATGTCCTCGGTGCGGATCTGCACCTCGACCGGCGAGCCGAGCGGACTGAACAGCAGGGTGTGCAGGCTCTGGTAGCCGTTGGCCTTGGGGATGGCGATGAAGTCACGGAAGCGCCCGTCCAGCGGCTTCATCATCGAATGCACGGCGCCGAGCGCCTGGTAGCACTCCATCACCCGGCCGACCACGATGCGGAAGCCGAACACGTCCATCACCTCGTTGAAGCGTTTGCGCTCGTCGCGCATCTTGGTGTACACGCTCCAAGGGCCCTTGACCCGCGACACCAGCCGGAACGGGATGTCCTCGGCCGCGATGCGCTGCGCCAGGCGCGCCTCGATGGTGGCCATGGCCTCGCGCCGCAGCACCGGCTGGTTGGCCAGCTGCTTGGCGATGACCTTGTAGCGCAGCGGATACAGGGCCTTGAAGCCGAGGTTCTGCAGCTCGGCCTTGATCACGTTGATGCCCAGGCGCTGGGCGATCGGGGCGTAGATCTCCAGCGTCTCGCGCGCGATGCGGCGGCGCGATTCCGGGCTCTTGGAATCGAGCGTGCGCATGTTGTGCAGGCGGTCGGCGAGCTTGATCAGGATGACCCGGATGTCGCGCGACATCGCCAGCATCATCTTGCGGAAGCTTTCGGCGTCGGCCTCCTGCCGGTTGCTGAACTGGATCTTGTCGAGCTTGGTGACGCCCTCGACCATCTCGGCCACGCTTTCGCCGAAGGTGTCGGCGATGAAGGCGCGCGGCAGCGCGGTGTCCTCCAGGGCGTCGTGCAGGATGGCGGCGCACAGGGTCTCGCCGTCCATGCGCTGCTCGGCCAGGATCTCGGCCACGGCCAGCGGGTGGGTGATGTAGGGTTCGCCGGATTTGCGGGTCTGGCCCTGGTGCGCGAGCGCGCCCAGCTCATAGGCACGGCGGATTTTGGCCTGCGCCTCGGGCGGCAGATAGGCGCCCGCTTTGGCCAGCAATCCCGCGACCTGCTCCGGACAAGGGTCCGGACAGGGCATGTCCAGGTCGAGCGGCGGCGATAGCGGGGAGTTCATGCCTCCATGCTACGCAACTCCGGCCGGCCGGACAAGCGCGCCGGCGGCGGCGCGGCATGAAAAAACGCCGGCTTGCGGGCCGGCGTTTTCATCAGGCTGGGTCAGCGGCGGATCACTCGTCGCCGGCTTTGGCCAGGTCGTCGTCGACCACTTCGGCGGCTGCCCATTCCAGGGCTTCGCGTTCGCGGCGTTCGCGCTGGGCGCGCTCGACGGCGTTGATGATCTCGTCGTTGACCGAACGGTCGGCGATTTCGCGCAGGGCCAGCACGGTCGGCTTCTCGGCTTCCAGATGGGCGTTTTCCAGGGTGCTCGGCTCGCCCTTGGCCAGTTGCCGGGCGCGTTTAGAGGCCATCAGCACCAGTTCGAAACGGTTATCGACCACTTCCAGGCAATCTTCAACGGTAATGCGGGCCATGCTGTCTCCGTTCGCCGGCGATGAAACCCCCGGCAATCAATGCGTTAGATGAACTCGGCATTATAGCGGAAAGCCGGCGGGAAGCCAAATGGCGGCCGCTTCAGTCCGTCAGCAGCTGTTCAATCAAGGCCTTATGGCGGATCCGCTGTTGGCCGACGACCAGGCGCTGGGCGGTGAAGATGGCCGCCACTTCCTGCACCGCCAGCTCGAAATGCTCGTTGACCACCACGTAATCGAACTCGTGGTAGTGGCTCATTTCCTCGCGCGCCGCCGCCAGACGCTGGGCGATGACCGCCTCGCTGTCCTGGCCGCGGTTGCGCATGCGGGTCTCCAGCGCCTGCTTGGACGGCGGCAGGATGAAGATGCTCTTGGCCTCGGGAATCTGGGCACGCACCTGGCGGGCGCCCTGCCAGTCGATTTCCAGCAGCACGTCCAGGCCTTTTTCCAGCTGCGGCAGCACCGACTGCCGGGCCGTACCCTTGTAGTCGCCGTGCACCAGGGCGTGCTCGAAGAAGTCGCCGGCGGCGATCATGCGCTCGAACTCGTCCTTGCCGATGAAGTGGTAGTGCTGGGCATGGCGTTCGCCCGGGCGCGGCGCGCGCGAGGTGTAGGAGATCGACAGCGCCACGTCGGGCAGGCGCTTGAGCACCGCGTTGACGATGCTGGACTTGCCGGCGCCCGACGGCGCCGCGACGATGTAGAGGGTACCGGGCATCATTCGAGATTCTGCACCTGTTCGCGGATCTGTTCAATCAGCACCTTGAGCTCGACCGAAGCCTGGCTGGTCTTCGGGTCGACCGACTTGGAGCCGAGCGTGTTGGCTTCGCGGTTGAACTCCTGCAGCAGGAAGTCGAGGCGGCGGCCGACCGCTTCCGGCAGCGCCAGGATGCGGCGCGCCTCGGCGATGTGGCTGGCCAGCCGGTCAAGCTCCTCGTCGACGTCGATCTTCTGCAGGTTGAGCACCAACTCCTGCTCCAGACGGCCCGGATCGACCGGCACCGGCAGATCGGCCAGCTTGGCCTGCAGGCGGGCCTTCAGCACGGTGCGGATCTCCGGCAGCCAGACGCGCAGTTGCGCGACGATGGCCTCGATACCGTCCAGGCGCTCTCGGATGGCCTGCGCCAGGTTGGCGCCTTCGCGGCCGCGCGCGGCCAGGAATTCGGCCAGCACGGTCTCCAACAGCTGCTTGGCCTCGGCCTGCAACGCGTCGTCGCCGGCGTCGTCCTCGCGCAGCACGCCCGGCAGTTTCAGGATGTCGGCGAAATCGCTGGTCATGCCCGGGAACAGGCCGCTGAAGCGGCCGGCCAGCGCCGCGTAACGGGCCAACGCGTCCTCGTCGATGCGGAGGCCGGCCGCGCCTTGATCGGCCGGGCGGAAACGGAAGCCCAGATCGAGCTTGCCGCGCGCCACCTTGCGGGCGATCTGCTCGCGCAGCGCCGGTTCCAGCGCGCGCAGTTCCTCGGGCAGGCGCAGGCCGACTTCGAGATAACGGTGGTTGACCGAGCGCAGCTCGCAGCTGAGCGTGCCAAGCGGGCTCGCGCGTTCGGCGTTGGCATAGGCGGTCATGCTGCGGATCATGCGTGCGTCCGGGGCCGGAGGATATGGGGAAATGGTAATCTATTTGACCTCCCGATGCGAAACCGAGCCCCCGAATGACACGCCCCAGCGCACGCGCCGCCGACCAACTCCGTCCGATCAGCATCCAGCGCGGCTACACAAAGCACGCCGAGGGCTCGGTGCTGATCGCCTTCGGCGACACCAAGGTGCTGTGCACCGCCAGCGTGGAGAACCGCGTGCCGGGCTTCCTGCGCGGCAAGGGCGAAGGCTGGATCACCGCCGAATACGGCATGCTGCCGCGCTCCACCCACGACCGCATGAACCGCGAGGCCAGCAGCGGCAAACAAGGCGGCCGCACGCTGGAGATCCAACGCCTGATCGGCCGCGCGCTGCGCACCTGCGTCGACCGCAGGAAACTCGGCGAACGCACCATCACCCTGGACTGCGACGTGCTGCAGGCCGACGGCGGCACCCGCACCGCCGCCATCACCGGCGCCTATGTAGCGCTGTGCGACGCCATCGACACCTGCCTGGCCAAGGGCCTGCTGGCGGAAAATCCGATCACCGGCGCGGTGGCCGCGGTCTCGGTCGGCGTGTATCAGGGCGTGGAAGTGCTGGACCTGGACTACGCCGAGGACTCGCAGTGCGAGACCGACATGAACGTGGTGATGGACGGCAACGGCGGCTTCATCGAGGTGCAGGGCACCGCCGAAGGCGCGCCGTTCTCGCGCGCGCATCTGGACGGCCTGCTGGATCTGGCCGGCAAGGGCATCGGCGAACTGCTGGCGCTGCAGCGCGCCGCCCGCGGCGGCTGATTCCGTGCGTCTGGTACTGGCCACCTCGAACAAAGGCAAGCTGGCCGAGATGCGGCCGATCCTGGCCGAGGCCGGATTCGACGCCGTGCCGCAGTCCGAATTCGGCTTCGCCGACGCCGAGGAGACCGGCCACACCTTCGTGGAGAACGCGCTGCTGAAGGCGCGCAACGCCTGCCGGCACACCGGCCTGCCGGCGCTGGCCGACGACTCCGGCCTGATCATCGACGCGCTGGACGGCGCGCCCGGCCTGATTTCGGCGCATTACGCCGGCGTGCACGGCGACGCCCGCGGCAACATCGCGAAAGTGCTGGCGCAGATGGCGGCCTTGGAAAACCCGGTGCGCACGGCCCGCTTCTATTCCTGCATCGTGCTGCTCAAGCACGCCGAAGATCCGCAGCCGGTGATCGCCGAAGGCATCTGGCATGGCGAAATCCTGCCCGCGCCGCAGGGAACCGACGGCTTCGGCTACGACCCGATCTTCTTCGATCCCGAACACGGCTGCAGCGCCGCGCAATTGCCGGCCGAACTCAAGCACCGCATCAGCCACCGCGGCCGCGCGCTGGCGCAGCTGCGCGAAAAACTGGCCGCACATGCCTGAGCTGATGCCGCCGCCGCTGGCGCTGTACGTCCATATTCCGTGGTGCGTGAAGAAATGCCCGTACTGCGACTTCAACTCGCACGGCAAAAAGAACGAACTGCCGGTGGCCGGGTACCTGGCGGCGCTGACCCGTGACCTGGAACAGGACCTGCCCTTGGTCTGGGGCCGCAGCGTGAGCAGCGTGTTCTTCGGCGGCGGCACGCCCAGCCTGTTTCCCGGCGCCGCCATCGGCGAGATCCTGGCCATGGCCAACGCGCGCCTGCGCTTCGCGCCGGATTGCGAAATCACCTTGGAATGCAATCCCGGCACCGCCGAGCACGACCGCTTCGCCAGCTACCGCGCCGCCGGCGTCAACCGGCTGAGCTTCGGCGTGCAGAGCTTCGACGACGGTTGTCTTGAGCGTCTGGGCCGCATCCACGACGCCGAAAAAGCCCGCAGCGCGGTAAAAGACGCGCAGGACGCCGGTTTCGACAACATCAACCTCGACCTGATGTACGCCCTGCCCGGCCAAAGCCTGGCGATGGCGCTATTCGATGTGGAACAGGCCATCGCGCTGCAGCCGCAACACCTCTCGCATTACCAGCTGACGCTGGAACCGAACACGCTGTTCGCGGCCAAGCCGCCGACCGGCATTCCGGACATGGACTCGGCCTGGGATATGCAGGAAGCCTGCATCGCGCGCATGGCGGATGCCGGCTTCGCGCAATACGAAGTGTCGGCCTATGCCCGCGATGGCCGGCGTTGCCGGCACAACCTGAACTACTGGACCTACGGCGACTACCTGGGCATCGGCGCCGGCGCGCACGGCAAGATCAGCAGCGGCCACGACGGCCGCATCCTGCGGCGCTGGAAACCGAAACATCCGGAGGCCTACATGGCGTCCGCCGGAACGCCGGCCGGCATCGGCGGCGACGAGCATGTGGCACCGGAGAACCGGCCGTTCGATTACATGCTGAATGCGCTGCGGCTGGTGGACGGCTTTTCGCTGGCCGATTTCGAGGTGCGCACCGGTTTGAGTCGTGAGGCGATCAAACCGCAATTGGATGAGGCCGTGCAACGCGGCTGGCTGGAGGTCTCGGGTGATTGGGCCAAGCCCACCGAGCTGGGCATGCGCTTCGCCAATGATGTGATGGGTTTGTTCCTCGCCTGAAAAAAACATCGCCGGATTCACGCCGGCTTGATACACTGTGTTCGCTTCGAGTGTTCGGGAAGTTGGTGAAAGTCCAACACTGCCCCCGCAACGGTAAGTCAGGTAAGTCGTCCACACAGCCACTGGGAAACTGGGAAGGCGGACGATAGCGTTACTGACGAGTCCGGAGACCGGCTTGGAGTATGCGGCGGCGCCTTGGCGCCGTCATTTTGCACGTTGCGGAGGGCGACGCGGCCAAATTATTGTCGGCCGCGCGCGGCCGTCCAATGGTTTCGTCGTTCGCTTTCCGGGTGCACGCGCGGGTGCGCGCAACAACACTGGAAACCGACATGTCATCATCACCCCGTATTATCCTGCTTTCCGCCGCCCTTCTGGCGGCCGTATCTTTGCGCGCGTCCGCCGAGGACGCGCCGTCCTGGCTGGACCGCGTGCAAGTCACCGGCAACCGCATCGAACAGCCGGCCGAACGCGCCCTGCAATCGGTGACCGTGCTGACGCGCGCGGACATCGAAGCCAGCCGCGCCGCCGACGTCAGCGACCTGCTGGCGCAGCAGGCCGGCGTCGACCTGGTGCGCACCGGCGGCAGCGGCTCGCAGAACTCGCTGTTCCTGCGCGGCGGCAACGCCAACCACACCCTGGTGCTGGTCGACGGCGTGCGTGTCAACTCCGCCAGCCAGGGCATCTTCGACCTCGCGCATCTGCCGCTGGCCGCCATCGAGCGCATCGAGATCGTGCGCGGCCCGCGCGCGGCGGTCTGGGGCTCGGACGCCATCTCCGGCGTGGTCCACATCTTCACCCGCGCGCCGGACGGCGTGCACGGCGAAATCCGCGCCGGCAGCTACGGTCGCGCCGGCTTCGACGCCGGCTTCGGCACCGAGGGCGGCGGCTTCGGCCTCAGCGCCGGCTACGACCGGCTGGACGGTTTCTCGGCCACCAACCCCGGCAACGTCTGGAGCTTTGATCCGGATCGCGACGGCTACCGCAACCGGCACGTGGCGCTACAGGGCAAAACCCTGCTTGGCGGCCAGACGCTGTCGTTCAGCGGCATCGCCACCCGCGGCGAGATTGAGTTCGACCAAGGCCGCACCCAAGCCGACAACCACAGCTGGAGCGCCGGCCTGACCGGTCCGCTGGGTGAGCGTTGGAAACACGAACTGCGCATCGGACAGGCCTATGAAAAGCTCGACACGCCGGCCTACAGCAACGTCATCGGCTCGCGGCGCGAGAGCCTGGATTGGGCGCACACCGTGCGCCTCGGAACCGAGGGCGCCGTGGCGTTCGGCCTCAATGCCGCACGCGAACAGGCCTACTCGCTGGGTTGGAGCGGCCCGGATTTCCGCGAAAGCCGCCGCAACACCGGCGCCTTCGCGGTCTGGAACGGCCAATGGCAGCGCCAACAATTGGAGCTGGCCACGCGCTGGGACGACAACTCGCAATTCGGCATGCACCACACCGCCAGCGCCGGCTGGGCCTGGCAATGGGACGGCGCTCGCCGCCTGCGCGCCAGCTGGGGCCAGGGTTTCCGCGCGCCGAACTTCAACGAGCTGTACTACCCCGGTTTCTTCGGCCTGTATGCCGGCAATCCGGATTTGCAGCCGGAACGCGCGCAGACCGCCGAGCTGGGTTATGAAAGCCCGCTGGGCGGCAACAGCCAGCTGCGGCTGTCGGCCTACCGCAGCCGGGTGAGCGACCTGATCAGCTTCGCCGGCGTGAACAGCCAAGCCATCAACATCGCGCAGGCGCGCATCAAAGGCGCCGAAGCGGAACTGGCCGGCGGCAGCGGCGCCTGGCAATGGCGCGCGCAGGGCACCTGGACCCAGGCCGTGGACGGCGCTAGCGGCGATCCGCTGTTGCGCCGGCCCAAGCTCAAGGGTCTGCTGGCGGGCGGCTACCGGTTCGACGGCGGCGGCGACATCGGCCTGGAACTGAGCGGCTACGGCAAGCGCGCGGACATCGGCACGCAGTTGCCGGGCTTCGCCCGCCTCGACCTGACCGCCGCCTGGCCGCTGTCGCCGGCATGGCGCCTCGAAGCCCGGCTCGAGAACCTGTTCGACCGCGACTACGAACTGCTCGACGGCTACAACACCCCCGGCCGCGGCATCCTGCTCCGCCTGCGCCACCAAAGTCCATGACCGGCACGGGGCCGCCCTTGGCGGCCCCTTGTTTTGCGGGGCGTCTGGGTTATGCTAGGAGGGCATACCGCCCGGAACAGGCATGGACACCAGCACACCCCATCACGCATCGCGCACCTTGAACCAATCCGGACTGCCGGTGCGCGTGTACGCCCTGTGCGACGGCCTGCTCAAGGTCAGTGCCGATTTCTTCGAGCGCCAGCTGCAGTTCCTGCTCAAGGACCTCGAAGACATCCTGTTCAAGAACGCCGAACACGGCCGCCCCGGCGCCGACGACGGCGACAGCTTCTCGGCCCTGCGCAACCTGAAACGCACCCGGCACGATTTCATCCCGCGTTTCCTGGCGGCGGTGGAAGGCCAGCTGGCCGGCATCCGCCAGACCGAGTCCGGCAGCGGCGCCGCGTCCGCCAAGATCATGCCGGCCGGCGCCGAACTGCGGCTGCTGGACGACGACAGCTTCGACATCGACCAGATCCAGCAGAGCATTTCCGCCCGCTGCGAATCGCAGAACAGCTTCGACATCTTCCTGCTGGCCCAGCGCATCGGCGTGCTGGCCGGCAAGCCGGCGTTCGGCAACCAGCAGATGCCGCTCGGCCCGAAGGCGCTTTGCCGCTGTCTGCAGCAGGCGATCGAATGCCTGGACCTCGGCCCGAACGACAGCCGGCAGATCTACCACCTGTTCGACCGGCATGTGTTCGGCCATTTCGCCGAGCTGATGAAGGTCTGCAACCGGCATCTGTCGGAACACGGCGTGTTGCCGAACCTCAGCTACGTGCCGTTCCGCAACCCCGAGCTGCGCTTCAAGAAGACGCCCATCGCCCTGGGCGAGGGCAAGGAACCGGCGGCCGTCAGCGCCAAGGTCTATCCGCTGTTTCCGGAGGGCGCGCCGGCCAAGGCGCAGGACGCCGCCGCGCCGGCCGAGGTCGAGGAAAGCTTCAGCAAGCTGCAGCACCTGCTGGCCCGGCGCAAACAGCTGCTGAACAAGCTCAGCTCGTTCTCCAACACCTACATCAACGATGCCAGCGGCGCGGCCGGACGTACGGTGCCGGCCGACTCCGACCAGCTGCGCGGCATCCTCGACGAGTTCCAGCGCCAGGCCCTGGCGCATCCGAACGCGCACGCCGACATCCGCCACCTCAAGCGCGATCTGCTGGCGCAGCTGCGCAACCAGTCGACGCCCGAGCAGGAGCTGACGCTCGGGCCGGAGGATAGCGATGCCATCGACCTGGTCGGCCTGCTGATGGACGACGCGATGAAGGAGATCAGCCCGAATTCGCCGACCGCGCAGCTGATCGGCATGATGCAGACGCCGCTGATCCGCGTGGTGCTGCGCGACAAATCGTTCTTCAGCAACCACGTGCATCCGGCGCGGCAGATGCTCAACATCCTGGCCGAAGCCGGCATCAACTGGCTGGACGGCTCCGACAAGGACGACCCGCTGCACGGCAACCTGACCGGCATCGTCAGCAACACGGTCAAGGACTTCGACGGCGACAGCCAGAAGCTGCTGGCGGCCTACGAAGAGACCAACCGCCTGCTGCAGAGCCTGATCAAGAAGGCCGAGGCGGTCGAGCGCCGCCAGGTCGAGGTCGCCAAGGCCAAGGAGAAGCTGCGCGTCGCCCGCACGCGCGCGGAGTCCACCATGGCCGAGCTGATGGCCACGCACGAGATCCCGGTGTACACCAAGGCCATGCTGAACGAAGCCTGGGCCGATGTCATGGCGCTGACCGAACTGCGCAACGGCCCGGACTCCAGCAACTGGCAGGAACAGCGCCGGATCGCCGAACACATCATCGCCGCCAACGAGCCGGACGCCGGCGGCGTGGCCGAGGACCGCGCCGGGGAGCTGATGCAGCGCATCCGCGAATCGCTGGCCATGGTCGGCTACCACGAGGACGAAGCCGCGCGCATCGCCGAGCGCCTGGTCCACCGCGGTCCGCACGAGCCGTTCGAGCCGGAGCGCGCCGGCACCGACAAAGCCCGCTTCGGCGACAGCGCCAAAGCCGCCGACCTGGAGACGTTCCAGCTCGATGAGCAGCAGATGGCGTTGGTCGAGGAGCTGAAGGACGTGCCGGTCGGAACCTGGTTCGAATTCCTGGCGCCCGGCTCCAGCGCGCCGACCCGCGCCAAACTGACCTGGCTCAGCAAGATCACGCACAACTGCCTGTTCGTCACCCAGCGCGGCCTGAAGCATTCCGAAATGCTGCTGGAGGAGCTTGCCATCGCCATCTCCGAAGGCCGCGTCCGCATCCAGCCCGGCCAGAAACGCAGCATCTTCGAACGCGCGTTCGAGAACATGCTGGCGTCGCTGCGCAATTTCATGCCGGGAGGCGACAAAGACGGATGAACAAAGACCACCGGCGCCTGCGGCGGCGCAAGGCCGCCTATCCGATCAACGTCGTCGACACCATGACGCGGGAAAGCCTCGGCACGGTCGTCGACCTGTCCGAGTCCGGCCTGATGATCGTGGCGCCGGCGGCGCTGCAGGCCGACGCGCTGTTCCAGTGCGAACTGCACTTCCCGCCCGGCAGCGGCGTCGACGGCGTCCTCAACACCGGCCTGCACGAACTCTGGAGCCGCCCCGAGCCCGGCAGCGGCCGGGTGCTGATCGGCTTCCGCATCATCGACATCGGCAACGACGACAAGCTGCGCCTGCGCCGCTGGGTCGCCGAACCGGGCAGCGAATACGTCTGATCCCGCACGGCCGCCGCCGACCGAACACACACGACTCCGAGCACATCCCATGAGCGCCTATTCCGAACACCTTTCCCGCCTGACGGCGACAGTCGACGCCGCCCTGGCCAAATCCGGCCACGAGCATCTGATCATCGCGTCCGGCATCGAGAAGATGCAGTTCCTCGATGACGCGCCGTATCCGTTCAAGCCGAACCCGCATTTCAAGCACTGGCTGCCGCTGACACGGCATCCGCATTGCTGGATCGCCTACACCCCCGGCAGCCGTCCGGTGCTGGTCTACTACCAGCCCGACGATTACTGGCATGTGCCGCCGAGCGCGCCGGAAGGCGAATGGACGGCGCATTTCGACATCCGCGTGATCAACTATCCGGCCGACGCGGCCGGGCACCTGCCGCCGCCGGCGCGCGCCGCCATCCTCGGCGACACCGATGCCGCTTTGGGCGCGTACATGCCGAACAATCCGGGCGGCCTGCTGGCCTATCTGCACTACCACCGCGCGTGGAAATCGGGTTATGAGCTGACGCAGATGCGCCAGGCCCAGGCCAAGGCCGTGCGCGGCCACGCCGCCGCCGAGCGCGCGTTCCGCGCCGGCGCATCCGAAGCGCAGATCCACGCGGCCTATCTGGCCGCCGCCGGCCATACCGACTTCGATCTGCCGTACAACAACATCGTGGCCCTGAACGAGAACGGCGCCACCCTGCACTACCAGTACAAGGCCTTCGCCGCACCGGCCGCGCACCGTTCGCTGCTGATCGACGCCGGCGCCGAATTCAACGGCTACGCCGCCGACATCACCCGCACCCACGGCGACGGCTTCGAACCGTTCGAGGAGCTGATCGCGGCGGTCGACGCCGAGCAGCGTGCGCTGTGCGCGCGGGTCAAGGCCGGTGTGGATTACCGCGAACTGCACCTGGAATGCCATCTGCGCCTGGGCGGCGTGCTGCGCACGCTCGGCATCGTCGACATGGATCCGGCCGCGATGCTCGACACCGGCCTGAGTTCGGTGTTCTTCCCGCACGGCCTGGGCCATCCGATCGGCCTGCAGGTGCACGACGTGGCCGGCTTCAGCGACGAGGACGGCACGCTCATCCCGCGCCCGGCCGGACATCCGTTCCTGCGCATGACGCGCACCCTGGAACCGGGCATGGTGGTCACCATCGAGCCCGGCATCTACTTCATCCCGACCCTGTTGGCCAAACTCAAGCAGCGCCCGGAAGCCAAGGCGGTGGATTGGGCGAAGGTGGAGCGGCTGATGCCCTACGGCGGCGTACGCATCGAGGACGAGGTGCACTGCACCGACGGCGAACCGGAGAACCTGAGCCGCGACGCGTTCGCCGCGCTCTGATCAGGAGCTGCAGCTCAGCATCGAACAGCCGGCCCGCCGCATCGATTCCGGCGGACATTTCCTGACCCAGCGCGCGTCGTCCGGCGCGTCGGCGTGCGGCGTCTTCAGGCGCGCGAAGATGTCGTGCAAAGGTTTCAGGTCGCCGGTCTGTACCGCTTCGATCACGTCCTGCACCAGATGGTTGCGTAGCACGAATACCGGATTGGCGGCGCGCATAGCTACCGCCCGTTCCGGCCAGGCCGATTCCGCGACCAAGGCCTGATACAGCGCCAGCCAATCACGCAGCGGCGACGCATCCGGCGCGTGCTGATAGCTGCAGGCCAGCAAGGCATCGCAGGCCGCAGCGGATGAGTAGTCGCCGCCGGCCGCGGCGATGCGGGTCAAGCCGTCGAAGAACAGGCTGAAGTCCATCGCCTGCGCGCTCAGCACATGCACCAGCTGCCGGTAGCACAACGGATTGCCGGCCAGCACGTCCTCGCGCAGACCGAGCTTGGCCGCCAGCAGACGGTGCCAGTGCGCGTGGAATGCGCGGTTGTAGCCGGTCAGGCAGTCCTGCAGCGGCGTCACGTCGCCGACCAACGGATGCAGCGCGTTGGCCAGGCGCGCCAGATTCCACTGCACGATGGCCGGCTGGTTGCCGTAGCAGTAACGCCGGCCTTCGGCGTCGGTGGTGTTCGGCGTCCATTGCAGGTCGTAGGCCTCGAGCCAGCCGTACGGGCCGTAATCGATGGTCTCCGACAGCAGCGAGAGGTTGTCGGTGTTCAGCACGCCGTGCACGAAGCCGACCGCCATCCAGCGCGCCACCAGCGCCGCGCTGCCCTGGCAGACGGCGTCGAACAGCCGCGCCACGGCGTCCGGTGCGCCGGCGTCGATGTGCGGGAAATGCGCAGCCAGCGCATAGTCGGTGAGCTGCTTGAGCAACCCGATGTCGTCGCATGCGGCCGGCAGCTCGAAGTGGCCGAAGCGCAGGAAGCTTTCCGACACCCGGCACACCACCGCGCACGGCTCCTGCTCGGGATGGCCGTCGTAGAACATGTCGCGGATCACCGTGGAACGCGAACCGGCCAGGCTGAGCGCGCGCGTGGTCGGGATGCCGAGGTGGTGCATGGCCTCGCTGCACAGGAACTCGCGGATCGACGAGCGCAGCACCGCGCGGCCGTCGGCGTGGCGCGAGAACGGCGTGCGCCCGGCGCCTTTCAGCTGCAGGGTGCGGCCGGCGATTTCGCCCAAGTTGATGGCGCGGCCGTCGCCGAGCTGCCCGGCCCAATGCCCGAACTGATGGCCGCCGTAGACGGTGGCGTACGGCTCGGAACCCTCGCCGAGGGCGTTGCCGGCCAACACCGGCCACCAGGCCGGATCGGGTTCGACCGGCAGGCCGAGCAGGCCTGCGGTTTCCGCCGACCAAAGCAACGGATACGGCGCCTCCAGCGGCTCGGGCGCGACCCGGGCGTACAGCGCACCGGCGATCTGGCGGCTGTCGCGGCCGGTGCCGGCATCGCCCGGCAGGGCGCGGATGAAACGGTTGTCGAAACGCAGCGGCATGCGCAATCCGGGGTTCGGTCAGGCTTGGCACTATAGCAGTCGGTGGGTGAACGGCCCGCAAGCGCTTGATTGCCGGCGCCGCCGGCGCGCCGGCTTCCGGAAAGCCTGCGGATTTGCTACCCTAACAAGCTCATTTCTCACTAAAAACAAGCATTTGCTTGTCGCCCGTCATGGATAAAAGTTTCGACCCCAGCCAGTTCGAAGGCAAATGGTACGCGCACTGGGAGCAGTCCGGCTGCTTCACGCCCTCGGGCAAAGGCCCGGCGTACACCATCATGCTGCCGCCGCCGAACGTGACCGGCACCCTGCACATGGGCCACGCCTTCCAGCACACCCTGCAGGACGCGCTGATCCGCTACCACCGCATGAACGGCTACGACACGCACTGGCAGATGGGCACCGACCATGCCGGCATCGCCACCGAGATGGTGGTCAACCGCAACCTGGCGCTGGCCGGCCAGGGCGAGTCGCGCGATTCGCTCGGCCGCGAGAAGTTCATCGAAAAAGTCTGGGAATGGAAACAGCAGTCCGGCGACACCATCACCCGCCAGATGCGGCGCATGGGCACCTCCGGCGACTGGACGCAGCAGCGCTTCACCATGGACGAAGGCATGTCCGAGGCGGTGATCGAGACCTTCGTGCGCCTGCATGCCGAAGGCCTGATCTACCGAGGCCAGCGCCTGGTGAACTGGGACCCGGTACTGCAGACCGCGATTTCCGATTTGGAAGTGGTTTCCGAGGAAGAAAACGGCTTCCTGTGGTCGATCGCCTATCCGCTGAGCGATGGCAGCGGCGCGCTGACCGTGGCCACCACCCGTCCGGAAACCCTGCTGGGCGATACCGCGGTGATGGTGCATCCGGACGATGAGCGCTACGCGCATCTGGTCGGCAAGACGGTGAAGCTGCCGCTGACCGGCCGCGAGATCCCGATCATCGCCGACGATTACGTGGACCGCGAATTCGGTACCGGCGTGGTGAAAGTGACCCCGGCGCACGACTTCAACGACTACGCGGTGGGCCAGCGCCACAATCTACCGCTGATCAACATCCTGACGCCGGACGCACGCCTGAACGAGGCAGTGCCGGCCAAATACCGCGGCCTGGACGTGAAGGCGGCGCGCAAGGCGGTGCTGGCCGATCTGACTGAAGCCGGACTGCTGGTGGAAGAGAAGCCGCATAAGCTGCAGGTGCCGCGCGGCGACCGCACCGGCCAGGTGATCGAGCCCTACCTCACCAACCAGTGGTTCGTGAAGATGGACACGCTGGCCAAGCGCGGACTGGAATTAGTGGAAGGTGTTGATGGAAAGCCGGGCCCGGTGCGCTTCGTGCCGGAGAACTGGATCAACACCTACCGGCATTGGATGGAGAACATCCAGGACTGGTGCATCTCGCGCCAGCTGTGGTGGGGGCACCGGATCCCGGCCTGGTACGACGCCGCCGGCAACATCTTCGTCGGCCGCAGCGAAGCCGAGGTGCGCGCTGCGCACGGTCTGGCGGCGGACGTGGCGCTGACCCGCGACAGCGACGTGCTGGAGACCTGGTTCAGCTCGGCGCTGTGGTCGCACTCCACGCTCGGCTGGCCGAACGAACAGGCCATGGCCGAGCGCGGCTTCGACAAGCGCCTGCCGACCTCGGTACTGGTGACCGGCTTCGACATCATCTTCTTCTGGGTCGCCCGGATGATCATGATGACCGACCACTTCACCGGCCGCGTGCCGTTCAAGGACGTGTACATCACCGGCCTGGTGCGCGACAAGGACGGCCAGAAGATGTCGAAGTCGAAGGGCAACATCCTCGACCCGATCGACATCATCGACGGCATCTCGCTGGAGGCGCTGACCGAGAAACGCACGCAGGGCCTGATGCAGCCGCAGATGGCCGAGAAGATCCGCAAGGCCACGCAGAAGGAATTCGCCGACGGCATCCCGGCCTTCGGCACCGACGCGCTGCGCTTCACCTTCGCCTCGCTGGCCACGCACGGCCGCGACATCAAGTTCGACCTGAACCGCTGCGAAGGCTACAAGAACTTCTGCAACAAGCTGTGGAACGCCGCGCGCTTCGTGCTGATGCACTGCGAGGACTTCCAGGCGCAGGGCGCCAGCCCGGCGCGCTCGGAGGCCGAACGCTGGCTGCTGGCGGAACTGGCGCGCACCTGCACCGAGGTCGAGCGCCAGTTCGCCGACTACCGTTTCGACCTGGCCTCGGCCGCGCTCTACGAGTTCGCCTGGAACACCTATTGCGACTGGTTCGTGGAATTCGCCAAGCCGGTGCTGGCCGGCGATGACCGCGCCGCCGCCGACAGCATGCGCCACACCCTGCTGCAGGCGCTTGAGGCGCTGCTGCGCCTGCTGCATCCGATCACGCCGTTCATCACCGAGGAGATCTGGCACGCGGTGGCGCCCAAGCTCGGCTTGGCCGGCGGCTCCATCAGCCTGCAGGCCTATCCGCAGGCCGCCGACTTCGGCGCGCCCGACGCGGCCGCCTGCGCCAACATCGAATGGCTGAAGGCGGTGGTGACCGCCCTGCGCTCGATCCGCAGCCAGATGGGCATCGCGCCCGGCAAGGCGGTGCCGCTGCTGTGGTGCTCGGCCGGCGCCGAGGACCGCGCGCGCCTGGCCGCACTCGATGCCAGCCTGCGCTTCTTGGCGCGCCTGGATTCGATCGACATGCTCGAGGGCGAGGCGCCGGCTTCGGCCACGGCATTGGTCGGCGAGTTGCAGGTGTTCATCCCGCTGGCCGGCCTGATCGACCTGGAGTCCGAAAAGGCGCGCTTGGCCAAAGAGCTCAAGCGCATCGAAACCGAAATCGGCAAATGCCGAGGCAAGCTGGCCAGCGACACCTTCGTGGCCAACGCGCCGGCGGCGGTAGTGGAGCAGGAACGTCAACGCCTAGCCGACTGGCAGGCGCAACAGACCGCGCTGGCCGCACAACTGCAAAAATTGGCATGACGTAGGGGCGCCGCTTGCTGCGCCCCTGGTTCCGCACATTCGGGCGCGGCAAGCGGCGCCCCTACGCGCTGAAATCGAAATCCTGCAGCTCGATGGCCATCACGATGCCCTCTTCCCGGCCTTTGGGCGCGGGGTAGTAGTTCGGACGGCGGCCGATTTCGTTGAAGCCCTCGCTTTCATACAGCGCGATGGCGTGCGGATTGCTCGGCCGCACCTCCAGGAACAAGCGTTGCAGGCGGTGCCAGCGCGCCACCTCGAACACCTGCCTGAGCAGGCGCCGGCCTTGGCCACGGCCTTGGTGCTCGGGCGCCACGCAGATGTTCAGCAGATGGCCTTCGCCCGCGGCGCAGCTAAGCACGAAGTAGCCGATGAGTCCGCCCTGACCTTCCAGCAGCCAGCACTCATGGCCGGCATACAGGCAGTCGCGGAAGATGCCGGCGGTCCACGGGAACGGATAGGCGCGCAGCTCCACGGCCATGACCGCATCGACGTCAGCCTGCTTCATCAGCCGAAGCTGCGGATCGCTGGCTTTGCCCTGCGCGCTCATCGCGGCCGGCGGTGGGCCTGGATGGCGCGCCACAGCGATTTCTTGGCGCGAACCGGATCGGACGGCAAGGCGATGGCGGCCAAATCGACGCCGGCGGCATGCCGGCGGATGTTACGGCCGAGCGCGCTGTCCCAGAACGGACTCAGCGGCGCAGCAACGGCAACCGGTGCAGGGGCGGCAGGCGGTGCCGCCGCTACGGCAGCCACAGGCTGCGTGACGGACGGGGCGGCCGCCGGCACATACAGGGTGAAACCCATGGCCTGCAGGCGCTGGCGCGCGACGGCGTCGAACATGCTCAGGCCGCGGCGGCTTTGGGCTTCAGCTTCAGCCATAGCCAATACAGCGGGCCGGACAGCGCGTAAGCGCCGGCCATGGCCAGCAGCACGCGCGGCGGATCGATGAACAGGGCAACCAGCACCACAATCACCACGAAGGCCGAGGCGAACGGCACCTTGTCCTCGCGTTCCTTGGGTTGGCCCGAACCCTTGAAGCTGGTGTAGCGGAAACGCGAAACCATCAACAGGGCGCAGGCCACGGTCAACGCCAGCGCGAAGTAGCGCAGTTCCTGGCCTTTCCAGCCGAATTCGTTCATGGCCCAGACGAAGGACATCATCATGC
>JAYSFF010000026.1:0-25444 GCA_041913425.1 Arenimonas sp. | reverse complement strand
GGCCGGAATCGATCATGGTGCACCTGTACGCCGACAAGCGCGGCGGCCGCAGCGCCACCATCGGACACCGGATCGTCAGCGCCGCCGATCCGGATATCGTGTATGCCGAAGGCTACACCGTGCTGGTCTGGGTCGGCCGCGACGGCAAGACCGTCGAGTTGCCGGACTACATCGCCGGCCTATTCGGCTGAGCCGAAACCGAACCGCGGCTGAAGCGCGCGCCGGCCGGGCAGACATTTCCGCCGCGGCCTCCTATGATGGAACCACGCCACCCACGGAGTCCGTCATGACGCTACGCCCCCTGCCCCTATCCCTTTCGGCCGCGCTCGCCGCAAGCGCCGCGGCGCATGCCGCCGACGCGCCGAAACTGACGATCTACAGCGGCGACTTCGACAGCGTATCGCAATACGAGCCGGGCGCCGGCGGAGCCGGCTTCGCGCTCTACGAATCCGTGGTGTCCTTCAACCTGAAAGCCGGCGACACCGTTGCCAGCCTGGGCGGCCTGCCCTACGGCTTGGATCCCAGTTCGGTGCTGCTGAAACCGCTCGGCGCGGCGCGCGTGCGCGGCCAACGCTTCGACTTCGCCGCCGCCGGCCAGGACGACCTGCTCAAGCGCTCGCTGGGCCGCACTGTAACCGTGGAGCAGGCGGTCGGCGACGCGCGCGTCAGCTATACCGGCACCTTGTTGGCAGCCGGCAACGGACTGACGCTGCGCCTGCCGGACGGCCGCATCAAGGTGCTGGCGCATTACGCCGGCTTCGAACTCGCGCAGGTCGAGGGTATCAGCCACGAACCGACCCTGCATTGGATCTTCGCCGGCGCGGCGGGCAAGCAGGATTTCCGCCTGCACTACAGCACCGCCGGCCTGGCCTGGCGCGCCGAATACCGCATCGACACGCTCGGTTTTGGCAAGACCTGCCGGATGGGCATCGAAGGCGCGGCCATGGTGGTCAACCGCAGCGGCGCCGACTTCGACGGCGTCGGCCTGACTTTGGTGGCCGGCGAACCGAACCGCAGCGGCAATCCCGAACGCATCACGCTCAGTGGATCGCGGGTGTCCGCCGCCAAGATGGCGATGGCCGATTCCGTGCCGGACGCCCGCGTCTCGGGCGAATACCATGCCTACACCCTGCCCTTGCCGGCCAGCCTGCCTCAGGGCAGCGTGCAGCGCATCCCGCTGATCGACGCCGTCACCGGCGTGGCCTGCGAACGCCGCTATGAAACCGACTTCAGCATCGGCGACTGGCGCCCGCCGTATCCGATCGTCGACGCCAACTATGGCGCCGGCGACGACCAAGTGCTACCGGTGCAGGCCTCGTTGCGCTTCAAGAACGCGAAGGCCGCCGGCTTGGGCATGCCGCTGCCGGCCGGCCGCGTGCGCATCTTCGAAGGCGGCGATTTCCTCGGCGAAGCCGCCATCGCGCATACGCCGGCCAACGGCGACGTGGCGCTGCGCATCGGCGAGGTGTTCGACCTGCAGGCCAAACGCACGCGCGTGGCGTTCACCCTCGACCGCGACGGCCGCAGCATGACTGAAACGGTGCGCTTCGACATCAACAACGCCAAGAAGCAGGCCGCGGTGCTGCGCGTCGCCGAGCGGCTGCCGCGCTGGAGCGAGTGGGAGATGGTGTCTTCCAGCGCGGCGTTCACTCGGCGCGGCGCGCAGACGGTGGAGTTCGACCTGCCGCTGGCGGCCGAAAGCACCGCCACCCTGACCTACACCGTGCGCTACCGCTGGGCACCGGGCGTGAAGGTCCCCGACTGATCCGCTTCGGTTTAGAATGGAAACCGCCCGCTCCGGGCGGTTTTTCATTCCATCCCATCATGATCGAACTCCTCCGCCACGGCGACATCCACGAAATCCGGCTGGCGCGCGCGCCGGTCAACGCGCTCAACTTCGAACTGCTCGATGCTCTGGTCGGCGCGCTCGAGTCGGCGGCCGCCGACGGCGCCAGCGGCATCCTGCTCAGCGGCGGCACCAAGGTGTTCTCCGGCGGATTGGACGTGCCGTATCTGCTCGGCTGCTCGCCGACGGAGCTGAAGGCCTGCTGGTCGCGCTTCTTCGATGCCGCCCGCGCCCTGGCCAAGTCGCCGGTGCCGGTGGCCGCGGCCATCGGCGGCCACAATCCGGCGGGCGGTTGCGTGTTGGCCCTGTGCTGCGATTACCGGGTGATGGCCGAGGGCCCGTTCCGCATCGGCCTGAACGAAACCCAAGTCGGTCTGGCGGTGCCGAACGCCATCCAGTACCTGATGCGCCGCATCGTCGGCGCGCACCGCGCCGAACGCATGGTGGTCGCCGGCGCCATGATCGAATCGGCGCAGGCCCATGCCATCGGCTTGGTGGACGCCTTGGCGCCTCAGGAACAGGTGCGCGAGACCGCCTTGGCCTGGCTGCAGGCCACCGCCGCCCTGCCGCAGGGGCCGCTGCGCGTCACCCGCGGCATCGCCCGCGCCGACATCATGCAGGCCCTGGATGCGTTCGGCCCCGCCGATCTGGAGGGCTTCGTGCAAGGCTGGTATTCGGAAGAGACCCAACGCGTGCTGCACGGGCTGTTCGCGCGCAAATAAGCGGCCGGCACGGCGGCGTGTCACGGATTGTCACACGGCGGTAAAATTGCCGCGTCATGCTGTGCGGCACCATCCCCGCCGATGCCGACGCCGTGATCCTGTACAAGACCGCCAAGGCCACCGATGAGCTGAAGTCCGAGAAACGCAGCCTGTCGATGCTGCAGCGCCGCGCCTTGTTGCTGGCCGACGGCACGCGCGACAGCGACGAAATCCGCGCCAGCCTGAACCGGCCGGATTCGGCCGAACTGCTGTATCTGCTGATCCGGCAAGGCTACCTGAGCGAAGACGCGGACAAGCGTTCGACCTTGCCGAATGCCGGCCCCGCGCAGACGCCGGCAGCGAAGCCGGCTCCGGCACCTGCACCTGCACCGGTGACCGCCCTGCCGGCTCCGGCTCCGGCCGTCGAGCAGGCGGCGCGCCCGCTTGCGCCGGAAATCCGTCAACGCATCGAAGCAATCATCCGGCACAGCAGCGAAAACCATCTCGGCCTGTTCGCGCGCGGCATCCTGGACGAACTGGTTGCCGCGGATTCCGACGCGCGCCTGCGCGGCTGCATTTCGCGTTGGCATGTCGCATTGATCGAATCACGCGGCGGACGCGACGTGGCGGCGGAACTGCTGGCCGAAGTGGATGCGTTGTGGCAGGACTCGCCGACACAGCAGGCGACGGCGGCGGCCTGATCGGCCGCACGGCGGCATGGCTCAGCCGGTAGCGACCGGATTCTCCGGATCGGCGATCCAGCCGCTCCAGCTCGGCGCGAACAGGCGCCAACCCGAGATCCCCGCCTGCGCCAAGGCCAAGGCGTTATGGCAGGCGGTCACGCCCGAACCGCAGCTGAGCAGGATGTCGGAACGACCAGCGGTCAACGCGGTGAATTCCGCACGCAGGGCCGCCGCCGGCTTGAACCGGCCATCCTGCAGGTTTCCGGAAAACGGCCGGTTCAGGGCGCCGGGAATGTGCCCGGCTTTGGTGTCGAGCGGCTCGACATCGCCGCGGAAACGCTCCGGCGCGCGGGCATCCAACAACACCGCCTGCGGATTGCCGCGCAACGCGCGCTGCAGTTCCTCGGCCGAGATCAACAGATCGCTGCGATAGGCCACCGGATAACGGGAAGCCGGCGCCGCTTCGGCCTCGGCGTATTCGAGCGGAAACCCGAGTGCCTGCCAGGCTTGCAGTCCGCCATCCAGCACCGACACGTTTGCGTGTCCGCACAACATGAATAGGAACCAGGCGCGCGCGGCCGCCATGGCGCCATCGGCGGCATCGTAAATCACCACCCGATCGTCGGGCCGGATGCCCAGACGCTCCAGCACCGCCTGCCAATGCGCTTCCGACGGCAACGGATGCCGGCCAAGACGCGGATCGGTCTTCGTCCCGGACAAATCGCGGTCGAGGTCGAGATAGCGCGCGCCGGCGATATGGCCGTGCGCATACGCCGCGCGGCCGGCATCGGCATCGGCCAGCGAGAAGCGCGCGTCCAGGATGCGAACGCCCGGATCATTCAGGCAAACTGCCAAGTCTTCGGCGGAAATCAACGGCATGCGTCGGACTCCATCAGGCGCCGGCGCAGGTTGACCAGCATGCTGGCGGTGGCGCCCCAGATCCGATGCGCCTGCCAATCGAAGGCGGTCAGGCTGCGTGTGGCGCCCTGGAACTCGATCCGGAACGGGCGTTCGTTGCCGGCATCCAGGAACAGGGCCAACGGCGCCTCGAACAGCGCCGATACCTCGTGTCCGTCCGGCTCGGCGCGGTAATCCGGATCGATCGCCGCGACCACCGGATAGACCCGATAGCCGGTGATGGTGACCATCGGCTCCAGGTAACCGAGCAGACGCGCCGTTTCCGGCGCCAGTCCGATCTCCTCCTGCGCCTCGCGCAGGGCGGTCTGCAGGGGGTTCGAATCGCCGGGCTCCATGCGGCCGCCCGGAAAGCTGATCTGACCGGCGTGATGGCGCAGATGCTCGGCGCGTTTGGTCAGCAATACCTGCAGTCCGTCAGCGCGCGGCACCAGGCCGCACAGCACCGCCGCCGGCGCCAGCTCGGCGTGCGCGACCGGCAAAAAGGCCTCGACCTCGGCCAGATTGTGCGGCGGCATGCGCAGGGCGGCGGCCTCGTCGAGCAGGACCGACTGCAGGCGCTCGAAGGTTTCCGACGGCATGACGTCAGCCGCCGGCTTCGCGCGCCGGCAACACAGTATCCATCAGGTGCTCGCGTTGCGCCGGCGTATACGACAGCCAAGCGCCGATTTCCTGCAGGTTGCGGAAGCAACCGCGGCAAAGACCGTGTTCGTCGATGGTGCAGATGCCCACGCAGGGGCTTTGTACGGGACTCATCATGGCCAAATGCGAAGCCCCGGCGGACCGGGGCTTCGTGTTTTTCACTTCACGGAAATCAGCTTGATGTCCAGGTAAATCGGGTGGTTCGGGCCGGGGCCGCCACGCAGCGATTCCGGACCGGCGCCGAAGGCCTTCTCCGGCGGCAACAGCACTTCCCAACGCGCGCCGACCGGCATCAGCTGCATCACTTCCAGCATGCCGGGCAGGTTGGCGACCTCGCTGAGCTTGCCGGTGACCGGCTTGACGTTGGCGAAGGTGTTGGCGAACTCGGTGCCGGTGATGGCCAGCGCGCCGATGAAGTTGAAATCGACCGTACTGTTCGGGGTCGGCTTGGCGCCGGCGCCGGCTTCCACGACCTTGTACTGGATGCCGCTCGGCAGGGTGACCACGCCGGGCTTGGTCTTGTTCGAGGCCAGGATCTGGTCGGACTTCTGCTTGTTCTCGCGCGCGGTGCGCTCGAACTGGGCCTTGGCCTCGGCTTCACGTTGCTTCTGGAATGCCTGCATGGTGGACTGCAGCTTCTCCGGCGCGATGGTCGGCTGCTTCTTGGCGTAACCGTCCTGCACGGCGCGGGTGATCGCCATCGCATCCAGACCCGGGGCGGTATCGGCCAGGTTGCGGCCGAAGTTGTAGCCCATGGCATAGGCCAACGCGGCCTTGTCGACCGGCGCGGCGGCGGCGGCCGGCGCGGCCGGCGCAGGCGAGGTTTGGGCGATGGCGCCGGCGGCCATCACGGTGGAGGCCAGGACGGCCGACAGCAGATACGACTTCATACGTTCTCCAGGAGATAAATGACCAAAGGGCGGAACCGCTCTTCGCAGGTTGATAGAATACCCATTCGTCCGCTTCAGGGCTAGTCACGGACAACGTGGCTTGGACTGCGGCGGAACCGCATAAGTTCCGGCCCTCAGGGAGTTTCCGCATGCAGCACGCTAACTTGTTGATTGAATTGAACGGCGCCGTGGCCTGGGTCACGGTGAATCGCCCCGACAAATTGAACGCGCTGAACCGCGCGACCCTGACCGAGCTGCAGTCGGCGTTCGACGCTCTGCGTGTCGAGGCGCAAGTGCGCGTGATCGTGCTGACCGGCGCCGGGCCGAAAGCCTTCGTGGCCGGCGCCGACATCGCCGAAATGCGCGGGTTGAATGCGATCGAAGCGCGCGATTTCTCCAAACTCGGCCAGGACCTGATGCTGTCGATCGAACAGTGCGGCAAACCGGTGATCGCCATGATCAACGGCTTCGCGCTCGGCGGCGGCCTGGAGCTGGCCATGGCCTGCGCCATCCGCGTCGCCGGCGACAACGCCAAGCTGGGCCAGCCGGAAGTGAACCTCGGCCTGATTCCGGGCTTCGGCGGCAGCCAGCGTCTGGTGCGCCTGTGCGGCAAGGCGGTCGCGCTCGACCTGTGCCTGAGCGGACAGCCGATCGACGCCGCGCGCGCCTTGGCGGTGAACCTGGTGACCCGCGTGTTCCCGGCCGACAGCCTGCGCGCGGAAACCGCGAAGCTGGCCGAGCACATCGCCGGGCTGGCGCCGCTGGCCCTGCGCGGCGTGCTCGACTGCGTGCGTTACGGCGCCGAATCGCCGCTCGACGCCGGCCTGGATTACGAAAGCCAGAGCTTCGGCCTGCTGTTCGCCAGCGACGATATGCGCGCCGGCACCGCCGCCTTCCTGGAACGCAAGCCGGCGGTATTCAGCGGCCGATGAACCACGACGCGCTCGACCGCGCCAAGGCCTTGTTGCCGCCGGAACGCCTAGCCAAGGCTGAGGTCCTGCGTCTGCGCCATCAACGCCGGCAGGACCGTCTGCGCCGGCTTCAGGCCGAATCGGCCGCGAAACGCGCCGCCGCCCTGGCCGATCCGGTCGCGCGCGCCTTGGCCAAAGCCAAAGCCATGGCTGCCCGCAACGGAGCCGAGGAATGAAGCTCGCCGACCGCATCGAGTTCTTCCGCCGCCTGCGCGAACTCAATCCGCACCCGAAGACCGAGCTGCTGTACGACAGCGTGTTCGAACTGCTGATCGCGGTGATGCTGTCGGCGCAGTCGACCGACGTCGGCGTCAACAAGGTCACCCGCCGCCTGTATCCGCGCGCCAACACGCCGCAGGCGATGCTGGCGCTCGGCCTGCCGGAACTGCGCAAGGCGATCAGCACGCTCGGGCTGTACAACGCCAAGGCCGCCAACGTGTTCGAGACCTGCCGGATCCTGGTCGAGCGCCATGGCGGCGAGGTGCCGCGCGAACGCGCCGAGCTCGAAGCCCTGCCCGGCGTCGGCCGCAAGACCGCCAACGTGGTGCTGAACACCGCCTTCGGCGAACCGACCATGGCGGTCGACACCCACATCTTCCGGCTCGCCAACCGCACCGGACTGGCGCCGGGCAAGACCGTGCGCCAGGTCGAGGACAAGCTGCTGAAGGCGGTACCGAAGGAATTCCTGGTCGACGCCCACCACTGGCTGATCCTGCACGGCCGTTACGTGTGCAAGGCGCGCAAGCCGGATTGCCCGAACTGCGTGGTGCGCGACCTCTGCCGCTATCGGGACAAGACCGTCTAGCCGCGTGCGGCGGCCGGTTGCCCGAAATAGCGTTCGTACTTCTGCGGTTTCATGCCGTGGATGTCGAGCTCGATCAGGCCGTCGATCGAGTTGTTGAAGTCCGGGTCGACGCCGAAGGCCAGGAAGCGCACCGCCTCCGGCTCGCACAGTTCGGTGTACTGCTTGTACAGCGTCGGGATCTTGACGCCCATCGCCAGCAACTCCGCCTTCATCTCGCGGAACGCGTCTTCGCGCGGCAGCCCGCTCCAGGGTTCGGACAGAAAGCGGAATGGGCGCTTGGCCGTGGCCTCGCCCTGGCGGCCGCCGTGGAACTGGCGGTAGAAACCGACCAGCCGTTCGCGCGCGGCGATCGGCATGTCGGCGCTGATCGACACCGGACCGAACAGGTAGCGCACCTCGGGATGGCGCGCCAGGAACGCGCCGATGCCGTGCCAGAGGTTGTCCAGGCTGCGGCTGTTCCAGTATTTCGGCACCACGAAGCTGCGGCCGAGTTCGGCGCCCTGCACCAGGCGCGCCAGCGTGGTGCAGGCATAATCGAACAGGGTCGCGCTGTAGAAGCCGGCGACGCCGTGCTCGGCATAGACCGCTTCGCCGATGGCCAGCCGGTAGGCACCGGCGATTTCCAGCTCGTCCGGATTCCACAGCACGATGTGGTGGTACCAGGTGTCGTAACGGTCGATGTCGAGGCGGCGGCCGGTGCCCTCGCCGACCGCGCGGAAGGTGATCTCGCGCAGACGGCCCAGCTCCTGCAGCAGCGGCGAGTCGGAGGCGATGCGGCCGGCGTAGATGTGCTTGCCGTCCGGCGTTTCGCCCAAACGCTCCAGCATCTTCAGTTCGGCGCGCACGCTGCGGGCATCGACCGGCGCGATGACCGGCTCGGGGCCGGCGGCGCGCGACTTGCGCCGCGTGCCGATGGCGTACAGGCTCTGCCGGATTGCCGACAGGCTGGGCTTGGGCGGCGCGGTGGCCGGCACGTGGTGCGGACGGCCGATGCGCATCTCGATGCGGGTGCCGCGGCGGGCGGTGATCTCGCGCGGCAGCATCAACGTGCCGAGCGGCTTGTACACCGCCGACAGGCCGTAGAACAGCGCCGAGTTGCGCGCCTTGATGCGCACCGGCAGCACCGGCGCGCCGTGCTTGGCCGCCAGGCGCACGAAGCCGCCGCGCCAGGGCGTGTCGCGGATGCCGTTCGGACGCAGGCGCGAGACCTCGCCGGCCGGGAAGATGATCACGCACTGCTCGCGCTCGAGCGCGTCATGCACCGCTTCCAGGCTGCTGCGGCGCGGGCCGGCGCCGAACACGTCGACCGGAATCAGCAGCTCGTCGAGCAGGCCGAGAGAAGTCAGCGCCTCGTTGGCCAGGATGCGTACGTCGCCGCGCACCGAGCCGACCAGATGCAGCAGCGCCAAGGCGTCGACGATGCCGGCCGGATGGTTGGCGACCACGATGCAGCGGCCGCTGGCCGGGATATAGGTTTTCTCGACCTGATCGACCGCGTAGCGGATGTCGAGGTATTCCAGCGCCTGACCGACCAGCAGCTGGCCCTTGAGGTGTCCGTGTTCGGCCAGGAAGCGCTCGATCTCGCCGAAACGGCAGAACTTGCCGTAACCGCGCACCAGCGCCTTGCCGATCCGGCCTTTCGGGCCGTCGAACCAATCGGGGAAACGGCGGATGATCTCACGCTCGATGGCTTGCATGGCAGGGCTCCTTGTCCGCGCCGGCGGCGCGTGATGGGTTCGGGAACAGATTGCGCGCGAACTGGCGCGTGGTGGCCTGCCAGCTGTGGCGGCGGGCGTGCGCCAGGGCGTGCACCGGATCGAGTTCGAGCGCGGTCAGGCAGGCCTCTAGCAGGTCATGGCGCAGGGCCGCGGCTTCGCAGTCGGCCAGCACGTCGAGCGGGCCGGCGACCGGATAGGCCGCCACGGTCAGGCCCGAGGCCAAGGCCTCCAACAGCACCAGGCCGAAGGTGTCGGTCTTGCTGGGGAACACGAAGACATCGGCACGGCGGTAGATTTCGGCCAGCTGCGCGTGCGTCTTGGCGCCCAGAAAACGCGCGTCCGGGTAGCGCGCCGACAGCTCCGGCAGGGCCGGACCGTCGCCGACCAGCCATTTCTCGCCCGGCAGCTGCAAGCGCAGGAAGTCTTCCAGGTTCTTCTCCACCGCGATGCGCCCGACATACAGGAACACCGGCGCGGCCGCGTCCTCCGGATCGCGGCGGCGACGGCCACTGCCGTCGAACAGCGCGGTATCGACGCCGCGGCCCCATTTCACCAGGTTGACGAAGCCGGCCGCGCGCAGTTCGGCGACCACGCTGTCGGTCGAGACCATCACCGCCTTGGCCGGACGGTGGAAGCGGCGCATCAGCGGATAGAACACGCGCGCCGGAATGCCGGTGCGCGCCTGCAGGTATTCCGGGAATTTGGTGTGGTAGGCGGTGGTGAAGTTCAGGCCGCGGCGCAGGGCATAACGGCGCCCGGCCAGGCCGAGCGGGCCTTCCGTGGCCACATGCAGCGCGTCCGGCGCGAAATCGTCGAGCAGGGCCGCCAGACGGCGGTACGGGAACAGCGACAGCCGGATCTCCGGATAGCTCGGGCAGGGCACGCTACGGAAGCGGTCGGGCGCGACGACCTGCACCTCGTGGCCGTCGGCGCGCAGGCAGGCGATGGTCTGCTCGAGGGTCTTGACCACGCCGTTGACCTGCGGCGCCCAGGCGTCGGTGACGATGCAGATTCTCATCCGTCCACCGTCAGCGTCTCGCGCACGCGCACCTCGACCGACACCTCGCGCGTCAGCAGCGCCACCGGCGGCGCGATGCCGTGGATATGGTTCCAGTGCAGGATCTCCAGCCGGCCGTCGGCGTGCTCGGCCAACGCGGTCAGGCTCTCAACCCAGTCGCCGTCGTTGCAGTACAGCACGCCGTCGATGTCCTTGATCTCGGCCTTGTGGATGTGGCCGCAGACCACGCCGTCGCAGCCGCGGCGGTGCGTCTCGCGCGCCATCATGGTCTCGAAGCTGCTGATGAAGCTGACCGCGTTCTTCACGCTGTGCTTGAGGTACTGCGACAGCGACCAGTACGGATAGCCCATGCGCACGCGCAGCTTGTTGAACCAGCGGTTGAGCACCAGGATCGCGCTGTACAGCCAGTCGCCCAGGTATGCCAGCCATTTGGCGTACTGCATGACGCCGTCGAACAGGTCGCCGTGCACCACCCACAGGCGGCGGCCGTCGGCGGTGACGTGGATGGCGTCCTGGCGGATCTTGATGCGGCCGAACGACATGCCGGCGAACTGGCGGCCGGCCTCGTCGTGGTTGCCCGGCACGTAGATCACCTTGCAGCCCTTGCGCGCCTTCTTCATCAGCTTCTGCAGCACGTCGTTGTGCTCCTGCGGCCAATACCAGCTCTTCTTGAGGCGCCAGCCGTCGATGATGTCGCCGACCAGATAGATGGTGTCGGCGTCGTTGTGGCGCAGGAAATCCAGCAGATAGGCGGCTTGGCAACCGGGCGTTCCCAAGTGGACATCGGAGATGAAGAGCGTACGATATCGGTTCATGCCGCCATTTAGCCACGGCATTGTGAAGCTTTTATTGCAGTCAGGAAGCCTTCCATGCGGCAGGGGAAAAAGCACGCCGACCGTAACATTAATGAAATATTTACCGATTAGGATGGCCGTGTTGTCCCATCCCCTTCCCTGAGGAATACGCCATGAAAATCCGCCACACCCTGCTCGCCACCGCCGTGCTCGCCTCCCTGGCCGGCACCGCCAACGCCGAAATCACCATCGACATGATCGGCGGTTCGGAAGTCTCGTTCGAAGGCCTGGTCCAAGCCGACGCCAACTGGTTCAACAGCGACGTCGCCAATCTCGGCGCCGATAGCGCCACGGTCAACGGCGGCGACGGCGCGGATGCCGACTACGCCATCCGCCGCGCCGAATTGGTCATGAAGGGCAAGGGCCCGGGCATGTGGAACTGGGTCGTCGGCTACGACGCCAAGGACCAGAAGTTCCTCGACGCCAACGTGCAATACCGCTTCAGCGGCTTCACCACCCTGACCGTCGGCCAGTTCAAGCAGCCGAACAGCCTGGAAGAGCTGTCCAGCACCAAGAACAACGATTTCATCGCCAAGGCCATGAACACCAATATGCAGGGCGTCGCCCGCCGCACCGGCGTGCAGCTCAGCACCGGCGGCGACAACTGGACCGCCGCGGCCAGCTACTTCGACCGCGAACTGACCCGTAACCGCGCACAAGGCGCCGGCTTCGGCCTGCGCGGCGCCTACGCCCCGATCCTGTCGGAAGGCAACATCCTGCACCTGGGCCTGTCGTATGTGAACTACGATTGCGAAGACAACGCCGACCGTCCGCGCTGCAGCCTGAAGGTCCGTCCGGACGCCGATCTGGCCGCCACCGAGCTGGTCAACACCGGCACCTTCACCGATGGCGACAAGATCAAGACCACCGGTCTGGAAGGCGCCTACGTCAACGGCCCGGTCAAGGTGCAAGCCGAATACATGACCACCACCGTGACCCGCACCCTGAACCCGGACTTCACCGGCGACAGCTGGTACGTGTACGGCGTGTACAACCTGACCGGCGAAACCTGGGGCTACAAGAACGGCACCATCACCACCGGCCTGCCGAATGACACGGAAAAAGGCATGTGGCAGCTGGCCGTGCGCTATGACACCGCCGACCTGAACGACGGCGCCGTCGTGGGCGGCAAGCAAAGCAACCTGACCGTGGGCGTGAACTGGTACCTGCGCTCCAACTTCAAGCTGTCGGCCAACTACGTGAACGTGCTGGATCATGAGAAAGGCCTGATCCAGGATGAACCGAACATCATGGAACTGCGCGCCCAGTACTACTGGTAAGAAACTGTCACATTCCTGTCACATTTTTCATCCATCATACGCCAAGCCCAGACCGGGCTTGGCTTTGGAGCAAATACCATGTTGAAACACGCCAAACTTTCCCTGCTCGCCCTGGCCTTGGCCGCCGGCAGCCTGGCCGCCCACGCCGCTGAAATCACCGGCGCCGGCGCCTCCTTCGTCTACCCGGCCATGTCCAAGTGGTCGGCCGACTACAACAAGGCCACCAAGAACAAGGTCAACTACCAGTCGATCGGTTCCGGCGGCGGCATCGCCCAGATCAAGGCCGGCACGGTCGATTTCGGCTCCTCCGACGCCCCGCTGAAGGCCGGCGACCTGGCCGCTTCGGGCCTGGCCCAGTTCCCATCGGTGATGGGCGCCGTGGTGCCGGTGGTCAACATCCCGGGCGTGCAAGCGGGCAGCGTCAAGCTGACCGGCCCGATCCTGGCCGACATCTTCCTCGGCAAAGTCACCAACTGGAACGACCCGGTCATCGCCGCCGTCAACCCGGGCGTGGCCTTCCCGAGCCTGAAAATCACCGTCGTGCACCGCTCGGACGGCTCCGGCACCACCTTCAACTTCGTCAACTACCTGTCCAAGGTCAGCCTGGACTGGCGCGGCAAAGTCGGTGAAGGCACTTCGGTGAAGTGGCCGGTCGGCATCGGCGGCAAGGGCAACGAAGGCGTCGCCGCCTACACCAAGCAGATCAAGGGCGCCATCGGTTACGTCGAGCTGTCGTACGCGATCACCAACAAGCTGAACTACACCGCGGTCCGCAACCGCGCCGGCAACTTCATCGTGCCGAGCAAGGAATCGATCAAAGCCGCCGCCGCCTCGGCCGAATGGGGCGATGTCAAGGACTTCTCGCTGGTGATCACCGACGCCCCGGGCGCCCAGGCCTACCCGATCTCGGCCACCAACTTCATCCTGATGTACAAGACCCCGAAGAACGCCGCCCGCAGCAAGGAAGCGCTGGCCTTCTTCGACTGGGTGTACAAGAACGGCGATGCCTCGGCCGAAGCCCTGGGCTACGTGGCCCTGCCGGCCGAACTGACCCAGCAGATCAAGGCCTACTGGGCCGCCAACATCAAGTAATCGCGGTATCCTATGGCCCGATGCCCCATGGCATCGGGCCTTTTCCGCAACCGGGATTGAGCAAAACCCATGAGCCTATCGATCAGCCAGCAACGAACCCGTAACGACAGCCGAAACGACCGCCTGTTCAAGGCCGGCGTGACCGTTGCCGGTATTTTCGTGCTCATTTCCCTGTTCGCGGCTGCCGCCATGATGTTCAAAGGCGGCTTCGAAGCATTCAGCACCTTTGGTTTCAAATTCCTCTATACCGAAAACTGGGACGCCGTACAGCGTGAATTCGGCGCCCTGGTGCCGATTTACGGCACCGTGGTCACCTCGCTGATCGCGCTGCTCATCGCGGTACCGGTCAGCTTCGGCATCGCCATCTTCCTCACCGAGCTGGCGCCCAATTGGCTGCGCCTGCCGGTCGCCTCGGCCATCGAACTGCTGGCGGGCATCCCGTCCATCATCTACGGCATGTGGGGCCTGTTCATCCTGGTGCCGTTCCTGGGCGAGCACGTGTTCCCCTGGATCGACGCCAACATGGGCGCCTGGCCAATGGTCGGCGCGCTGTTCCAGGGCCCGCCGCTCGGCGTGGGCATGGGTACCGCCGGCCTGGTGCTGGCAATCATGATCATCCCGTTCATCTCGTCGGTGATGCGCGAAGTGTTCCTGACCGTACCGACCCAGCTCAAGGAGTCGGCCTATGCGCTCGGCTCGACCACCACCGAAGTGGTCTGGAGCATCGTGTTGCCCTACACCCGCTCGGCGGTCATCGGCGGCATCTTCCTCGGCCTCGGCCGCGCCTTGGGCGAGACCATGGCGGTGACTTTCGTGCTCGGCAACGCGCATCGCCTGACCGCCTCGCTGCTGGAGCCGGGCAACTCGATTGCTGCCACCATCGCCAATGAATTCTCGGAGGCCGACTCGCAGATCTACCTGTCGTCGCTGATCGCGCTCGGCTTCCTTCTGTTCGCGGTCACATTCGTGGTGCTCAGCATAGCCAAGCTGATGCTGCGCCAGATGAACAAGCGCGGAGGCGCATGAAGATGGGCATGTCCAGCGTCGAAAAAATCTACCTCAAGCGCCGCCTGATCAACGCCACCACCATGGTGCTGTCCGGCCTGGCCACCGCCATCGGCCTGTTCTTCCTGGCGTGGATCCTGTGGGTCACGCTCAGCAAGGGTTTCGTCGCCCTCGGGCCGCATCTGTTCACCCAGATGACCCCGCCGCCCGGCGAAGAGACCGGCGGTCTGCTCAACGCCCTGGCCGGCAGCCTGATCATGTGCACCCTGGCCGTGCTGATGGCGACTCCGATCGGCATCGCCGCCGGCACCTATCTGTCGGAATACGTCAACCACCATTGGATCGGCGAAACCATCCGTTTCGTCAACGACATCCTGCTGTCGGCGCCGTCGATCGTGCTCGGCCTGTTCGTATACACCTTGGTGGTCGAACCGAGCGGCGGCTTCTCGGGCTGGGCCGGCGCCATCGCGCTCGGCTTCATCGTGTTGCCGGTGGTGGTGCGCACCACCGACGAGATGATCCGCCTGGTTCCGGCCCAGATGCGAGAGGCGGCGCTGTCGCTCGGCATTCCGCAGTGGAAGGTCAACATCCAGATCCTGTACCGCGCCGCCCTGCCCGGCATCCTGACCGGCGTGCTGCTGGCCCTAGCGCGCATCAGCGGCGAAACCGCGCCGCTGCTGTTCACCGCGCTGAACAACCAGTACTGGAACACCGACCTGAGCAAGCCGATGGCCAGCGTACCGGCGGTGATCTTCCAGTTCGCGATGAGCCCGTTCGAATACTGGAACACCCTGGCCTGGGCCGGCGCCCTGATCGTCACCCTGTTCGTCCTATTCATCAGCATCTTTGCCCGTGTCGTACTTGCCCGGAAAACCAAAAATGACTAACCTGCAGCCCAACTTCGCGCATTCCGCCGACGCCGCCGTGAACGCCCCGGCCAAACTGTCCGCCCGCGACCTCGCCTTCTATTACGGCGACTTCAAGGCCATCAAGGAACTGTCGCTGGACGTGCCCGAACACAAGGTCACCGCCCTGATCGGACCGTCCGGCTGCGGCAAGTCGACCCTGCTGCGTATCTTCAACCGCATCTACAGCCTGTATCCGAACCAGCGCGCCACCGGCAGCGTGATGCTCGACGGCGAGAACGTCATCGATCCGGCCTACCCGCTGAACAGGCTGCGCAGCAAAGTCGGCATGGTTTTCCAGAAGCCGGTGCCGTTCCCGATGTCGATCTACGACAACATCGCCTACGGCGTGAACCACTACGAGAAGCTGTCCAGATCCGACATGGACGAGCGCGTCGAACAGGCGCTGCGCCAGGGCGCGCTGTGGGACGAGGTCAAGGACAAGCTCAAGCAGAGCGCGCTCGGCCTGTCCGGCGGCCAGCAGCAGCGCCTGTGCATCGCGCGCGCGGTGGCGCTGAAGCCGGAAGTGATCCTGTTCGACGAACCGACCTCGGCGCTCGACCCGATCGCCACCGGCAAGATCGAGCAGCTGATCTCCGAGCTCAAGCAGCAGTTCACCATCCTGATCGTGACCCACAACATGCAGCAGGCCGCGCGCGTGTCCGACTTCACCGCCTTCATGTACCTGGGCGAGCTGATCGAGCACGGCGTGACCGAGACCATCTTCACCAAACCCGCCAAGAAGCAGACCGAAGACTACATCACCGGCCGTTTCGGCTGAGGACCCCGCCATGACCGACCATATCCTGAAAAGCTTCGACACCGAACTCGACCGTCTGTACGACGAGATCAAGCGCATGGGCGAACTGGCCATGTCGCAACTGGACGCCGCCATCGACGTGCTCGGCCGCCGCGACAGCAACGCCGCCGCCCGGGTGGTCGCCAACGACGACGCCATCGATGCCATGGAAAGCGCGATCAGCATGGACGTGCTGAAGCTGCTGGCCCTGCGCCAGCCGATGGCCCGCGACCTGCGCGAGGTCTACGCCGCCCTGCGCATCTCGGCCGACATCGAGCGCATCGGCGACTACGCCACCAACGTCGCCAAGCGCTCGATCGTGCTCAACAACTCGCCGGCGCTGCCGATCACCGGCCGCATCGCGCGCCTGGCCAAGATCGCCAACCAGCTGCTGGCCGACGCGCTCAAGGCCTATTCCGAAGGCGACGCCGAACTGGCCGCCAAGGTCCGTGACGCCGACGTCGAGTTGGATGCCATGTACACCAGCTTCTTCCGCGAACTGGTGACCTACATGATGGAGGATCCGCGCACCATCGGCGCCTGCGCCCACCTGATGTTCATGGCCAAGAACATCGAGCGCATCGGAGACCACGCCACCAACATCGCCGAGAACACCTGGTTCGTGGTGCACGGCGACATGCCGGAAGGCGAGCGCCGCAAGGAAGACCGCACCAGCGAATGACGGCGGACGGCCATGGAGCCGGACCTTCGCCGTGCATGCAGGGCGGACCTCGTGTCCGCCCTTTTTCATTGCGCCCGGGCCTCATGCCCGCCCTTTTGCATCACGCCCGACCCGCCGCTACGGTATCATGGACGCATGTCCGACACCCCACCGAAATTCCCCCTGAACGACCGTTTCCGCGGCTATCTGCCGGTGGTGGTCGATGTCGAGACCGGCGGTTTCGACTGCAATCGCCACGCCCTGCTGGAGATCGCGGCGGCGCCGATCGAATTCGACCAGAACGGCAAGTTGGCGGTGGGCGAGATCTTCTCCAGCCACGTCATCCCCTATGAAGGCTCGGAGATCGACCCGAAATCGCTGGAGGTGACCGGCATCGACGTCTCGCATCCGTTCCGCGACGCCAAGGCCGAACGCGAAGCGCTCGACCACATCTTCGCGCCGGTACGCAAGGCGGTGCGGCGCAACCACTGCACGCGCGCCATCCTAGTCGGGCACAACGCCTCGTTCGACCTCGGCTTCCTGAACGCGGCGGTGGCGCGCGTCGGCCACAAACGCAATCCGTTCCACCCGTTCAGCACGCTCGATACCGTGACGCTGGCGGCGATGGCCTACGGCCAGACCGTGCTGAGCAAGGCGGTGCTGGCGGCCGGACTGGAGTGGAACAACGGCGAAGCGCATTCGGCGGTGTACGACACCGAACGTACCGCGCAGCTGTTCTGCCGGATCGTCAACGCCTGGGGCGCGCCGCGCTGAAACCTGGCCGCGGCCTCAGCCGTGGCGCTGGCGCACCGCTTCGAACAGCGCGATGCCGGTGGCGACCGACACGTTCAGGCTTTCCATCTCGCCCGGCATCGGGATCTTGACCAGTCCGTCGCAGTGCTCGCGGGTCAGGCGGCGCATGCCCTCGCCCTCGCCGCCCATCACCAGGGCGACGTTGCCCGTCAGGTCGGTCTGATAAATCAGCCCGGGCGCTTCGCCGTCCATGCCGTAGACCCAGACGCCGGCGTCCTTGATCGCGCGCAGGGTGCGCGCCAGATTGGTGACCGAAATCACCGGAATGCGGTCGGCGGCGCCGGCCGAAGTCTTGCGCACGGTGGCGTTGATCGGCGCGGCCTTGTCCTTGGGGATGACCACCGCGGTGACCGCGGCGGCGGCGGCCGAGCGCAGGCAGGCGCCGAGATTATGCGGATCCTGCACGCCGTCCAGCACCAGGATCAGGGCCTTGCCGGCAGCGGCTTCGATCAGCGCCGGCAGCTCGGATTCGGCGACCTGCCGGGCCGCCTCGTAACGCGCGATCACGCCCTGATGGCGCAGGCCGCCGGCGATGCCTTCCAGCGCCTGGTGGCTGACCCGGCGCACCGAGACGTCACGGCGCCGCGCGTTCTCCTCGATCTCGACGATGCGCGCGTTCTTGTTGCCGGCCTCGACCAGCACTTCGCGCACGTGTTCGATATCGTGTTCCAACGCCGACGATACGGCGTTGATGCCGGCGATCCATTGTCCCGTCTTGCTCATTCCGTGTTACTCCTCGGCCCAGGCCTTTTTCTTCTTTTCCGCTTCGGCGAACACCGGCTTGAAGTCGATGCGCTTGTCCTCGACGCTGGCGCGCAGCACCAGCACCCGGATCGGGTCGCCGAGGCGGAACGACATGCGCTTGCGCTCGCCGGTCAGGGTCTTGCGCAACGGATCGAAGTGCCAGTAATCGTGCGGCAGCTGGGTCACATGCACCAGGCCGTTGACCTTCGAATCGGTCAGCTCGACGAACAGGCCGAAGCTGGTGACGCCGCTGATCACGCCGTCGAACTGCGAGCCGACGTGCTGCGCCATCCAGGCGCTGCGGTAGCGCTCGTCGACCTCGCGCTCGGCCTCGTCGGCGCGGCGTTCCTTCTCCGAACACAGCAGGCACAGGCGCGTCATCTCCTCCGCTTCGTAGCGGAAGCCGCCGTCGCTGGCCGACACCAGCACCTGTTTCAGGGCGCGGTGCAGCAGCAGGTCGGGGTAGCGCCGGATCGGCGAGGTGAAGTGGCTGTAGGCCTCCAACGCTAGGCCGAAGTGGCCCTTGTTGTCGGTACCGTACACCGCTAAGCTCTGCGAACGCAGCAGCACGGTCTCCAACAGCGCAGCATCCGGCCGCTGGCGCACCTTCTTCAGCAGGTTGGTGAAGTCCTTCGGCTGCACCTTGGCATAGCTCGGCAGGCTCAGCGAGAATTCCTTCAGGTATTCCAGCAGATCGGCGTATTTCGATTCCGGCGGACGGTCGTGCACGCGGAACGGCGCCGGCACCTGCTCGCGCAGCACGGCTTTGCCGGCCTCGACGTTGGCGGCGATCATGCATTCCTCGATCAGCTTGTGCGCGTCGTTGCGCGCCAGCAGGCCGCCGCGGATGACCTCGCCGCGGGCGTCCAGCTCGAAACGGACTTCGCCGCTCTCGAATTCGATGGCGCCGCGCTGGGCGCGCGCCTTGGCCAGGATGCCGTACAGCTGGTGCAGGCGTTCGATGGCCGGCAGCAGCGGGCCGAGCGCGGCCTTGCGCGCCTCGTCGCCCTCGCCGACCACCTGCCAGACCTCGGCATAGGTCAGGCGCGCGTGCGAGTGCATCACCGCCTCGTAGAAGCGCGAACGCGTCACCAGGCCGTCGAAGCCGACCTGCATGTCGCAGACGAAGCACAGCCGGTCGACCTTCGGCTTCAGCGAACAGATGCCGTTAGACAGGTTCTCCGGCAGCATCGGCACCACGAAACCGGGGAAATACACCGAGGTGCCGCGGTTGATCGCCTCGTCGTCGAGCGCGCTGCCGGGCCGGACGTAATGGGACACGTCGGCAATCGCCACCACCAGGCGGAAGCCCTCGGCATTGGCTTCGCAGTACACGGCGTCGTCGAAGTCCTTGGCGTCCTCGCCGTCGATGGTGACCAGCGGCAGATGGCGGATGTCGACCCGGCCGGCCAGGTCTTCGGCCGGCACGTCGACCGGCACGGCGTCGGCTTCGCGCAGCACCGGCTCGGGGAATTCATGCGGCAGGTTGTGGCCGTAGATGGCCATCTCGACCACCTTCGAGGGCGTCAGCGTGTCGCCCAGCACCACCAGCACCCTGCCGATCGGCGGCCGGCCGGATTCCGGCGGCGAGGTGATCTCGGCCACCACCAGCTGCCCGTCCTTGGCCGCGTTGCGGTCGTCCGGGCCGATCAGCACCTCGTGCATCAGGCGTTTGTCGTCCGGCACCACGGTGGCGATGCCGGCACGCAGGTTGAAGCGGCCGGTGATGCGGGTATGCCGGCGTTCCAGCACCTCGGCGATGGCGACGTTGCGCCGGCCCTTGTGATCGAGGTTGATGACGTTGACCAGCACGCGGTCGCCGTGGAAGCATTTGCGCAGTTCGCTGGGATTCAGGAATCCGTCCTCGCCGCCGGTCTCGAACTTAACGAAACCGAAGCCGTCCGGATGGGCGACCACGGTGCCGGCCAGCAGGTCGAGGGCGGCCGTCGGCGCGTAGCCACCGCGCCGGTTCAGTAGCAGCTGGCCGTCGCGCACCATGGCCTGCAGGCGGCGCTGCAGGGCCTCGTAGCGGTCCGGAGCAGTCAGTTTCAGGGCCTTGGCTAGGTCGTCGAGGGACAGCGGACCGTCGGCGTCGCGCAAGAACTGCAGCAGGCCTTCCCGGCTCAGGATCGGATTCTCGTACTTTCCGGCCTCGCGGCGATGGTGCGGATCCTGGGCAGCGCCATAGCGGCCGCCCGGCGCCGGGCCGGCCGTTTTGCCGGGCTTGGCGCGCCCACCGGAGGCTTTGGCGGGGCCTTTCGGCGTTTTCTTGCTTTGGCCGGAACCGGCCTTCTTCATCGAATCCGGCATCCAGGCCGGAAGGGCGGATTTGTTCTTGTTCTTGGGGGTTTTCTTCATGCCGCCATCTTACACCCTCCATCCTTAACCTGCTGAATCGACAAGGACGGCAAAAAGAGTTTTGACAAGCGGCCGGAGCCTGTCTTACAATAGTCAGCTCAAACGCACCTTGCCCAGGTGGCGGAATTGGTAGACGCACTAGTTTCAGGTACTAGCGGGTAAAACCGTGGAGGTTCGAGTCCTCTCCTGGGCACCATTACGAAGAATCCCCGCCATCGGCGGGGATTTTTTTCGCCCCGCCTCCGGCACCCGCTAGAATGGGCGTCTGCGAGGAAATCGATGATGACTGACGATACGGTTCTGGAAACGGCCCGCGCCATGTTGGCGGCGGGCGATTACGACGGCGCCAGGGCTTTGGCCTGCTCGGAGGCGCGCGGCGGCGACCGCCATCTCGGCGACTGGCTGCGCGAACACCTGGTCGGCGAACGGCTGAACACCGAAGCGGCGAGCCTGATGCGGGCGCTGCCGAAATCCGGCAGCGTCGACGACCTGATCGACCAAGCCGCTCTGGCGCAGCTCGCCGGCGATGCCCGCAGCGCCATGGCCATCGCACGCAAGGCACTCGCGCTGCAGCCGGACAACGCGTTCGCGCTCAACCACCTGGGGCGTGCCCTCTTCAACGCCGGCGCCGCCGGCGAAGCCAGAAGCGCGTTCGAGCGCGCGGTCGCGGTCGCGCCGGGCTATAGCCAGGCCTGGCACAACCTCGGCCATGTGCTGCGCGCGGGGCGCGACTTCAAATCGGCGGAAACGGCCTACCGGAAAGCATTGGCCATCGAACCCCATTACCAATCGGCCTTGCTGAACCTGGCCCTGCTGCAGATGGGGCAAGGCGACAACATGGCGGCCGTCGGCACCCTGCGTACCCTGCTCGGCTTCAATCCGTCGCACGCCGAGGGCCTGCTCAATCTCGGCATCTGCCACCACATCCTGCGCGAATTCGAAGAGGCCAAGGCGGCTTTCGAGCGGTGCATCGCCGCAGACCCCACGCAGCCTCGGAGCCTGCGCCATATGGCCGATCTGCTGCGCGAACTGCAGGACATGCCGGCCGCCATGGAACATTACCGCAAGGCGCTGGCGCTGGCGCCGCGGGACGCCGACCTGCGCGCGGAGCTGATTTCGACCCTGGAGCTGCTGAATGAACTGGATGCCGCGGAAGCGCTGGTCGAGGAGGGCCTGGCGTTGGCACCCGCCGATAGCGGAATCCTTTTCGAATCCGCGAAGCTGCATCGCCGGCGCGGCGACCATGAGGGCGCCTGGCGGATTCTGGGCGGAATCGATCCGGCGCGCATGAACCCGAGGTTGGTGCTGAGCTACCACTACGAATGCGGCACCGTGGCGGACCGCACCGGCCGCTACGACGAGGCGTTCAAGGCCTTTACCAAGGGCAACGAACTTTCGCTGACCAGCATACGGGCGCGCAATACCGATCAAGCAGCACTTCCCGCCCAGATGGACCGGATGCAGGCCTGGTTGGCCAAGGGCGCGCCCTGCGCCGCCAGCGCGGAAGACGAAGACCTGGGGCGCGACCTCTGCTTCCTGATCGGCTTCCCGCGCTCGGGCACGACGTTGCTGGACGTGATGCTGGACGGCCACCGGCAGGTATTGTCCATCGAGGAAAAACCGACCATGGAGCGCGTGGCGTTTGCGCTCGACCGTCTACCGGGCCATTATCCGGACGCCCTGTCGAGGCTGGACCGGGCCGAACGCGAGCGGCTGCGCGCGCTGTACCGCGGCCAGATCGCGGGGCTGCGCGCACCGGAACACACGCTGATCATCGACAAGATGCCGATCCGCACCATCCATGCGCCCTTCATCCACCGCCTGTTCCCGAATGCGAGATTCCTGTTCGCGGAACGCCATCCCTGCGACGTGGTGCTCAGCAACTTCATGCAGCAGTATGCCATCAACGAAGCCATGATCCATTTCACCCGGATGCAATCCGCGGTCGATACCTATGACCGGGTGATGCGCCTCTGGCAACTGGCGGAGGGCGTGCTGCCCGACATGCGCGTGCACCGCGTACGCTACGAATCGCTCATCGAAAACCCCGACGGCGTACTGCAGGACGCCTGCGCGTTCCTCGGCCTGCCCTGGCAGGAGGGCATGTCACAGCACCGGGACACCATCGGGCAGCGCAAGCAGATCAAGACCAACAGCTACCACCAGGTCGCAGAACCCATCTACCGGCATTCGAAATACCGCTGGCTGAACTACCGGGCGCAGCTCGAGCCCTACATGGCCGCGCTGCAACCGCACATCGAGCGGATGGGTTACTGATTGCCGTCTCGGACGCCGAGAGGCCTAAAGCCGGGACATCATCGCTTACCGCGCCACCGTCGTCCGGTTGCGTCCGCCATGTTTCGATTGATACAGGGCGGCATCGGCACGGGCCACTAAATTCTCGAGGCTTTCATCCGGCATGAGTGATGCAAGCCCGACCGAAATCGACACACGTCCGACTTCGGCATCCTCATATTCGTTGACGCGAGCGCGGATGCGTTCGGCCAGCTCATAGGCGGGCGACTGGTTGCAGTTGCCAAGAACGACCAGGAACTCCTCGCCGCCCCAGCGGATGACGGCATCACTGTCCCTTACCGATCGCCGCAGGATGCCGGCGACATCGGCCAGGATCCGGTCGCCCGCGACATGCCCGAAGGTGTCGTTGATCCGCTTGAAGTGGTCGATGTCGCACATCAGGACGGCCATGCAGCGCCCCGACGCATGCGCGGCCTTGAATCCGTCCTCAAGCAGCCGCTCGCCCTGATGCCGGTTGTACAGGCCGGTCAGCTTGTCGTGGGAGGCCACTTCGCGAAGCACTTCTTCGCGACGGACCTGTTCGGAGATATCACGGCATACGACGACGAAATGGGTGATCTCATCCGATCCGCTCCGGATCGGGGAGATGCTCTGCTCCAGGTGGTAAGTCGATCCGTCCCGTCTCCGGCCCAGAAACCGGCTGAGGAACAGTTGCCCGCTTTCCAACACCTTGGGCAGAGATGCGGAAACGCCCTGCTCCGGGGTCTCCATTCCAAGTTCCAACGGCGTCTTTCCCGACAACTCCTCCAGCGTAAAGCCGGAGAGGCCCGTAAACGATCGATTGGCGAAGACGATCCGCGCTCCGCAATCGACCACCATCACGGATTCGCTGGTGGCTTCGAACGCCTGTTCGAGGACACGGCTCCTTTGCTCGGCGCTGACCCGGGCCGTGATGTCCTGCTGGACGGAGACGAAATGCGTCAATACCCCGTTCCGATCGCGCACCGGCGAAATGTTCCAGCGCACGATGTAGGGCGTCCCGTCCTTGCGGTAATTCGTGGTGCCGCCCTCGAAGAAGCGTTCCTCCCTGAGGCATGCCCGCAAGTGCTCGATCACGGCCTGGTCGGTATCCGGACCCTGTAGCATCTTCAGGGTGCGGCCGACCAGCTCATCGGCCGAATAGCCGGTCATGGCGCAAAAAGCGGGATTGGCGAACTGTACCCGGTAGCCCGCCGCGGCATCGGCATCCGTGATGACGATACCATTCCAGGATTGCAGGACGGCGGCCTTGAACAGCTCGAGATTCGACGCGGTCATGAGAGCGGACTTCTACATAGGCTACGCACCGATTGTACCCATATCCGCCGCAAGCTCCAACTTCACGCAGGGAAACGATCCAACCGCATCCGTAAAACCCGACCATGTTCTCAGCAATTGAGAGCCATCGGATCCAGACTGTGGGAAAATGCCGAAGGGCAATGCGGCGACGGGAAAAACGGCATGGAACTGCGCAGCCTGTTCATCGACTTCAATTCGTATTTCGCCTCGGTCGAACAGCAGGACGATCCGGGCCTGCGCGGCCGGCCGGTGGGCGTGGTGCCGGTGATGGCCGACAGCACCTGCTGCATCGCGGCCAGCCATGAGGCGAAGCGGCACGGCGTGAAGACCGGCACCCTGGTGCGCGACGCCAAGCGCCTGTGCCCCGGCATCCGCCTGGTGCCGGCGCGTCCGGCGGTATACGTGCGCTACCACCACGCGCTGAAGGCGCTGATCGAACGCCACATCCCGATCGCGCATGTGGGCTCGATCGACGAAATGGCCTGTGAGTTGCTCGGCCGCGAGCGTGAACGGGGGCGCGCGGTGGCCATCGCGCGCGCGCTCAAGGCCGATCTGGCGGCGGAATTCCCGGCCATCACCGCCTCGATCGGCATCGCGCCGAACGCGTTCCTGGCCAAGACCGCCACCGACATGCAGAAACCCGACGGTCTGGTGGTGTTGGAGCCCGCCGACCTGCCCTGGGCGCTGTACCGGCTGGAGCTGCGCGACCTGTGCGGCATCGGCCCGGCGATGGAGAAGCGCCTGCACCGGCTCGGCATCCGCAGCGTCGAGCAACTGTGCTCGGCGCCAAGCCAGGTGCTGCACAAGGCCTGGGGCAGCGTCGAGGGCGACCGCTTCCACCGCCGCCTGCGCGGCGAACACCTGCCCGAACCGGCACCGCATGGCGCCTCGAGCATCGGCCACTCGCATGTGCTGCCGCCCGAACTCCGGCATGCCGCCGGCGCCGACACGGTACTGAAGAAACTGCTGCAGAAAGCCGCCGCGCGCATGCGCCATGGCAGGCTGGTGGCGCGCCGCCTACAGGCCAAGATCAAATACCTGGACGCGCCGAGCTGGAAGGAAAGCGCGTACTGCAACGACTGCGACGACACCCGTACCCTGCTCGGCCATCTGGACGAACTGCTGGCGCACCGGCCGCGGCATGGCCGGC
>JAYSFF010000025.1:0-25827 GCA_041913425.1 Arenimonas sp. | reverse complement strand
CAAGAAGCCTGCCGTCAAGAAGCCTGCCGTCAAGAAGCCTGCCGTCAAGAAGCCTGCCGTCAAGAAGGCGCCGGCAAAGAAAGCCGTCGCCAAAAAAGCGCCGATCAAAAAAGCGCTGCCGAAAAAGCCTGCCGCCAAGCCGCTGAAGAAAGCGGCCAAGCCGGCGCCGGCGAAAACCAAAAAGCCCTTGCCGAAGAAGCCGGCGGCTAAACCCGCCAAAAAGCCCGTCGTCAAGGCACCGGTCAAGAAGGCCGCCGTCAAGGCGCCCGTCAAGCCGGCACCCAAGCCCGTACCGAAGTCCGCAGTAAAACCGAGCAAGCCCATCGCCAAGGTTCCTGCCGTAAAGACGTCCGAAGTCCAGAAACCGCAAGCGAAGAAGACCGTGCCCCAAGCCGTAAAGACCCCCGAAAAAGCCGTGCCCGCCGTACCCGTTCCGAAACCCGCCGCCAAGCCCGCCCGCAAAGGCGCGCGCGCCGGTTACGTCAAACGCGAGATCGTCACCGAGACCGCCCTGAAGCAGAAGTCGGTGCGCCGCGTCCAGTTGCCGCCGGGCTACAAGCCGAGCGAGAACGAAGAGTACATGAACGATTACCAGCTCGAGTACTTCCGCCAGAAGCTGCTGGCCGAACGCGAGAAGCTGCTGAGCGCCACCCAGGAAACCATCAACGAGCTGAAGGAAGAAGCGCGCGACGTTGGCGACGAGGCCGAACGCGCCTCGCGCGAGACCGAGAACTTCTTCGAGCTGCGCACCCGCGACCGTTACCGCAAGCTGCTGTACAAGATCGACAAGATCATCGCCACCATCGACGACGGCACCTACGGCTATTGCGTCGACACCGGCGAGGAGATCGGCATCAAGCGCCTGGAAGGGCGCCCGATGGCCGAGCGCACCGTCGATGCGCAGGAGCGCTGGGAACACAAGAAGAAACAGCTCGGCGATTGATTTTCGCCAAGCCGGAAAAAACGCCCCGTCGGGGCGTTTTTTCATTTCGCGTCCAGCGCCGGATAGAAGCGCCAATGCGGGGCCAGCGGCGCGCCCGGCACCTCGCCGCGCAGGCGGTCGCGCACCATCGAAACCGGCATCGGGCCGCCTTTCAGGATGGCGTCGTGGAACTCGCGCTCGCCCATCCGGCCGGATTCGACCAGTTCCCGGCGCAGTTCGCGGAACTGCAGGCCGCCGAGCATATAGGCCGCCTGGTACAGCGGGCCGTAGTCGCCGGCGAAGCTGCGGCGCACTTCCGCCGCGGCGTTCTCGCGCTCGTGGCCGACGCGCTCCACCAGCAGGTCGATGGCCTGCTGCGGCGTCATCTGCCCCATGTGGAACGACAGCGAGAACAGGATGCGCGCGGCGCGGTGGCTGCGCCAGAACAGCATGCCCATCTTCTGCTCGGGCGTCGCGGCGAAGCCCTTCTCGTACATCACGAATTCCCAGTACAGGGCCCAGCCTTCGGTCCAGAACGGGGTGTCGAACAGCTGGCGCTGGGTGTTGTAGCGGTTGGTGTAGAAGTGCTGCAGATGGTGGCCGGGGATCAGCTCGTGGTGCACCACCGCGCGCGAGAAATGGCGGTTGTTGCCGCGCAGGGCCATGGCCTGCTTTCCGGCCGGCATGCTGTCGTGCGGGTAGGCGACCCAGACGTCCTCGCCGCCGAGGAAGAACGGCGCCTGTAGCTGGTATTCGGGCGTCAGCATGGTCATCCGCCAATCGCGTTTGGCCAGCTCCGGCACGGTCACCGAACCGTTGCGCTCCAGCCAGGCGACGGCTTCGTCGGCCAGCTCGACCACGTACGGCGGCTGGCCGCCGCGCGGCGGTCCGTCCTGCTTCACCTTTTCCAGCGCCTCGTGCCAGTCGGCGTAGCCCATTTCGGCGGCGGCCTTGCGCATCTCGTCCTGGCACCAGGCCAGTTCGCGTTCGGCCAGACGCACGATCTCTTCCGGCGTATAGGGAATCAGTTCATAGCGCAGCGCGGCTTCCACCGCGTCACGGCCGATCGGATCGCCGATGATGGTCTCCGGGTCGGCGGCTTTGGCCACATCGTTGCGCAGGAACGCGCCATAGGCTTCCAGGCGCTTGTCCAGCGCCGTGTAGGCGGCGGCCACATGCTTGGTGTAGGCCGGGTCATAGCCGTCGTAGAAGGTGTGCCATTGCCTGAAGTCCTCGCGGAACGCGGCCAGCAGGCGCGCCGCGCGCAGGGCGACGATGGGCGAGGTGCCGGCGGCATCGGCCTGCAGTCCGGCCTGCTTGGCCTGCAACGCCGCATCGGCCACTTCGATAAGGCGCTTTGCCTGCAACGGCAGCACCGGCTTCAGCGCCCGGCGCTGTTCCGCCAGATCGATCAGCGGCGCAAGTTCCGGCAGCAGGGCCAGTGCTTCGTCATGACGCTTGCGCTCGAAGTCCAGCTGCTGCAAGCGGTAGCCCAGTTCGCGGTCGAATAGGGCGTAGTCGACGCGGTCCTCCAGTGTCAGTTCGGCCGGTTTGAACCCGTGCAGGCGCGTCTGCCAGCCCTGATACAGCGCACGCAGCGCGGCTTCGCGGCCGCGGCCGGCGTCGATGTCGTACACGTGCTCGGTGCTGGCCAGGTCGGCGCGGAAGCGTTCCACGAAAAACGCCAACGTATGCTGCTGGCGCGGGATCTCGGACGCATGCGGGACGACGGCCGGAGCCATCGGACTGCTGGCCTGCGAGGGCAGGGCGAGGGCGGCGGCGATGGACAGCGACAGGACGGCGACGGGGATTCTCATGCGGACTCCGCGGTGTGTTGGATGAAGGCGAGCAGCGCGGCGAAGCCGTTGCTGCGGGTCGGTGACAGGTGCCTGGACAGGCCGATGGCCTGCACGAAATCCGGCGCGGTGACGCGGATCTCGGCCGGCGTGCGCCCGGAATACACGCGCAGGGCCAGATACACCAGGCCGGACACGATGCTGGAGTCGGAAGCGGCGGCGAAGAACAGCCGGCCGTCGCGCGCTTCCGGCACGATCCAGACTTTCGACTGGCAGCCCTGCAGGCGGTTGGCTTCGGTCTTCCAGTCGTCCGGGAAGGCCGGCAGGTGCTTGCCCAGGTCGATCAGGTATTGATAGCGCTCGGACCAATCGCCGAAGAAGCCGAACTCCTCGACGATGGCGGCTTGTGCCTCGGCGGCGCTGGCTTCGGGCGGGGTCAGCATCATGCCCGTTTCCAGCGCACGCCCTGCGGCGTGTCCTCCAGCAGGATGCCCTCATCCGCCAGCTGCTTGCGGATGGCGTCGGCGCGCGCGAAGTCCTTGCCGGCCTTGGCGGCGATGCGCTCATCGACCAAGGCCTGGATGCGGCTGTCGTCGCTGCCGTCGGCGCCGCGGGCGAACCAGGCTTCCGGCGACTGCTGCAGCAGGCCGAGCGCTTTACCTGCGGCCAGCAATTGCGATTTCAGCAAGGCGCGTTCGTCGGCGTCTTCGCTCCGGCGCGCTTGGCCGGCCAGGTTGGCGAGTTCGGCCAAGGCCTGCGGGGTGTTGAGGTCGTCGCACAGCACGGCCTCGACGGCCTCCGGAATCGCACCGGGCGCGGCATCGACATCGCCCAGGTCGCGCAGCGTGCCGTACAGGCGGTCGAGCGTCTTCACGCTCTGTTCGATCAGCGCGTCGGACCAATCCAGCGGCTGCCGGTAATGCGCCGAGAGCAGGGCATAGCGCAGCGCTTCCGGCGGATGTTTGGCCAGCAGCTCGTGCAGCACGCTGACGTTGCCGACCGACTTCGACATCTTGCTGCCGCCGAAGTTGAGCATGCCGTTGTGTAGCCAGAAGCGCGCGAACACCTTGCCGCCGTGCGCGCAGGTGCTCTGCGCGATTTCGTTCTCGTGGTGCGGGAACTGCAGGTCGACACCGCCGGCGTGGATGTCGATGGTCTCGCCCAGATGTGCCTCGCTCATAGCCGAGCACTCGATGTGCCAGCCCGGCCGGCCCACACCCCAGGGCGAATCCCAGCCCGGCAGGTCGGGCGTGGACGGCTTCCACAGCACGAAATCGCCCGGATGGCGCTTGTACGGCGCCACGTCCACGCGCGCGCCGGCGATCATCTCGTCCAGGCTGCGGCGCGAGAGATGGCCGTATTCGGCGTAGCTGTCGACCGCGAACAGCACGTGGCCTTCGGCCGCGTAGGCGTGGCCGGACGCGATCAGGCGCTCGATCATGGCGATGATGTGCGGGATGTGCGCGGTGGCGTGCGGTTCGATGTCCGGCGGCTGGATGCCGAGCGCGGCCATGTCGGCGCGGTAGATGGCGGTGTATTTGTCGGTGATGGCCGAAATCGGCACGCCGGCGGCTTGCGCGGCGGCGTTGATCTTGTCGTCGACGTCGGTGATGTTGCGGGCGTAGGTCACCTTCGGGTAGCGCCGGCGCAGCAGCTTGACCAGCACGTCGAACACCACCGGGCCGCGGGCGTTGCCGATGTGCACGTAGCTGTACACGGTGGGGCCGCACAGGTAGACGGTGACGTTGGACGGATCGGCGGGTTCGAAGGCCTGCAGGCGGCGGGTCAGGTTGTTATGGAAATGGATGCTCATGCCGGCATTTTAGCAAGCTTTGGCCGGCGGTTTAGCCCGAATTCAGCGCAAACCCTTGCCCGTACGGGGGTTTTGGCCCATAATCGCCGGCATGAACGCGAATTTCTCCGCCGCCGAGTTCCTGTCGTCCGCCCGCATGGCGTCGTCGATGACCTCGCGTGCCCGCCGACCGTTGCCGACAAGATAGCTGGGTCTCCGGAGCATTCGTATCGTCCACAGAAACCCAGCCCAGGCTGGGTTTTTTCGTTTCCGCGCCCCTTGAAGGATTCCATGATGCAGCACTTTCTCAACACGCAGGACTGGTCGGTCGACGGCCTGCAATACCTGCTGGCCAAGGCCAGCGAGTTCAAGGCCAAAAAACTCGGCGACCAGCTCAAGGGCCGTTCGATCGCGTTGCTGTTCTTCAATCCCTCGATGCGCACCCGCACCAGCTTCGAGCTCGGCGCGTTCCAGCTCGGCGCGCACGCCGTGGTGCTGCAGCCCGGCAAGGACGCCTGGCCGATCGAATTCGAGCTCGGCACCGCGATGGACGGCGACACCGAGGAGCACATCATCGAAGTCGCCAAGGTGCTGTCCTCGTACGTCGACATGATCGCGGTGCGGGCCTTTCCGAAGTTCATCGACTGGCAGGCCGATCGCCAGGACAAGGTGCTGAACGCCTTCGCGCGCTACGCCACGGTGCCGGTCATCAACATGGAGACCATCACCCATCCCTGCCAGGAGCTGGCGCACATCCTGGCCCTGCAGGAGCGATTCGGCACCCGCGACCTGCGCGGCAGGAAATACGTGCTGACCTGGACCTACCACCCGAAAGCGCTGAACACCGCGGTGGCCAACTCGGCCTTGACCATCGCCACACGCATGGGCATGGACGTGACCCTGCTGTGCCCCAACGAGCAGTATCTGCTGGACGAGCGCTACATGGGCTGGGCCGAGGACAACGCCCGCGCAGCCGGCGGTTCGTTCAAGGTCAGCCACGACATCAAGAGCAGCTACGCCGGCGCGCATGTGGTGTACGCCAAGAGCTGGGGCGCGCTGCCGTATTTCGGCGACTGGGACGCCGAGAAGCCGATGCGCGAGCGATACAAGCACTTCATCGTCGACGAGGCCAAGATGACGCTGACCGACGGCGGCGTGTTCTCGCACTGCCTGCCGCTGCGCCGCAACATCAAGGCCACCGACGCGGTCATGGACTCGCCGGCCTGCATCGCGGTGAAGGAAGCCGAAAACCGCCTGCATGTGCAGAAGGCGGTCATGGACACCCTCATCAACCATCCCGAAATCCGCTAAGGAACCTCCCCATGAAAGACGTCGTCCTCTCGTTCTCCGGTGGCCTGGACACCAGTTTCTGCATCCCCTACCTGCAGGAGCAGGGCTACCGCGTGCATACCGTATTCGCCAACACCGGCGGCGTCAGCGCCGAGGAACTGGCCTACATCGAGAAACGCGCAGCCGAACTCGGCGCGGCCTCGCACCGCACGCTGGACCTGGCCCAGGACCTGTTCGAATCCTTCGTCACGCCCTTCGTCTGGGCCGGCGAAAACTACCAGAACCAGTATCCGCTGCTGGTGTCCGACCGCTACCTGATCGTGCAGCACACGCTGGCGCGCTGCCGCGAGCTCGGCACCCGTTACGTGGCGCACGGCTGCACCGGCATGGGCAACGACCAGGTCCGCTTCGACGTCGCCATCCAGTCGCTGGGCGATTACACCATCCTGGCGCCGATCCGCGAGATCCAGAAGCAGCACACCCATGTGCGCCAGTACGAGCAGGAATACCTGGAGGCCCGCGGCTTCGCGGTGCCGGCCAAGCAGAAGGCCTACACCATCAACGAGAACGTGCTCGGCATCACCCTGTCCGGCGGAGAAATCGACCAATGGCAGGCGCCCGCGCCGGAACTGAAGGGCTGGTGCGCCAAGCGCGCCGAGTGGCCGACCGAGGCCCTGCAGGTCCGCCTTGGCTTCGAAAACGGCGTGGCCGTGCGCTTAAACGGCCAGCCGATGGCCGGCGGCGCGATGCTGAAGGAACTGAACCGCCTGTTCGCCGCCTATGGCGTCGGCACCGGCCTGTACACCGGCGACACCACCATCGGCCTGAAAGGCCGCATCGTGTTCGAGGCCCCGGGCCTGACCGCGTTGCAGACCGCGCACCGCGCCCTGGAAGAGGCGGTGCTGAGCAAGCAGCAGAACCGCTTCAAGCCGACGGTCGGCCGCAAATGGGTGGAACTGGTGTACGAAGGCTTCTTCTTCGATCCGCTGAAGACCGACCTGGAGGCCTATCTGCGCACCAGCCAGGCCTGTGTCAACGGCGAAGTCACCCTGCGCACCGAGGGCGGCTCGGTGACCGCCGTGGCGGTCGATTCGCCGCACATCCTGCAGGCCAAGGGCGCCACCTACGCGCAGTCGGCGAATTGGGGCGCGGCCGAGGCCGAAGGCTTCATCCAACTGTTCGGCATGAGCTCGAACCTGTGGGCCAAGGTCAACGGAGACCGTGCATGAGCGAGGCCCTGTTGGCGCGGACGCTCGAGCACCTGCGGCATCTGGTCGCCTTCGACACCCGCAATCCGCCGCGCGCCATCGGCACCGGCGGCATCTTCGATTACCTGCGCGCCAACCTGCCGGGCTTCACCTGCACGGTGACCGACCACGGCGCCGGCGCGGTGTCGCTGCTGGCCGTGCGCGGCAATCCGGGCACGCTGTTCAACGTGCATCTGGACACGGTGCCGGCGGCGCCGGGCTGGAGCCGGAACCCGCACGAACTGGCGGTCGAGGACGGCCGCGCCATCGGCCTGGGCGCCTGCGACATCAAGGGCGCGGCTGCCGGCTTGCTGGCCGCAGCCGAAGCGACGACCGGCGACGCCGCCTTCCTGTTCAGCAGCGATGAGGAGGCCAACGACCCGCGTTGCATCGCGGCGTTCCTGGCCGGCGATCACGGCTTCACGGATGTCATCGTGTCCGAACCGACCCGTTGCGAGGCGGTGTTGGCGCACCGCGGCATCGCCGCGGCGATGGTCCGGTTCTGCGGCGAATCCGGCCATGCCTCGAAGATCCGCGATCCGATGCAGAGCGCCGTGCACCAGGCCTTGCTCTGGGGCGCGCAGGCGTTGGCGCTGGCCGAACGCGAAGGCCATCAGCGCTTCGGCGGCCTGACCGGCATGCCGTTCAATATCGGCAAGATGGACGGCGGCATCAAGGCCAACATGATCGCCGGCGAGGCCGAGCTGCGCCTGGGCTTCCGGCCGTTGCCGACGCAATCGCCCGAGGCCCTGCACGCCGCGTTCGCGGCCTTGTTGCCGGAGGTCGCAAAGGAGTATGAAATCACCTTCGCCGGTCCGACGCTGCCGGCCGGCGACACCGCGCAGGCCGAAGCCCGCCGGATGCGCGCCCGCGATTTCGCCGAGGCGCTGGAACTGCCGGTCGGCCACGCGGTCGATTTCTGGACCGAGGCCTCACTGTTCTCCACCGCCGGCCTGAACGCCATCGTGTTCGGCCCGGGCGACATCGCGCAGGCGCACACCGCCGACGAGTGGGTGGCGCTGGAGCAGTTGCAAACCGCGGCCCGCCACTACGTCCGCATCCTGGGAGGCAAGGCATGAGCGCCGACAGCCAAGTCCGAGACACCATCGTGCGCCTGCTCAGCAACATCGGCAGCGCCAAGGAGATCCAGCAGTACCTGAAGCGCTTCTCGCAGCGAGACGCCTCGCGCTTCGCGGTGGTCAAGGTCGGCGGCGCCATCCTGCGCGACGACCTCGACGCGCTGGTGTCCTCGCTCGGCTTCCTGCAGCAGGTCGGGCTGACGCCGATCGTGCTGCACGGCGCCGGCCCGCAGCTGGACGCCGAGCTGGCCGCGCAGGGCGTGCGCAAGCGTACCGTCGACGGCCTGCGGGTGACCACCGGCAAGGTGCTGAAGACCGTGCGCCGGGTCTGCCTGCAGGAGAACCTGCGGCTGGTCGAGGCGCTGCAAGTGCAGGGCATCCGCGCCGTGTCGCTGAATTCCGGCGTGCTGGAGGCCAAGCTGCTGGATGCCAAGCGTTACGGCATGGTCGGCAAGGTGGTGACGGTGCATACCGAGGCCATCTATTCGGCGATCAAGTCCGGTTCGATCCCGGTCATCTCTTCGCTGGGCGAGACCGCCGACGGCCAGATCGTCAACATCAACGCCGACTGGGCCGCCAACGAAGTGGTCAAGACCCTGAAGCCGTACAAGATCATCTTCCTGACCGGTACCGGCGGCCTGCTCGACGGCGACGGGCGGATCATCGATTCGATCAACCTGTCCACCGATTACGCGCAGTTGATCCGCCAGCCCTGGCTACATTCGGGCATGAAGGTCAAGATCGAACAGATCGCGGCCCTGCTGGAGGATCTGCCGAAGGAAAGCTCGGTGTCGATCACCAAGCCGTCCGAGCTGGCCAAGGAGCTGTTCACCCACCGCGGTTCCGGCACCTTGGTGCGCAAGGGCCAGCGCATCCAGTCGGTGAAGGGCTGGGCCAAGATCGACAAGGCGAAACTGCAGAAGCTGCTGGAGTCCGGCTTCGGCAAGAAGATGCGCGCCGGCTATTTCCGCGACAACACCCCGGCCAAGGTCTATTACAGCGCCGACTACCGCGCCGCCTTGGTAATGCTGGACGCGCCCGGCGGCCGTTATCTCGACAAGTTCGCGGTCGCCGACGACGCGCAGGGCGAGGGCCTGGGCGCCGCGGCCTGGTCGGTGATGCGGCAGGAGACGCCCAAGCTGTTCTGGCGTTCGCGGCACGACAACCCGATCAACGCCTTCTACCTGCAGGCCGCCGACGGCTGCCTGAAGTGCGGGCATTGGACGGTGTTCTGGTACGGACTGGAGGGCTTCGCCGAAATCGAACGGGCGGTGGCGTATTGCCTGGACAAGCCGGCCAGCTTCCACGAAGCGGGGGACGCATGAGCGCACAGTCCAAACAGTTCCGCATCGGCCTGATCGGCGCCCGCGGCTATGTCGGCAGCGAACTGATCCGCCTGCTGGCCGCGCATCCGGCGCTGGAGCTGGCCTATGTCGGCTCGCGCGAGCGTGACGGGCTCGAGGTCAAGCGCTTCGAGCCGCAGGCGCCGGCCGGCCTGCATTACGGCAATCTCGGCCCGGTGGACGTGGTGCGCGAGGCGCTCGACGTGGCGGTGCTGGCCTTGCCGAACGGCTTAGCGGCGCCGTGGGTCGAAGCCTTCGAGCGCATCCGTCCGGAAACCCTGCTGCTCGACCTGTCCGCCGATTACCGCTTCGACGCCGGCTGGTACTACGGCCTGCCGGAGCTGACCCGCGACGCGTACGCGATGCAACGCCGCATCAGCAATCCGGGCTGTTACGCCACCGCCATGCAACTGGCCATCGCGCCGATGCGCGACGTGCTGGCCGGGCCGGTGCAGTGCTTCGGCGTGTCCGGCTATTCCGGCGCCGGCACCACGCCCTCGGACAAGAACGACCCGGTCAAGCTGAAGGACAACCTGATGCCGTACGGTCTGATTGGCCACATCCACGAGCGCGAAGTCACCGCGCAAATGGCCTGCGAAATCCAGTTCATGCCGCATGTGGCGCCGCATTTCCGCGGCCTGTCGATCACCGCCAACCTGCCGCTGGCGCGGTCGTTCGAACTGGATGAAATCCAGTCACGATACCGGCAGCGCTACGGGAACGAGCCGTTGCTCGAGGTCAGCGATGCCGTGCCCTGGCTGAGCGCCGTGGCCGATACGCCGAAGGCGCAGGTCGGGGGCTTCACGCTCGCCAGTGATGGCCGCCGCTTGGTGGTGGTCTCGGTGCTCGACAATCTGCTCAAGGGCGCGGCCAGCCAGGCGCTGCAGAACATCAATCTCGGCCTCGGTCTGCCGGAAACCACGGGAATCCTATGAACGCCAACGTCATCTGGGCCAAGCCCGGCTTCGAAATCGATGTCGCCATCCAACGTTTCCTGGCCGGTGAGGACATCCAGTCCGATCGCGCCCTGTTCGCCTACGACATCGCCGCCAGCAAGGCGCATGCCGAAGGCCTGCAGCGCATCGGCATCCTGAGCGACGCCGAATGCGCCGATTTGTTGCGCGAGCTGGATGCCTTGGCCGCGCTGTATGCGACCGGCGGGTTCACGCTCGACGCGCGCTTCGAGGACGGCCACAGCGCCATCGAGCAGTTCCTGACCGAGCGCCTGGGCGACACCGGCCGTAAGATCCACACCGGCCGCAGCCGCAACGACCAGGTGCTGGTCGCTTCGCGCCTGTGGCTGAAGGCGCAGCTCGGCGAACTGTCGGCGCTGTGTGCCGGCATCGCGGCCGGCGCCTTGCGGCGCGCGCAGGCCGAAGCCCTGGTACCGATGCCGGGCTACACCCACCTGCAGCGCGCGATGGTATCCTCGCTCGGCATGTGGTGGAGCGCATGGGCCGAGGCCTTCCTCGACAACGCCGAACGCGCCCGGCAGACCTTGGCCTGGATCGACGCCAATCCGCTCGGCTCGGCTTCCGGCTTCGGCGTCAACCTGCCGCTCGACCGCGCGCACAGCACGCGGGCGCTCGGTTTTTCCCGCACCCAACAGGTCGCCACCTATGCCCAGCTGTCGCGCGGCAAGTTCGAGCTGGCCGCGCTGGAAGCGCTGCTGTCGGCGATGGGCGACCTGCGCCGGCTGGCCTGGGACCTCTCGCTGTTCACCAGCGCCGAATTCGGTTTCGTGCGCTTGCCGCCGGCCTACCAGACCGGCAGCTCGCTGATGCCGAACAAGCGCAATCCGGATCTGGTCGAATTGCTGCGCGCCTCGTATGCCGTGGTATCCGGCGCGCGCAACGAGCTGGAGCAGGTGTTGTCGTTGCCGTCCGGCTACCACCGCGATTTGCAGTTCACCAAGGCGCCGGTGCTGCGCGGCTTCGGACACGGCTTGGCGGCCTTGGCGCTGGTGCCGGAACTGCTGGCCAAGCTGGAATGGAATCCGGAGGCGCTGGATGCGGCCATCGAGCCCTCGATGCACGCCACCGATCTGGCCATCGAGTTCGCGCGCGACGGCCTGCCGTTCCGCGAGGCTTACGTGAAAGCGGCCGATCCGGCGCTCTGGCAGGGCCGTTCGGCCGAGGACAGCCTGCAGGCGCGGACCTCGGCCGGTTCCGGGGTCAATCTCGGATTGGACGCGTTGGCGGCACGGCTGGCGGCATTCGCCGCCGGTTGATCACTCGGCGCGCACGCGCCAGGCTTCGGCCAGGGAAATCTCGCCGCGCCGGGCCATGGCCAGCGCGGCTTGGGTCAGCGGGCGCATGCCTTCGGCCACCGCCACTTGTTGGATCCTCTCGGCTTCGGCGCCGGCCACGATCAGTTCCTGCACCTTCGGCGACACCACCAGCAGCTCGTACACCGCCTTGCGGAACTTGATGCCGAGGCCGTCGCAGTGTGTGCAGCCGCGGCCTTTGTGGAACACCTCGTCCTCGCCCAGGCCGAAATAGGCGCGTACGTGCGCGGGCACCGTTTCTGGTTCCTTGCAGCGCTCGCAGGTCAGCCGCACCAGACGTTGCGCCATCACCGCCAGCAACGAGGCGCGCAACAGGTATGGCTCGACCCCGAGGTCGAGCAGGCGGGTGACGGTGGTGGCCGCGGTGTTGGTGTGCAAGGTGCTGAGCACCAGGTGTCCGGTCAGCGCGCTTTCCACCGCGATCGAGGCGGTCTCGCGGTCGCGGATCTCGCCGACCATGATGATGTCGGGGTCGTGGCGCAGGAAGTTGCGCAGGGCCGAGGCGAAGGTGAAGCCGGCCGGCCGGTTGACCTGCATCTGCTGGATGTCGGCGATGTGGAATTCGACCGGGTCCTCGATGGTCAGGATGTTGACGCGCTGCTTGCGCATCTCCATCAGCATCGCGTACAGCGTGGTCGACTTGCCGCAGCCGGTCGGGCCGGTGGTCAGGAAGATGCCGTGGCTGCGTTCCATCACATCTTCCAGCCGCTGCCGGTCGATTGGTTCCAGGCCGATCTGGTCGATGCTCCACAGGCTTTCCATGGTGTCGAGCAGGCGGATCACCACGCTTTCGCCGTAGATCGAGGGCAGCACCGAGATGCGCAGGTCGACCACGCGGCCGTCGTCCAGCGTGAAGTTGGAGCGGCCGTCCTGCGGCTTGCGGTGTTCGGCCAGGTTCATCCGGCCGAGCACCTTGACCCGCGCGGTGATGGCGCGGTGCAGGCTGGACACCAGGCGCCGCACCGGCATCAGCTCGCCGTCGATGCGGAACAGGATGTCGGTGCCTTCAGGTCCGGGCCGGAAGTGGATGTCGGACGCGCGCCGGGCCGCGGCGTCGGCCAGCAGGGCGGCCACTTCGCGCACGATCGGCCGCTCGTTGGAGTAGCGCCGCTCCTCTTCCTCGGTGGTGTCGGCTTCGGTTCTGTTGGGGTCGATGCCGAGCTGCGCCAGCAGTTCCGAGTCCTCGACCCGGTCGTAGCATTCGGCGATGGCATCGCGGATCTCCGCGGCGCTGGCCAGCAGCGGCACCACTTTCGGCTTGCACAGGAAGCCCAGCGATTCCAGCGCGGCCTTGTCGTCCGGGTGCTCCATGGCGATGACGCAGTCGTCGCCGTCGAGCATCACCGGCACCGCGCGGAAGCGGCGTGCGGCCTTGGCGTCGATCAACGACACGGCGTTGCCGTCCGGCTTGAACCGGGACAGGCGGACGATGGGGATGCCGAAGGTGACCGAGGTCTGGAATTCCGACTCGGTGAAATCGTCGCTGAGCTTGAGCCACTCGTGGCGGGAGATGCGGTGCTCGAAGGCGTTCCAGATGAACTGGCCGGCACGCACGAACTTCAGGTACTCGCGCAGATCCTTGCTATCGTTCAGCAGAATGGCTTTCTGCTCCGGAACCCGGCTGACGGCCATATGCGGTCCTGACGATGTTGAATTGGTCGGGGAGACAGGATTCGAACCTGCGACCTCTACGTCCCGAACGTAGCGCTCTACCAGACTGAGCTACACCCCGATGTCCGGACATTTTACTGCATTTCGGTGCCGGAGGAAAAGGGTTTCGCGCGAAAAATTCCGGGAAAGCCTCCGCAGCCGCCATGCGGGCCGGTTTTCGGCGGTCGGCAAAACGCCCGCCTTCGCGCCAAACCGTTAGAATGGCGGCTTGGAACTCTGGAGACACCCGTGATCAAGCCCCGCACCCCGGCCGGCACCCTGGAACTGTTGCCCGGCGAACAACGCGCCTTCAACCACATGCTCGAGGTCATCGGCCGCAATTACCGCCGTTTCGGCTTCCAGCCGATCGAAACCCCGGTATTCGAGCTTACCGAGGTGCTGCTGACCAAGACCGGCGGCGAGACCGAGCGCCAGGTCTATTTCGTGCAGTCGACCGGCGCGCTGGAGCAGGGCGGCGCGCCCGAACTGGCGCTGCGCTTCGACCTGACCGTGCCGCTGGCGCGCTATGTGGCCGAGCACGAGCACCAGCTGGCGTTCCCGTTCCGCCGCTACCAGATCCAGCGCGTGTACCGCGGCGAGCGCGCGCAGAAAGGGCGCTTCCGCGAGTTCTACCAGTGCGACATCGACGTCATCGGCAAGGATTCGCTGCCGGTGCGCTACGATGCCGAGATTCCGGCGGTCATCCATGCCGTGTTCTCCGAGCTGGCCATCGGTCCGTTCACCATCTCGCTCAACAACCGCAAGATCCTGCGCGGTTTCTTCGAGGCCATGGGCATCGGCGACGGCGGGCATCAGGCGCTGGTGCTGCGCGAAATCGACAAGATCGACAAACGCGGCGCCGAAGCGGTGGCGCAGACCCTGAAAGGCGAGGGCTTCAATCTGCCGCACGCCACCGTCGAGAAGATCCTCGGCTTCGTGCTGCGTCGTTCCAGCACGCACGATTCGGCCATGGCGATCCTGGCCGAGCTCAAGGCCGAACATCCGCAGACCGCCGAGGGCGTGGACGAACTGGCCGAGGTGCTGGCCCTGATCAAGGCCTTGGGCGTGCCGGAAAACCGCTACGCGCTCAACTTCTCGATCGCGCGCGGCCTGGATTACTACACCGGCACCGTGTACGAGACCACGCTAGACGACTACCCGCAGATCGGCTCGATCTGTTCCGGCGGCCGTTACGAGAACCTGGCCAGCCACTACAGCAAGTCCAAGCTGCCCGGCGTCGGCATCTCGATCGGCGCCAGCCGCCTGTTCTGGCAGCTGCGCGAAGCGGGCCTGATCACCCCGGACGCGCAGAGCCACATGGTGCTGGTCGGCCTGATGCGCGACGAGGATCTGCCCGAGGCCTTGGCCATCGCGCGCGAACTGCGCGGCGCCGGCATCGACTGCGAAGTGCAGTTGGAAGCCAAGAAGCTGGCCAAGCAATTCCAGTACGCCGACAAGGTTGGCTTCAGCTACATGGTGCTGTACGGCGAGAGCGAGCAGGCCAGGGGCGTGGTCAGCCTGAAGAACCTGGCGACCGGCAAGCAGGTCGAGATCGCCCGGGGCGATCTGCTGCCGTGCCTGAGCCAAGCGCGCGACTGGGGGCTGTGATGAAGTCGATCACGCTCGACGGCAATTCCCTGAGCCACGACCAGCTGGTCGCCGTCGCCTATGGCGCCAGCGTGGTGCTTGATCCGGCGCAACTGCCGAACGTGGCGGCCACCGCCGAATTCCTGGCCGAACAGGTCAAACAGCAGGAGCCGCTGTACGGCGTGTCCACCGGCTTCGGCTCGAACGCCGACAAGCTGCTGGGCGCCCACCACATCCGCGACAGCCGGCGCGGCGGCGGATCCTTGCTGGAAGAGCTGCAGCGCAACCTGATCATCACCCACGCCGTCTGCGTCGGTGAACCGTTCGCGCCGGAAGTGGTGCGCGCGATGATGGCGATCCGCATCAACACCCTGATGCGCGGCCATTCCGGCATCCGGGTCGAGACCCTGCAGGCCTTGGCCGCCATGCTCAACGCCGGCATCGTGCCGGTGGTGCCGATGCTCGGTTCGGTCGGTGCCAGCGGCGATCTGGCGCCGCTCTCGCATCTGGCCATCGTGTTGCTCGGCGGCGGTGAGGCGTTCTACCAAGGCCGGCGCCTGCCGGGCGCCGAGGCCCTGGCGCAGGCCGGCCTGGCCCCGATTACGCTGTCGCACAAGGAAGGCCTGGCGCTGAACAATGGCACTGCGCAGATGCTGGCCACCGGCGTGTTGGCCGTTGCCCGGCTGGAGGAATTGTGCGACACCGCCGATCTGGCGGCGGCGATGACCCTGGACGCCTTCGCCGGCCGCCTGCGCGCCTTCGACCAACACGTGCATGCGCTGCGGCCGCATCCGGGTCAGGTGCATGTCGCCGCACACCTGCAGACGCTGTTGCGCGGCTCGACGCTGACCGACATCGCCTACCACCTGGTGCCGAAGTTCAAGAGCTGGTTGCCGGGTTGCTGGCCGGATGCCGAGCTGGACGCGCTCAACTTCGACATCGCCTGGGATTGGGTGCCGCCGGGCCAGCGCCACGGCCGCGAGAAGTTCTACACCCGCTTCATGCCGTTCCGCGGCGGCAAGAAGCACCAGCCGCAGGACAGTTATTCGCTGCGCTGCATCCCGCAGGTGCACGGCGCGGTGCGCGACGCCATCGCGCAGGCAAAGCGCGTGCTGGAGATCGAGCTCAACGCGGTCACCGACAACCCGCTGATCTTCCCGGACCTGCCGGGCGCGCGCAACATCGAGGACCGCATCGTCTCGGCCGGCCATTTCCACGGCATGCCATTGGCGCTGGTGATGAGCTACGTCAAGGCCGCCATCCCGGTGCTGGCCTCGATCTCCGAGCGCCGTTTGAACAAACTGGTCGATCCGGCCACCAACGACGGCCTGCCGGCATTCCTGATCGGCAACGAGGACGGCACCGAAAGCGGGTTCATGATCGTGCAGTACACCGCCGCCGCCATCGTCAACGACCTGGCCACGCGCGCGCATCCGGCCTCGGTGTACTCGGTGCCGACCAGCGCCAACGCCGAGGATCACGTTTCGATGGGCGCCAACGAGGCCCGGCATGTGCTCGACATGACGCACGACCTGGCCAAGGTCATCGCGCTGGAGATCTACACCGCCGCGCAGGCCTTGGATTTCCGCCGCGACATGATCAACGCCGCGCGCAGCCTGGCTGCACGGCACGACGTGGAAGCCCTGGCGGCCAAGATCAACGGTGCACCGACGCCGGAGCATCCGGATTATCCGGTGTTCCTGCAGGAGGTTACGGCGTTGCGCGCCGAATTGGCCGAAGCCGGCGAGTTCAGCGCCGGCGATGCCGTGCGAGCCGCGCTCGAGGCCTTGCGCAAGCACATCGGCTTCATGCCGGCCGACCGCGCGATGGACGGCGAGGTCCAGCGCATGGTCGAGCTGGTCGAGCACGGCGAGCTGCTGATGGCCGCGCGTGCCGCCACATGAACCGCTCGGCGCGCATCGTACTGGCTGCATTGCTGTCGTCCATGGCGCTTTCGGCCTCGGCCCGCGAATGCCGCAGCCATGTGTTCCTCGATGCCGACGGCGACGGCGTGTTCGATGCCGGCGAGCGCGGCCTGCGCAATGTCGCGGTGTCCGACGGCCAGCATATCGTGCGCACCGATGGCAATGGCCGCTACCGGCTGAAAGCCCGGCCAGGCGGTACCCTGTTCGTGATCAAGCCGCCCGGGTTCGATCTGCCGCGCCGCGCCGACGGGCTGCCGGACCGGTTCGCCAACGAAGCGGGCATTGCGGGCTTGAAATACGGCGGCGTGCGCCGCTCGGACAGCACCTGCCGCGATTTCGCGCTGCGGCCGCAGGCGGGTGAATCCGCGCCGCTGTCGGTGCTGGTGTTCGGCGATCCGCAGCCGAAATCGGCGCAGGACGTCGACTACTACCGGCGCGATATCGTCGAACCGCTGGTCGGCAAGGCCGATGCGCGTTTGGGCATCAGCTTGGGCGACATCGTGCACGACGACCTGACGCTGCTGCCGGCGCTCAAGGCCGTCGATAAATCCCTGGGCGTGCCGTGGCTGTATGCCCCGGGCAACCACGACCTCGACTTCGACGCGGCCGATGATGCGCGCTCGCTGGAAAGCTTCCGCGCCCAGTTCGGCCCGGACACCTTCGCCTGGGAAGAGCGCGAAGCGAACTTCATCGTGCTCGACGACGTCGTGTACCGGCCGGGCGGAACGCCGGACTACATCGGCGGCCTGCGCGAAAGCCAGTTCCATTTCCTGGCGCGTTATCTGGCCGGCGCCGACAAGAACAAGCTGCTGGTGATCGCCGCGCATATTCCGCTGTTCCAGACCCGCAACGACCGCGACACCTTCCGCCGCGCCGACCGCCAGCGCCTGTTCCGGCTACTGGAGCCGTTCCGCGACGTGCTGCTGCTGACCGCGCATTCGCACACGCAGACGCATCTGCGCCACGGTCCGGACAGCGACTGGCACGGCGCCGGCCGCCTGCACGAGTACAACGCCGGCGCCGCCTGCGGCGCGTTCTGGTCCGGCGTGAAGGACGCGGCCGGCATCCCGGACAGCACCATGAGCGACGGCACGCCGAACGGTTACGCGCGCTTGACCGTCACCGCGCGCGATTACCGTCTGCAGTGGTTCAACGCCCGGCAAGCGCCGCAGGCCGCGATGACCTTGCATGCGCCGAAGGTGTTGCGCCGCGGCGCCTATCCCAGCTTCGGCCTGTACGCCAACGTGTTCATGGCGCGGCCGGACACCGTGGTCGAGGCGCGCATCGACGGCGGCGCATGGCGGCCGATGATGCGCGTGCTACAGGCCGATCCGCGCGTGCTGGCGGAGAATCTGGCGGACGATGCCGCGGGCGCATTGCGCGCTTACGACCGCATTCCAGAGGCTACGCCGTCCAGCCATCTCTGGCGCCTGCCGCTGCCGACCGACTTGCCGGCCGGTGAGCATCATATCGAAGTACGGGCACGCGACTCCTGGCTGGGCGAGGCGCTGGAAAGTGCCGTGTACCGCCTGCAGGATGCCGGGCCTTAAAGCCCGGTGATCTGGTCGAAGCGTTCCACCCGTTGGTGGCCGTGCGCGGCCTCGCCGGTGCGCGCTTCGGGATAATCGGCGCGGCGGTCGACCAGCGCCGTGCGCCAGCCGGCTTCGCGCGCGGCGTCCAGCTCCTCCACGATGTCCGACAGGAACAGCAGTTCCGCGGCCGGCTTGCCGATCGCGGCAGCGATGGCGCGGTAGCTGCCCGGCTCGCGTTTGCCGCCGGTTTCGGTGTCGAAGTAGCCGCTGAACAGCGGACGCAGGTCGCCATGTTCGGTAAAGCCGAAGAACAGCTTCTGCGCCGGCACCGAGCCGGAGCTGTACACGTACAGCGGGATGCCGCGCGCATGCCAGGCGCGCAGCGCCTCAGCGGCGTCGCCGTACACCGGCGCGGCGTAGGTCGCCTTCTCGTAGCCGTCGACCCAGACCATGCCCTGCAACGCCTTCAGCGCGGTGTGCTTGCGGTCGGCGTCGATCCAGGCCAGCAGGGTGTCGGTGATGCCGTCCAGGTCGTCGGCCGACTGCTGGGTCTCCTCGGCCACGCGCCGCAGCCATGGCGCCACATCCGGGCGGTCGTGGTGCTCCTGCAGGAAGCCGGGCAGGGCGCGGCGCGCGTACGGGAACAGCACTTCGCGCACGAACGCGATCGAACTGGTGGTGCCCTCGATGTCGGTGACGACGGCGCCGATGCCGCTCATGCCGCCGGCTCGTAGCGCGGGAAGCGGGCGGCGATGTCGGAGCCGGTGAAGTAGCCGACCCAGCCGTCCGGCTCGGTGAAGAAGCGGATGGCGGTGAACAGCGGCTCCGGTCCCATGTCGAACCAGTGCCTGGTGCCGTCCGGCACGCGGATCAGATCCTGGGCCTCGCACAGTACTTCGTGCACCTGATGCCCGATGTGCAGGGTGAACAGGCCGCTGCCGCGCACGAAGAAGCGCACTTCGTCTTCCTTGTGGCTGTGTTCCTCGAGGAACTTGGCGCGCATCGCCTCGCGGTCGGGGTGGTCGGGATTGATGCTGGCCACGTCGACCGAACGGAAGCCGTTCTCGGCCACCAGCCGGTCGATCTCCGGCTTGTACAGCGCCATGATCTGTTCGGCCGAGGCGTCCGGCGCGATGTCGCGCACCGGCCAGCGTTTGAAGCTGATGCCGAGCGCGCCGAGGCGGGCGGCGATTTCGATGCCGTCGCGGCTTTCGAACAGCACGGTGGACGGGTCGGTTTCGGAGAAGGTGCGTAAACGGCTCATGCGCGGAACCCCAGTTTGGTCATTTCGGCGGTCAGCAGGAATTCGAAGGCATCCAGGTGGCGGCGCGCTTCGGCCAGGTCGCGGCCCCAGGCATACTGGCCGTGGCCGGCGATCAGATAACCCCAGAACGCATCGGCGGCGAACGCCGGCTCGATCGCGGCGCATAGCGCCGGCATGTCCTGGGAGTTCGGCACCACCGGCACGAGCACGCGGGTGTCGTGGGTCTTGATGCCATGCAGGGCTTTCAGCAGTTCGTAGCCGGCCAGCTCGATGTAGCCGGCGCGCTCGTGCCGCATCGACAGCAGGGTCTGCGCCAGCGAATGGGTGTGCAGCACCGCGCCGGCCTCCGGACGCAAGCGGTAGATCTGCGTATGCAACAGGGTTTCGGCCGACGACACGCGTCCCGCTTCCACCGGCTTGCCGTCCATGTCGACTTCCATGAAATCATCCGGCGTCAGTCGGCCCTTGTCGCGGCCGCTGACGGTGATGACGCAGCGGCTGTCGTCCAGGCGCGCGGAGAAGTTGCTGCTGGTGGCCGGCGTCATGCCTGTCCGAGCCAGCTCGCCGGTGTGCCGGATGAGTTGCTCGACGAGTTGTGCTTTGCGGTCCGTCATCGTAATAAGATTCATTCTCAATTGACTGAAAGATTTAGGAGAAAAAACACACGCTTTCTTGATTTGGATTAAGCCACGATACACATCGAAAGCGTATGATTCGCCTAGGTCCGATTTTCTCATGAATACAGGAGAGTTTGCCATGAAAGCCGAACAAAACAGCCGCCGCCAGTTTCTGATCCGCGGCCTGGTTTCCGCCGCCGCCCTGCCGTTCGTCGGCGCCATGATGAGCGCCACCGCATCTGCGCAGGCCCTGAAGCCGCTGCCGGCCACCAATCCGCAGGCCGTGGCGCTGAAGTACGTGGCCGATGCCAAGAAAGCCGCCGCCGCCAAGCCGGGCAGCAGCTGCAGTAACTGCGCGCTGTTCCAGGCTGCCACCAAGGGCTGTAGCATCTTCCCGGGCTTCGCCGTCGCGCCGGCCGGCTGGTGTTCGGCTTGGGCCAAGAAGCCCTGATCCACTCCACGATACCGGCGGTCTCGGGTTACGAGACCGCCATGCCGTAAGATAAGCCAAGTTCCCTCCGAGCTTGGCTTATTTTTTATGTCTATTGAACTCATCCTTGCGTTGTCCGCCGCTGTCTTGGCCGGATTGATGCTTGTCCTGATCTGGAACGTCCGCGCATTGCGCCGGGCCGATCCGGCCGCGTCCGTTTCGGTGGCCTTGGAGCCTGCCATGAACCGTTTGCGCGAGGATATCGACCGTCTCGAACGCGGTATGCGCGAGGAAATCCGCGGAACCCGGCAGGAGAACACCACGGCCTTGGATGGCATCCGTGCCCAGCTGGCCAGCCAGCTCGAAAGCGTCCAGATGACGACCAACAACCGGTTGGGCGAAGTGCGCCTGACGCTGGAAGGCCGCCTCAAGGAGCTGCAGGCCGAGAATGCGTCGAAACTCGACCAGATGCGGCAGACGGTAGACGAAAAGCTGCAAAGCACCCTGCAGACGCGGCTGGACGCGTCCTTCAAGCAGGTTTCCGAGCGGCTTGAGCAGGTCCACCGCGGACTCGGCGAGATGCAGTCGCTTGCGGTCGGCGTCGGCGACCTCAAGCGCGTGCTCGGCAACGTCAAGACGCGCGGCATCTTCGGCGAAATGCAGTTGGCCGCAATCCTGGAGGAAATGCTCACGCCGGACCAATACAGCGCCAATGTCGCCACCCGTCCGGGCTCGAACGACCGTGTCGAATTCGCCATCCGCCTGCCCGGCCGGACCGGCGACGAAACCCCGGTCTGGATTCCCGTCGACGCCAAATTCCCGCGCGAGGACTACGAGCGCCTGCTGGACGCCCAGGAAAGGGCTGATGCCGAGGCCGCCGCGGCGGCCGGTGCGGCGCTGGAGAAGCGGCTGAGGGACGAGGCCAAGAGTATCGCGTTGAAATACGTTTCGCCGCCGCATACCACCGATTTCGCCATCCTGTTCCTGCCGACGGAGGGCTTGTTCGCGGAGGCATTGCGCCGGCCGGGTCTGGTCGAGTCCCTGCAGCGCGAATACCGGGTCATGGTCACCGGCCCGACCACGCTTGCGGCGACGCTCAATTCGCTGAAGATGGGCTTCCGCACGCTGGCGATCGAGAAACGCTCGAGCGAGGTATGGCAGGTCCTGGGCGCGGTGAAGACCGAATTCGGCAAATTCGGCGACGTGCTCGCCAAGACCCGGAAGAAGCTGGACGAGGCGTCCAACATCATCGACGGCGCCGGCACGCGAAGCCGCGCGATCGAGCGCAAGCTCAAGGGCGTGGAAGGCCTGGGCGAGCAGGACGCCCTGCGCATGCTCGGGCTGGATTCCGGGCCGGAGCCTGCCGGCGAAGACGATCCGCAGGAATGAAAAACGGCGCCCTCGGGCGCCGTTTCCGTTTCACTGCAGCAGTCGGCATCAGTCGTGCTGTTGCAGGCCTTTCTGCAGCTGCGAGTTGCGCAGGCCGTACAGGAAGTACAGCACCACCGCGGCCAGCACGTACCAGCCGAAGAACACCAGCACGCGGTTCTCGACGGTGAAGATCAGCGCGAAGCAGGCAATGATGCCCAGCGCCGGCAGCACCGGATACAGCGGCACGCGGAAGCCGCGCGGGATTTCCGGGTGGGTGGTGCGCAGCCAGATCACCGACAGGCAGACGATGCCGAACGCGGCCAGGGTGCCGACCGAGGTCATGTCGCCGAGCGTGTTGATGTCGAAGAACGCGGCCGACACGGCGGTCAGCAGGGCCACCAGGATGGTGTTGACCCACGGGGTCTGGAACTTCGGATGCACGGTCGAGAACACGCGCGGCAGCAGGCCGTCGCGGGCCATGGTGTAGAAGATGCGGGTCTGGCCGTACATCAGCACCAGGATGACCGAGGTCAGGCCGATGATGGCGCCGACCTTGATGATCTTGGCGAACCAGCCCCAGGCCGGGCCGAGCGCGTCGACCGCGACCGCGACCGGATCCGGCACGTTCAGCAGCTTGTAGTTGACCATCAGGGTCATCACGATGGACACCAGGATGTACAGCACGGTGCAGATCAGCAGCGAACCGATGATGCCGAACGGCATGTCGCGTTTCGGGTTCTTGGCCTCTTGGCCGGCGGTGGACACTGCTTCGAAGCCGATGTAGGCGAAGAACACGATCGACGCGGCGCGGAAGATGCCGCCCCAGCCGTATTCGCCTTCCTTGCCGGTCGGTTCCGGGATGAACGGATCCCAGTTGGCCTTCAGGGTGTCGAAGTGCTGGATCACGTACCAGCCGACGATGAGGATGAAGGCGATGATGACCGAGGCCTTGATGGCGACGATGATGTTGTTGACCTTGGCGCTTTCCGACACGCCGACGATCAGCAGGCCGCCGAGCAGCAGGCAGACGAGGAAGGCCGGCAGGTTGAACAGGGTGGTGACCGGATTGCCGTCGGCGCCGAGCACCGCCACACCGTCACGCATCAGCGCGTGGCCGTAGGGGCCGGTCAGTTCCGGCGGAATCACCAGGCCGTAATCGCCGAGCAGGCTGACCACGTAGCCCGACCAGCCGACCGCGACCACCGAAGCCGCCAGGCCGTATTCGAGCAGGAGCAGCCCGCCCATGATCCAGGCCGCGAACTCGCCGACCGTGGTGTAGCTGTAGGTGTAGGCCGAGCCGGACACCGGCAGGGTCGAGGACAGTTCGGCGTAGCACAGGCCCGCCAGGGCGCAGACGATGCCGGCCACCAGGAAGGACAGCAGCACGGCCGGACCGGCGTGCAGCGCGGCGGCGTTGCCGGTACGGACGAAGATGCCGGCGCCGATGATGCAACCCACGCCCAGGAACACGAGGTTCCAGGGACCGAGCGTCCGCTTCAAGGTGCTGGTTTCGCTTTCCCGCTGGACCTGCTCCACGCTTTTCCGCATCAGCATGCGCGAAAGGAGTCCCGGGTTGGGATTGTTGGCCATTAATTCTGCCCTCTCAATTGTTTTATTTAGGAAAAATATGTCGTTCCGGCATAATGCCGTCGAACCCGATTACCATAAGGCAGTTGGGCGCGGCGGTAAAGCCTTTTGGTCGAAAAACGGGAGCGAATCGCCATGTCGGGCGCGGAACGACGCAAGTTGTTGGATTCATTGGACGCCTACCGGCCGCCGGACGCGGCGCAAACGGCGCTGAAGGCGGTGTTCAGTGCCTTCGTGGCTGCCCATCCCGACTGCTGCGAGCGCAGCCTGGTTCAGGGCCACTTGACCGGCTCGGCCTGGTTGGTGTCGGCCGACGGCCGGCGCGCGCTGCTGATGCACCACCGCAAGCTCGACCGTTGGCTGCAGCCGGGCGGGCACGCCGATGGCGATTTCGACCTGGGCGGGGTAGCCCTGCGCGAGGCCGAGGAGGAGACCGGTTTGGCCGATCTGGCGCTGGAGGGCGACATCTTCGACCTGGACCGGCACGAAATCCCGGCGCGCGGCGCGGAACCGGCGCACTGGCATTACGACCTGCGCTTCGTGGTGCGGGCCGCCGGCGGCGAAGACTTCAGCCAAAACACGGAATCCCTGGCGCTGGCCTGGTTCGAGATCGCCGAGCTGGCCGAGCGGCCGGATCTGGATGAATCCCTGCGGCGCATGGCGCGGCGCTGGCTGGCATGCCGGCCGCCGTCGGCCTGAGCAAAAACGAAGGCGTGCCGGGGCACGCCTTCTTCAACAGGCCGCCGGTTGGGCTGGATCAGACGCGGCCGTTGAATTCGCCGGTCATGGTGGAGACGTAGATCTTCTCGCCGTTGCTGATGTATTCCGGCACCTGGATTTCCAGGCCGGTGTTGAGCTTGGCCGGCTTCGGGCGTTTGGTGGCGGTGCCGCCCTTGAGTTCGGGCGGGGTATCGACCACTTCCAGCACCACGCTCGGCGGCAGCTGGATGGCCACCGGCGCGTCGTCGATCAGCTGCACGTAGACGCCTTCCAGGCCCTCGGTGATGTAGCCGGCCATGTCGCCGACCACGTTGGCGTCGAGCTGGTAGGGCGTGAAGTCCTCGGCGTCGAGGAACACGAAGGCGTCGCCGTCCATGTAGGAGAAGCTGGCTTCGCGCCGGACCAGTTCGATTTCCTTGAGTTCGTCGTCGGCGCGCAGGCTCAGGTCGAACTTGTTGCCGGCCGGCACCGAATACAGCGTGAAGCGGAAGGTGACGTTGCCGCCGCGGCCCTGCGGCGAGGAGCGCTCGATGTCGCGCACCTGGTACACGGTGTTGTTGTGTTCGACCACGTTGCCTTTCTTGACGTCAGCAGCTTTCATGGGAGTCTCTCGCGGGTATGGGGTTATTTGGCGGCCAGGCGCACCGAGCCGTCGAGGCGGATGGTCTCGCCGTTGAGGTAGCGGTTCTGCAGGATGAAGGCGACGGTGGCGGCGAATTCCTCCGGCCGGCCCAGGCGCGAGGGGAACGGAATCGACGCCGACAGCGACTCCTGCACCGCCGGCGGCATCGAATCCACCATCGGGGTCCAGAAGATGCCCGGCGCCACGGTCATCACGCGGATGCCGAAACGCGCCAGCTCGCGCGCCATCGGCAGGGTCATGCCGACCACGCCGCCTTTCGAGGCCGAGTAGGCGGCCTGGCCGATCTGGCCGTCGAAGGCCGCGACCGAGGCGGTGTTGACGATCACGCCGCGCTCGCCGTCTTCGCCCGGGGCGTTGTGCTGCATCAATTCGCTGGCGGCCTTGGCCACGTTGAAGCTGCCGATCAGGTTGACCTTCACCGTGGTAGCGAACTGCGCCAACGGCATGCTGGCCTCGCGGCCGAGCACGCGGCCGGCGCCGAGGATCCCGGCGCAGTTGACCGCGGCGTTCAGGCCACCGAGGAAGTCCTTGGCGCGCGCCAGATTGGCGGCGACTTCGGCCTCGTCGGAGACGTCAGTCCTGAAGAACGCGGCGTGGCCGGCGCCGAGCAGGCTGACCGCTTCCTCGCCCTTGGCGTCGTTGAGGTCGAACAGGGCGACCTTGCCGCCGTGTTGCACGAGATGTTGGGCCACGGCGAAACCGAGGCCGGAGACGCCGCCGGTGACGACGGCACGGACTTCCGCAA
>JAYSFF010000024.1:0-25872 GCA_041913425.1 Arenimonas sp. | reverse complement strand
AGGGCTTGAACGCCCAGGTGACGGCTTCTTGGCCGCGCACGCCGAGCGCCACGATCTCGCCGTTGTCCTCCTGCGCCGTACAGCGCAGCGTCACCTGATAGCGGTCATCGCGGCCGGTGCCGTTCTCGCGCCAGGAATGGGCACGCACGATGCGCGTACCGTTCATCACCTCCGGCATGAAACAGGGCGCGATGCGCGCGCGGTCTGCCTCGGAAATTTTGTCCTTGCCGGCGCGCGGCCCGTCTTTCAGGCGTTTGGCGAAATCCAGCAGTGCGAAGGTGTCGTTGCCCGGTTCGATGCCGAAGAACTGCCCCGGGTCGGCGTTGGCGCAGGCATCCTCGGCGGCGAACACGAAGTAGCGGTCTTGGCTCACCATGTGGCCCGGCATGGGGCCGGTGGCCACGGTCGGGAAATACAGGCTATGGATCACGCAGCCTTGTTTGTACGGCAGGGGATAGCTGGGCGAGCTCACCTCTACGCCGCCCGAATCGCCGCGGGCGATCCAATCGCGGTTGATGGCGGCTTTGATGCGGACGGCAGGGGTGTCGTTTGCATCAGCCGCTGCCGAAATCATCGACAAGACCATTGCAAGTAAGGGCAGGATTGAAAGAATTTTCATAGCCGGCTGTCCGCTTGGATGGCTAGTTTGGCTTTTTTAACGGATAAATTGGGCCAACCTGCCAATCAATACGCTCTTTAAAGTCGTGCATTACATTTGCCAGAACCCAAACTTCGACTGGTGATACTTCACCATAATCCGAAACGCTCCATAGTCCGTCGGAAGACACCGCGTTAATGATTGCGGTGTAATCATCAGTCCATTGCCCCTCATATTTTGGTTTGCGAGCGGCTTTCTTGGCTGAAATGGTCAGTTGGGTGAGTCTGGCGAAGTCATTTCCTGATATTTCACCAGTAAACGTCTTTCTTTGATTAAGTCTCCAATTCTCAACTTCCAGCGTTGCGGCACCGCTGCGAAAAAAAGTAACTTTATAGACAGGGCATGGGCCAAAACATGGAGTTCTCTCCAATGAAATCGATTCAAACGGCATCAATGCATTCAGTGCGTCATTTGAAAGCGGTTTAGTGCTAGCGAATCTTGATTCAATATATTTTTGTAGGTCCATGTTGCCGACCGCCTTGATGGCTAAGACCTTCTCATTTCGCCTGTCATCAGCAAGCTTGCGATGATGTGTGATGATTGGAATAGACAATAAACATGCAACCAAGATAAATAACACAATGCTCGTGCTCAGTATTCGCATTGGCGATAATTTATGGGATTTAAGTGCCATGCCTAAAGCCTAACGATTGAATTAAGCGGCTGCCGCCGCGAACAGGTTCAGAATACCAAGTAACGGGGCGGCTGTCCGCTTGGATGAATTGTTAGATTGCGCTCTCAATCTTCCGGCCCAAGACCACGAATGGAGAAAACAGAAAGTGCGCTGGCTGCGGATGACGATAGTTCTTGCCATGCAGGGGTGCCAATGAAGTTAGTGATGTAAGGCAGGCTGTGCGCAGTATGACGAGCAACAGAATCAACAGTAGAATTGAAATCTCGGACCGCCTGTTGCTCTTCTAGAGTAAAGATGGGCGCAGTGAACTGGTCGATTGTGGACTCATCTTTGACCCAGTCACCCCACGTGTTGAGAAGCTCATTACTCACATGAGCGATAGGCGCTGCCCGCTGATAATTAAGTTGCTCTTCTGCTGAGGCCGCAAGCTCTAAGTGTTCGATGATCCGATTTCGGAGCCGGTTGTAGAGAACATCAGGTGCGATGGAGTCCATAGCGCAATCTAACTACTAGTAGACGGCGTCATTGCCGTATAAATCCATTAGAAATCAGTTCTGGAATTTATTCAATTAGAAAAAGTCTTGGGAAATCAGGGTTATTTTCCGGACTGCACCGGATTCGCGGCGGCAACATTAGGGAGCTTTAACGGCCAGGATGCCCCGATATGGGGTATTGAGGCGGAAAGACCCCGATAAACACCCGCGAAACGCCGCCCGAGCGCGGCACCAGCCCTTCACGGCCCGGACTGCTAAAATGGGCCATGACCGACATTCTGACCCGCGCCACGGCGCAACTGCTGACCCCCTATAACCTCGATCTGGACGGCATCGACCGCGCCATGGGCGACCTGATGGGCCCCGGCATCGACTTCGGCGATTTCTACTTCCAGCACAGCAAACGCGAGAACTGGACCTTCGAGGACGGCATCGTGAAGGACGGCGCCCACTCCATCGAGCAGGGCGTGGGCGTACGCGCCGTGAGCGGCGAGAAGACCGGCTTCGCCTACTCCGACGCCATGGACGCCGCCGCCCTGCGTGAATCGGCCCTGGCCGCCCGCGCCATTTCGGCCAGCGGCGCTTCGCAGACGCACCGCACGGCCGGCCGCGGCCCGGCGCCCACGGCGCTGTACGACGGCCTGGACCCGGTGGCGGCCATGCCGGCCGACGAGAAAGTGGCGCTGCTGCGCGCGGTGGATGCCTATGTGCGCGCCAAGGACCCGCGGGTGATCAAGGCCACGGTCAGCCTGGCCGGCGCGGTCGATACCGTGCTGGTGCTGAACTCGGCGGGCGTGCTGGCGGCCGACATCCGGCCGCTGGTGCGGGTCAACGTGCAGGTCATCGTGGAGCAGAACGGCCGGCGCGAATCCGGTTACGCCGGCGGCGGCGGGCGCTTCGATTACGCCGAGCTGTTCGCCGGCAAGCGCCCGTTCGCCATCGCCGACGAGGCCCTGCGCCAGGCCCAGGTCAACTTGGAAGCCATCGACGCCCCGGCCGGCGTGATGCCGGTGGTGCTCGGTTCCGGCTGGCCCGGCGTGCTGCTGCACGAGGCGGTCGGCCACGGCCTGGAAGGCGACTTCAACCGCAAGGGCATTTCGGTGTATTCCGGCCGCATCGGCGAACGCGTGGCGGCCAAGGGCGTCACCATCGTGGACGACGGCACCCTGGCCAAGCGCCGCGGTTCGCTGAGCGTGGACGACGAAGGCACCCCGACCCAGTGCAATGTGCTGATCGAGGACGGCATCCTGCGCGGCTACATGCAGGATACGCTGAACGCGCGCCTGATGGGCGTGGCGCCGACCGGCAACGGCCGCCGCGAGAGCTTCGCCTGCCTGCCGATGCCGCGCATGACCAACACCTACATGCTGGCCGGCAGCACGCCGCCGGAAGAGATCATCGCCTCGGTGAAGAAGGGCCTGTACGCGCCGAATTTCGGCGGCGGCCAGGTCGACATCACCTCCGGCAAGTTCGTGTTCACCGCCTCGGAGGCGTATCTGATCGAGGACGGCAAGATCACCCGCCCGGTGAAGGGCGCTACTTTGATCGGCAACGGCCCGGACACCATGACCAAAGTGAGCATGATCGGCAACGATTTGGCGCTGGACGCCGGCGTCGGCATCTGCGGCAAGGACGGCCAGAGCGTGCCGGTCGGGGTCGGTCAGCCGAGCCTGAAGATCGACGGCATGACCGTCGGCGGCACGCACGCTTAATCGTGCGCCGGATGCTCCCGATGCAGTTCGCGCAGCACGCGGAACAGTTCGCGGTAGGCGTGCGGCGGCTTGTTCTTCTGCCGCTCGAACTGCGCGTTGCGGATCAGCTGGCGGATGTGCTGGCTGTCGGCCTGCGGAAACTGGCCCAGCAGCTGGGTCAGCGCGTTCGCGTCGCCGTCCACCAGCTTGTCGCGCAGCGCTTCGATGCGGTGCGCCTCGGCGATTTCGCGGCGGACGTCGGCTTTGTCGAAGTCCAGCAGCGCGCGCCAGGATTCCAGCGTCTCCGCGTCCTCCTTGCGCATCTGCTTGGCCACGTACTGGATCTGGCGCTTGCGCGCGATCTGCGCGGTGATCTTCTGCGCCGCCGCGATGTGCGCCAGCATGTCCTCCGACACCGGCATCTGCATCAGGCGCGCCATCGGCTGTTCCACCATGCGCGCGGCCAGCTCCAGCACCGCCAGGGCGGCGCGGCGTTCCTCGCCGCGGCTCGGGCCTAGGAATTCGCCGGTTTCTTCATCGATGCCACGTTTCGTCATTCACGCAATCCCATTCAGGTACACCAGACCATGAACACCACGCCCACCGATCCGTCTTATGCCGCGCCATTGTACACCCTGGCCGAGCAGGTCCTGCGCCTGGCCCGCGACAGCGGCGCGCATCAGGCCGAGGTCTCGCTGTCGCAGGACACCGGATTCGCCGCCAACGTGCGCCTGGGCGAGGTGGAGACCGTGGAGCGCACCAACGACCAGGGCGTGGCGGTCACCGTGTACATGGACCAGCGCAAAGGCACCGCCAGCACCGCCGATTTGCGTCCGGAATCGCTGCGCGAGACCGTGGCCCAGGCCTGCGCCATCGCGCGCTATACCGAAGCCGATCCGGCCTCCGGCCTGGCCGACGCCGAACGCATGGCCACGCGGATGATGGACTTCGACCTCTGGCATCCGGCCGAAATCGACGCCGGGCAGGGCATCGCGCTGGCGCTGGCCTGCGAAGCCGCCGGCCTGGCGCGCGACGGCATCAGCAATTCCGACGGCGCCTCGTTCAGCAGCGGCCGCAGCACGGCGGTGTACGCCAACTCGCACGGTTTCTTCGGCGCCGAACGCAGCACCAACTATTCGCTCAGCTGCTCGCTGATTGCCGGCAAGGACCAGGCCATGCAGCGCGACTACTGGTACTCCACCGCGCTGGCCTTCGACGGCCTGGACCCGGCCGAGGCCATCGGCCGCAAGGCCGCCGAGCGCACGGCGGCGCGCCTGAATCCGCGTTCGGTGAAGACCGGCCAGTATCCGGTGCTGTTCGCGCCGGAGCTGGCGCGCGGCCTGATCGGCTCGTTCCTGGGCGCGGTGTCCGGCGGCAACCTGTACCGCCACGCCAGCTTCCTGCAGGATTCCGTCGGCCGGCAGATCTTCCCGGAGTGGCTCGAACTGTACGAGGACCCGCATATCGTGCGCGGCTTCCGTTCCGCCTATTTCGACGCCGAAGGCGTGGCCACCACGGCCAGCGCCATCGTGTCCGGCGGCGTCATCCAGCGCTATCTGCTCGGCAGCTATTCGGCGCGCCGGCTCGGCCTGCAGAGCACCGGCAACGCCGGCGGCGTGCATAATCTCAGCGTCACCGCCAACGCCGGCGACCTGCAGAGCCTGATCAAGGCCATGGGCACCGGCCTGCTGGTGACCGAGCTGATGGGCCAGGGCGTGAACACGCTGACCGGCGATTACTCGCGCGGCGCGGCCGGTTTCTGGGTCGAGAACGGCGAGATCCAATACGCGGTCGACGAACTCACCGTCGCCGGCAATCTGGCGCAGATGCTGCCGGCCATCGAGGCCATCGGCAACGACATCGACACCCGCTCGCACATCCGCGTCGGTTCGATCCTGATCGGCAAGATGACGGTGGCCGGCAACGATTGAATACGGACGTAGGGGCGAATCTTGTATTCGCCCTTGCATTACGGGAATCCGGCAGGGCGAACACAAGGTTCGCCCCTACCGACCGGTCAATTCGGCGCGTCGCGCTCCCATTCGAACACCTCGGCCAGCGGCACGCCGAACACGTCGGCGATGCGGAACGCGGCCTCCAGCGAGGGCGCGTATTTGCCGGCCTCGATCGCGGCCACGGTCTGCCGGGTCAGCCCGATGCGCTGACCCAGCTCGGCCTGCGACATCTCGCCGTTGAGGAAGCGCAGGGTGCGGATTTTATTGCGGATCACCCCGCTCACGCGTGCTGCCTGCGGTAGGCGCGGATGATGCCGATCGAGAACACCGCTTCGGCCAGCACGATCATGAAGAACGCGGCATTGGCGATTTCCCATCCGGCATTGGTGAACGGCATGAACCCGCCAACCAGAATCATACCGGCAATCAAAACGCCATAGGCGTAACCGCGGGCCTTATGGGCGATGGCGATGTCGCGCTCGTCCATCGGCAGCCGAGCTTCGTCCGGCGCCGAACGGCGCAGCAGCAGGTGGCCGATGCCCAGCAGCGCCGCCCAGGACAGGCTGGTGACGGCATACAGCGCCATTTGGCCGAGATTGGGGATTTCCGGGCCCGGCGGATGCAGCGTGCTCCAGGTGAAATACGGGATGAACACGGCCAGCATGGTGAGCAGCGACAGCCAAGCGACTTTTTCACGATACGGCATAGAGCACTCCTGATGTACGAATAACATCACATAATGTTAATAAAAATATACATCAGGTTAATTTTATAAGTCAATAGTCTGAAAAATCCGCTCGTATCCTCGGCTCAGTGCCCGCGGCTGGCCGCGAAATCGGCCAACTCGCGCAGTTCGTTCGCCCGCTCGCCGAAGCGCGCCAGGTGCCGCGGCATGCGTTCGGCCAATTGCGCCAGCCAGGCCTTTGCGCCGTCCAGGCCGAGCAGCGCGGGGTAGGTCGATTTATCCTGCGCCGCGTCCTTGCCGGCCGATTTGCCCAGCTGTTCGGTACTGGCCTCGACGTCGAGGATGTCGTCGCGGATCTGGAACGCCAGGCCCAGGTCGTCGGCGAAGGCCGACAGGTCGGCGAGCGTCGCGGCGTCGGCGCCGGCCAATTCCGCCGGCATCCGGATCGCGGCCTTGATCAGCGCGCCGGTCTTCAGCGCGTGCACCTGCCGCAGCGCGTCCAGGTCCAGGCCTTGGCCGTTGGCGTCCATGTCCAGCTGTTGGCCGCCGCACATGCCGCGTGAGCCGGACGCCGCCAGCAACGCGGCCAGCACGCGCAGCTTGGCCGCATCCGGCCAGTCGGCGCCGGTCAGCGCCTGGAAGGCGGCGGTCTGCAGGGCGTCGCCGGCCAGGATGGCGGTGGCTTCGTCGAACGCCACGTGCACGGTCGGTTTGCCGCGGCGCAGGGCGTCGTCGTCCATCGCCGGCAGGTCGTCGTGCACCAGCGAGTAGGCGTGGATCAGCTCGACCGCGCAGGCTGCCGGATCGAGCGTGTCTTCCGGCAGGCCGAACAGGCGGCCGGTGGCGTACACCAGGCGCGCGCGCAGGCGCTTGCCGCCGTCCAGCGCGGCGTAGCGCATGGCGGCATGCAGGCGCGCCGGTACGGCGTCGGCCGGCGGCAGCAGCGCGTCGAGGGCGCGCTCGAGGCGCGCGGCGTCAGTCGGCATCGGTTTCGCGGAACGGTATCTGCGCGTCCGGATCGGCCGCGTTGGTGACCAGGGTCACGCGTTGTTCGGCCTGTTCCAACGCGCTCTGGCATTGCCGGTACAGGGCGATGCCGCGTTCGTAGGAGGCCAGCGACTGGTCCAGGCTCTGTTCGCCGCGTTCCATGGCCGCCACCACCTGTTCCAGTTCGGCCAGGGCTTTTTCGAAGTCGGCGACCGGCGAGGTCTCGGGCGTTTTCGGGGATTTGCTCATGTCGGGCTCGCGTCGGGATGCCAACGCAGGCGGATGCCGTGTCGGCGTGAAAGATCGTCCAGAACCGCCGAGACCAGCACCTCGCCGACCGCCAGCAGTTCATCCTCGTCATTATAAACAAAGGGCAGGGCGGCGCGTTCCCAAGGCGGCACGCGCTCGGACAGCAGCTTTTTCACGGCATGATGCATGTCGCGGCCGGGCAGGCGGATGCGCTCGCCGCCGCGGCGGTAACGCACGCGCACCGGAAACGGCGCGTCGCCGGCCCAAGCCAGTTCGCCGCCGCGCGGCAGAATCAAGGGCGTGCGGCCGTCCCAAGGGCAGTCGAATGCCGCGGCTTCCGCCGCATCGCCGCTATCCGGGCGCAGATGCAGATTACCGGCCCACAGCGCGATGCGGTAGCCGTGGCCGTCCAACCGGGTGTCGCCGTCGGGCGTGTGTTCGGCCAACTGGCGCAGGAACTCGCGCAAGGCCTCCGCGCCCGGTGGCGTGTGGTCTGCCTGCTGCAGCCAGGCGCGCAGCGCGTGTGCCTGCAATGGGGGCGAGAGCGCCCGCAAATGCTGCAGGGACAATCCGGCGTCGGAGCGGCACATCGCCAACGCATCGTCGACCAGCGGTCGCAGCAGGTCAGCGTCTTCGCGCAGCAAGGCGGCGCTGTGGTGCAATCGGGCGCGCACGTTGCCGAAGCGCGATTCCAAGAGCGGCAGCACGCGCTGGCGCAGGAAGTTGCGGTCCGGTCCGGTATCGGCATTGCTGGCGTCTTCCACCCAGGTCAGCGCGTGCGCCTGCGCGTAGGCCAGCAGGTCGGCGCGCGTGGAATCGAGCAGCGGCCGCCACAGGTGGTAGTCGGCGCGCGTTTCGCGCTCGGCCATATTGCCCAGCGCCTCGGTGCCGGCGCCGCGCATCAGCCGCAGCAGCAGGGTTTCGGCGACGTCGTCGCCGTGGTGCGCCAGGGCCAGGGTGTCGCCGGCTTGCAGGTGGCGCGCGAAGGCGGCGTGGCGCGCCTCGCGCGCCTGTTGTTCGAGGTTGCGGTTGCGGTCCGCGATGCGGACGTGTTCGACCTGCAAGGCAATGCCCCAATCGGCGCACAGCGTACGGCAATGCGCGGCCCACGCATCGGCCTCGGCCTGCAGGCCGTGGTGCACATGGATGGCGTGCAGGGCGGTGCCGGCCGGCAACGCGTGCTTCAGCCAATGCAGCAGGACGGTGGAATCCAGCCCGCCGCTGAAACCGACCCGGACCGTGGCCGAAGGTGGCAGGCAGGCGGCCGGCAACGGGCGCATGGCCTCAGGAGGCGACGTCGTACGCCCCGTAGCCGCGCAGGCGCTTGTAGCGGCGCTCGAGCAGGTCGTCGACCGGAATCGCTTCCAGCTTCTGCAGTTCGTCCCAGATCGCGGCCTTCAGCGTCTCGGCCATGGCGGCCGGGTTGCGGTGCGCGCCGCCCAGCGGTTCGGGCACCACGCGGTCGACCAGGCCCAGGTTCTTCAGGCTGGTCGCGGTCATGTTCATCTGCTCGGCCGCTTCCTGCGCCTTGTCGCGGGTCTTCCACAGGATCGAGGCGCAGCCTTCCGGGGTAATCACCGAATAGGTGCTGTATTCCAACATCAGGGTCACGTCGCCGACGCCGATGGCCAGGGCGCCGCCCGAGCCGCCTTCGCCGATCACGCTGCACACCACCGGCACGCGCAGCTCCGACATCTCCAGCAGGTTGCGGGCGATGGCCTCGGACTGGCCGCGTTCCTCGGCGTCGATGCCCGGCCAGGCGCCGGCGGTGTCGATGAAGGTCAGCACCGGCAGGCCGAAGCGCTCGGCGGTCTGCATCAGGCGCAGGGCCTTGCGGTAGCCCTCGGGGCGCGGCATGCCGAAGTTGCGGCGGACCTTGCTCTTGGTGTCGCGGCCCTTCTCGTGGCCGATGACCATGCAGGCGCGGCCGTTCAGGCGCGCCAGGCCGCCGACGATGGCGTTGTCGTTGGCGAAGGTGCGGTCGCCGGCCAGTTCGTGGAACTCGTCGAACATCAGCTCGAAGTAGTCCAGGCTGTATGGGCGTTGCGGATGGCGCGACAGCTGCGAGATCTGCCAGGCGCTGAGCTTGCCGAAGATCTCGGCGGTACGCTGTTCCAGCTTGCGCTGCAGGCCGTCCACCTCCAGCTCGATGTTGACGCCCGGCCCGTGGCTGGCGCGTTTGAGCTCCTGGATCTTGGCGTCCAGGTCGGCGATCGGCTGTTCGAAGTCGAGGAAATTGGGGTTCATGGTCGGGTCCGCGGAACGATGGCGCTATTGTAACAGGGCTTCAGGCCGCGCTCGCGGCGGAGGCCATGGCCCAGGGCCGGGCCAGCGCCACCTGCACCTCGCCCATGCCCTCGATCTGCCGCAGCCGGCTGATCAGCCCGGCCTCGCAGCGCACCGAATGGTGCGCCGGCGCGCGCAGGCGGCCCTCGGCGCTGGCGGTGCGCAGCTGTAGCACCACCGGCGTCGGCCCGGGCCGGTACGACATCAGCAGGGCCTGCAGCGTCTGCCAGGTGTCCGGATGGCACAGGTCGAGCTTGCACTGGATGCCTTTGGCGTACTGCAGCAGCAGGGCGTGGAAATCCCAGCAATGCTTGGCGCGCAGCGAGAAGCCGCCGTTGAAGCTGTCCTCGCGCAGGCTGCCTTCGACCAGCACGATGCGGTCGCGGGTCAGCAGCGTCGCCGATTCCTGGTAGGCCTCGCTGAAGAACGCGCACTCCAGGCCGTCCTGCTGGTCCTCGATCAGCACGAAGGCCTGGTTGTCTCCGCGCTTGCGCATCTGGCTGATCAGGCCGGCCACCACCACATGCGCTTCGCCGCGGCGGTCCTTGCGCTCCTGCCAGGTCTTTTCCAGTTCCGACAGCGGGCACACGCCCAGCTGCTTCAGCTCGGCCGCCCACGGATCGAGCGGGTGGCCGCTGAGGAAGAAGCCGAGCGTGTCGCGTTCGGCCTTCAGGCGTTCCTCCACCGGCCAGTCGGCGATTTCCGCCAGCTCGATGCGGATGTCGTTGCTCGGGCCTTCGCCGAACAGCGAGACCTGGCCCGACTGCGCCTCGCGCGCCATCTGTTCGGTGGCCTTCAGCACTTCCGGCAGCTGCAGCATCAGCGAGGCGCGGTTGGCGCCCAGCGCGTCCAGCGCGCCGGCCTGGATCAGCGCCTCGAGCACGCGCCGGTTGAGCTTGCTCGAATCCACGCGCTTGCAGAAATCCAGCAGGTCGGCGAACGGGCCGTGGGCCTCGCGTTCGCGCGCGATCGCCAGGCAGGCGCCTTCGCCCACGCCCTTGACCGCGCCCAGGCCGTAGCGGATGGTGTGCCGGTCGAGCGCGGCGAACATGTAGGTCGAGGCGTTGACGTCCGGCGGCAGCACGCGGATGCCGAAGCCGCGGCAGTCCTGCAGGAAGTTCACCACCTTGTCGGTGTTGTCCATGTCGGACGACAGCGTGGCGGCCAGGAACTGCGCCGGATAATGCGTCTTCAGCCAGGCGGTCTGGTAGGCGACCAAGGCGTAGGCGGCCGAGTGCGACTTGTTGAAGCCGTATTCGGCGAACTTCTCCATCAGGTCGAACACGCCGGTGGCGACCTTGCCGTCGATGCCCAGCGCGCGCGCGCCGTCCTCGAACTTCAGGCGCTCTTTGGCCATCTCCTCGGGCTTCTTCTTGCCCATCGCGCGGCGCAGCAGGTCGGCGCCGCCGAGCGAGTAGCCGGCCATCACCTGGGCGATCTGCATCACCTGTTCCTGGTACACGATGACGCCGTAGGTCGGCTTCAGGATGCCTTCCAGGCTCGGGTGCGGATACACCACCGGCTCGCGCCCGTGCCGGCGGTTGATGAAGTCGTCGACCATGCCCGAGCCGAGCGGGCCGGGCCGGTACAGCGCGGCCAGCGCGATCAGGTCCTCGAAGGTGCTCGGCTCCAGCTTCTTGATGTAGTCCTTCATGCCGCGCGATTCGAACTGGAACACCGCGGTGGTCAGGCCCTTGGACAGCAGCCGGTAGGTGTCGGCGTCGTCCAACGGGATGGCCAGGATGTCGATCGGATCGTCGCCCGACTGCGCGCGCGCGGCGTTCACCGCGTCCACCGCCCATTGGATGATGGTCAGCGTGCGCAGGCCGAGGAAGTCGAACTTGACCAGGCCGACCGCCTCCACGTCGTCCTTGTCGAACTGGGTGACCACGCTGGCCGGCGTCTCGCCCGGGCTGACCTGTTCGGCGTACAGCGGGCTGAAGTCGGTCAGCGGCCGCGGCGCGATGACCACGCCGCCGGCGTGCTTGCCGGCGTTGCGGGTCAGGTCCTCGAGCTTGCGCGCCAGGTCGATCAGGTCGCGCACGTCGTCTTCGCTGTGGTAGCGCGCGATCAGTTCGCCGGAGGCCAGCGAGGAATCCTTCTTGGCCGCGTCCGAGACGCCGAGCGCGTCGTCCAGGCTGATGCCGAGGGTCATCGGGATCAGCTTGGCGACCGAGTCGACCAGGCCGTAGGGCATGCCCAGCACGCGGCCGGTGTCGCGCACCACCGCCTTGGCGGCCATGGTGCCGTAGGTGATGATCTGGCTGACCTTGTCGCGGCCGTATTTGCGCGCCACGTAGTCGATGACCTCGTCGCGGCGGTCCATGCAGAAGTCGATGTCGAAGTCGGGCATCGACACCCGTTCCGGATTCAGGAAACGCTCGAACAGCAGGTCGTAGCGGATCGGGTCGAGGTCGGTGATGCCCAGCGACCAGGCCACCAGCGAGCCGGCGCCCGAGCCGCGGCCCGGACCGACCGGAATGCCCTGGCTCTTGCCCCAGTTGATGAAGTCGGCCACGATCAGGAAGTAGCCGGGGAAGCCCATGGTCACGATCACGTCGAGCTCGGTGTCCAGCCGCTTGAGGTAGCTGTCGCGGTCGTGCCCCGGCGCCAGCGGGAATTTGGCCAGGCGGCGCGCCAGGCCGTCATGCGCCTCGTGCCGGATCCAGCTGTCCAGGTCGTGGCCTTCCGGCACCGGGAAGTCGGGCAGATAATAGGTGCCGAGCGACAGCTCCAGGTTGCAGCGCTTGGCCAGTTCCACGCTGTTGGCCAAGGCCTCGGGCAGGTCGGCGAACAGCGCCGCCATCTCCTCCGGCGACTTCAGGTACTGCTCGGCGTTGTAGGCCTTGGGCCGCTTCGGGTCGTCCAGCACCCGGCCGGCGGCGATGCAGGTGCGCGCCTCGTGCGCCTCGAAATCGGCGGCGTCGAGGAAGCGCACGTCGTTGCTGGCCAACAACGGCAGATGGTGGCGGTTGGCGAAGGCGATCGCGCGCGGGTTGAAGCCGGCTTCCTCCGGCAGGCCGAGCCGGGTGATCTCGATGTACAGCCGGCGCGGGAACAGGCTCAGCCATTCCGCGGTCCGGCTTGCCGCCTCCGGCTTGTCGCCCTGCAGCATCAGATGCGCCAGCGGGCTGTGCCGGCCGTGCAGCACGATCAGGCCTTCGCTCTCGGCGAACAGCCACTCCGGTTCGATCACCGGCAATTCGCGGGTGTGGCCTTCCAGGTGCGCGCGCGAGATCAGCCGCGACAGGCCGAGATAGCCGGCCTGGTTCTGGCACAGCACGGTGACCCGGTGGAAGCCGCCTTGGCCGTTGTCCATGAACAGGTCGGCACCGGCGATCGGCTTGATGCCGGCGCCTTCGGCGGCCTTGAAGAACTTGACCAGGGCGAACAGGTTGCAGTTGTCGGTCACCGCCACCGCCGGCATGCCCAGCGCCGCGCAACGCGCCACCAGTTCGGGCAGGCGGATGGTGGAATCCGTCAGCGAGAATTCGCTGTGCAGATGGCAATGGACGAAGGTCGGAGTCATGGTCGCGCCTGGAACGGACCTTAAGCTTAGACGCCCCGTCCGGGGATAACAAGGCTTGACAGCGCGCCGTATGGCGCTCCGCCGCGGGCCGCGGGGCTCAGCGGAACAACGGCGCGTCGGTCTCCGGCCGGTAGCGGCCGCCGCCCGGCCAAGGCTGCAGCGCGGCTTGGCATTTCAGCCGGTGGATGTCCCATTGCAGCCACAGCTCCTCGGCGCTGCCGCGCACGCGCCGGGTTTCGACGAAATCCAGGAAGCGGCTCCATTCATGGTCGTCGCGAAAGCGGGGTTTCAGGCTCATCAGGGTCGGATTGCAGGACATGGCGCACCTCGGGTCTCGGTGGATTGCCCGGTCAGTATCCCTGTCGCCGCGGCGGCGCGCATGCGGGGGAAGTCAGGGTGACTTTCCGCCCAATGACAGGAGCGCCGAGCGCACCGGCGCGAAGCTGCGCCGGTGCTGCGGGCAGGCGCCGTGGCGGCGCAGAGCCTGCAGATGCGCCGGAGTCGGGTAGCCCTTGTGGCGGTCGAAGCCGTATTCGGGGTATTCGGCGTGCAGCGCCAGCATGATCCGGTCACGGCTCACTTTCGCCAGCACCGAGGCCGCCATGATGCTGCGCTCCAGCGCGTCGCCGCCGACCAGCGCCCGCGCCGGGCAGGGCAGGCCGGGCGGAACCTTGTTGCCGTCGATCAGCGCCAGCTCCGGGCAGGCCGGCAAGGCATGCAGCGCGCGTGCCATGCCCTGCATCGTGGCCTGGAAGATGTTCAGTCGGTCGATTTCCTCGGCTTCCACCGCCACGATGGCGTAACCGGCCGCCGTTTCGCGGATGGCGTCGAACAGGCGTTCGCGCCGGGCCTCGGTCAGTTTTTTGGAATCGTCCAGACCCGCCAGGCCGTCGTCCGGCGGCAGGATCACCGCCGCGCACAGCACCGGCCCGGCCAGCGGTCCGCGTCCGGCCTCGTCGACGCCGGCGACGATCATGGCCGCCCGCCGCCGATCAGCTCCAGCACCGCATCGGCGGCGCGGCCGGCGGCATCCTGCCGGAGTAGATGGTGCAACCGGCTGTATTCGGCCAGCAGCGCCGGGTCGGGCGCATCGCGCGCCAGCATCGGCAGCAGGGTGTCGGCGATGCGCTCCGGCGTGCAGTCGTCCTGCATCAGTTCCGGCACCAGGTCGCGGCCGGACAGCGCGTTCGGCAGGCTGAAGCGTTCCACTTTCAGCAATCCCAGCAGCTTGACGATGCGGTAGGTCAGCGGCGAGATGCGGTAGGCCACCGCCATCGGCCGCTTGCACAGCATGGCTTCCAGCGCGGCGGTGCCCGAGGCCAGCAGCACGGCGTCGGCGGCGATCATCGCGGTCCGCGCCTGGCCGTCGAGCACCCGCACGTCGTCGACGCCGGCGATGGCCAGCTGCGCGTCGATCGCCCGCCGGCAACGGGCGTCGGCGGCCGGGATGCAGAAGCGGATGCCGGGCCGGCGTTGCCGGATGCGCGCCGCGGCCTGCAGGAACACCGGCAGCAGGCGCTGGATTTCCGACAGCCGCGAGCCGGGCAGGATGGCCAGTAGGCGTGCGTTCGCTTCCAAATCCAGCATCGCGCGCGCCGCCGTGCGGTCCGGTTCCAACGGCACGGCATCGGCCATCGGATGGCCAACGAACACGGCGTCGACGCCGTAGCGGGCGTAGATCGGCGGCTCCATCGGGAACAGGCACAGCACGCGGTCGGCGGATTCGGCGATACGCGCCGCGCGCTGCTCGCGCCAGGCCCAGACCGAGGGGCTGACGAAATGCACGGTGCGCAGGCCGGCAGCCTTGCAGCGCTTCTCCAGGCCGAGGTTGAAGTCCGGCGCGTCGACGCCGACCACCACATCCGGTTTCTGCGCGAGGATGCGCGCCAGCAGATCCTTGCGCAGCCGCAGCAGGTCGTGCAGATGCTTGAGCACTTCCACCAGGCCCATCACCGAGAGCCGGCCGTAATCGAACCAGGAACGCAGGCCTTGGGCCTGCATGGCCGGGCCGCCCATGCCGATGAATTCGATGTCGGGACGCCGCACGCGCAACGCCGCCATCAGCGCCGCCGCCAGCTGGTCTCCGGAAGCCTCGCCGGCGACGATGGCGATCTTCATCGGTTCAGCGCAGGATGCCGCGGCTGCTGGCTTCGATGAAGTCCAGCATCAGTTTCACGTCGTCGGATTCGGCCGCCATCGCACGCAGCTCGGCCTTGGCTTCCTCAAGCGGCTTGCCGGCCATGTACAGCGTGCGGTAGGCGTTCTTGATGGCGCGGATGCGATCCGGGCCGAAGCCGCGGCGCTTCAGACCCTCGGCGTTGATGGTGCGCGGTTCGGCGTATTGGGTCGAGGTCATCACGAACGGCGGCACGTCGGCGTTGACCAGGCTGCCCATGCCGACGAAGGCGTGCGCGCCGATCTTGCAGAACTGGTGCGCGCCGGAGAAGCCGCCGAGGATGGCCCAGTCGCCGACTTCGGCGTGGCCGGCCAGCGAGGCGTTGTTGGCGAAGATGGTGTGGTCGCCGATGACGCAGTCGTGCGCGATGTGCACGTAGGCCATGATCCAGTTGCCGTCGCCCATGCGCGTCACGCCGCCGCCGTCGCCGGTGCCGCGGCTGAAAGTGGTGAACTCGCGGATGGTGTTGCCGTCGCCGATCACCAGCTCGCAGCGTTCGCCGCGGAACTTCTTGTCCTGCGGGTCGCCGCCGAGCGCGGCGTGCGAGTAGATGCGGTTGTTGCGGCCGATGCGGGTCGGGCCGGTGATCACGCAGTGCGGGCCGATCTCGGTGCCTTCGCCGATTTCGACTTCGCCCTCGATCACGGTGTACGCGCCGATGCGCACGCTGGGGTGGATGCGCGCTTCGGCCGAGATCACGGCGGTCGGGTGGATGTTCACTGGCCGCCCTCCGCGCACAGGATCTCGGCGCTGGCCACGTCCTTGCCGTCGACCCGGGCCACGCCCTCGTACAGCGCCATGTTGCGGATCTTGCGCTTCAGGGTGACGTCCAGCACCAGCTGGTCGCCGGGCACCACCATCTTCGAGAAGCGCACGTTGTCGATCTTGACCAGGTAGAACAGCTTGCCTTCCTTGCCGGTGCAGCCGTCCTCGTCCATCAGCGTCAGCTGGCTGAGCAGGCCGCCGGCCTGCGCCAGCGCCTCGACGATCAGCACGCCGGGCATCACCGGCGCGCCGGGGAAGTGGCCGTTGAAGAAGGCCTCGTTGATGCTGACGTTCTTGATCGCGCGGATGCGCGTGTCCGGTTCGAATTCGGTCACACGGTCGACCAGCAGGAACGGATAGCGGTGCGGCAGCAGTTTCTGGATGCAGACGGCGTCGACCGGCAGTTTGGAAACATCGTATGGCATGGTCAATCCCTGGATTTCCTGAGTGTGTTGAGTTCGCGCGCCATGGCGTCCAGACGCGCGAAACGGGCGGCGTTGCGGCGCCATTCGCCCTTGGGTTGGATCGGCGTGCCAGAGGCGTATTCGCCCGGCTCCCGCAGCGAATGCGTGACCAGGCTCATCGCGCCGACGGTGATCCGGTCGCCGATCTCGATATGGCCGACGATGCCGGCCGCGCCGCCGATCAGGCACCAGCGGCCGATGCGGGTCGAGCCGGCGATAGCCACGCAGCCGGCCACCGCCGTGTGCGCGCCGATGCGGACGTTGTGGCCGACCTGGATCTGGTTGTCGAGGCGGACGTCGTTCTCGAGCACGGTGTCCTCGATGGCGCCGCGGTCGATGGTGGTGTTGGCGCCGATTTCGCAGTCGTCGCCGACGGCGACGCCGCCGAGCTGGGCTATCTTGGTCCATTGGCCCTCGTGCACCGCGATGCCGAAGCCGTCGGCGCCGAGCACGGCGCCGGAGTGGATGCGCACGCGCTTGCCTAGACGGACGCGCTTAACCAGCGTGACCTTGGGCATCAGCACGCAGTCTTCGCCGACCACGCAGTCCTTGCCGACATGGACGTGCGCGTGCAGCTGCGCACCGGCGCCGATGACCGCGCGTTCGCCGACCACCGCATAGGGGCCGATGCGCGCGCCGGGAGCCAGCGTGGCGCTGGACGCGACCGCCGCGGTCGGATGCACGCCGTCCGGCAGGTCGTCGCCGTCATCGAACAATGCGCTGATCCGGGCGAAGCTGGTGTACGGATTGGGGCTGATCAGGCAGGCGCAGGGGCAGGCCTCGGCGTCGGCCTCGGACAGCACCACCACCGAGGCCTTGGTCTCCGCCAGCTGGTCGGAGTATTTGCCGTTTGCCAAAAACGCCAGCTGGCCGGTGCCGGCATTGGCCAAGGTGCCGATGCCGCGCACCGGCGTGTCCGGGTCGCCCCGGTAGGACAGTCCGAACCGCTCCGCCAGCGCCTTGAGCGTCAGCATCCGGTCTTAGAACTGCTGGCCGAAGGTGAACTGCAGGCGTTCGACGCGGTCCAGCTCGCCCTCGTTGATCGGCATCGCGTAGCTGATCGAGATCGGACCGACCGGAGCCTGCCACTGCAACGCGATGCCGGCCGAGGCGCGCAGGGCGTTGAGCTTGAACTTCTCGGCGCCGTACACCGCGCCTACCGTCGGGTCCGTGTAGCCGTCGTAGTTGAAGCTGCCGGCGAAGGCGTTGCCGTAGTCGAGGAAGGCCGACAGGCGGGTGCCGCGCGAATTGAACAGCTTCGGGAACAGCAGCTCGAAGGTGCCGGCCACCTTCAGCGCGCCGCCCAGCGGCTGCAGGTAGGTCGGAACGCAGCTGGTCGCCGGCGCGACGATCGCGCAGGTGCCGTAGCTCGGTCCCAAGGTGTTGGCTTCATAGCCGCGCACCGACTGCGGGCCGCCGACGTAGAAGTTCTTGAAGAACGGCAGGCCGTAGTCGCCGCTGTCGCCATAGCTGTCGCCGTAGCCCAGGTCGGTGCCGATCTTCAGCACCAGCCAGGAATTCAGCGGACGGTAGTGCTCGAACTGGTAGCTGAGCTTGTAGTAGGAGATGTCCGAGCCGGGGAGCGAGAATTCGGCGCCGACCCGGTGGTAGGTGCCGGCGGTCGGCATCAGGTAGTCGTTGCGGGAGTCGCGGCCCCAGCCGGCTTGGGCGCGCAACTGCCGGGTCGGCCAGGTCTGGTTGAAGCCGCAGATGTCCGGGTCGGGCGCGGCGGGATTGCTGTCGTCGTTCTCCGGCGGCGTCGCGGTGTTGTTGTCGTCGTCGCCGGACGGGAAGCAGGGGAAGTAGGGCTGGGTCCCCAGGATGTCGTCGAGGTAATCGATCAGCGGCTTGGGCGTGGAGCCGAGCGTGGTGGTCAGGTCGATCTTGTCGAAGCCGAGCGCGAACTGCACGCTGTCGGTCTCGCTCAGCGGGATGCCGATGACCGATTCGAAGTTGAAGTTCTTCGAGGTGTAACGCGCGGTGTTGTAGTCGCCCTGGTTGAAGTCGCTGAACGACAGGTTGTAGCCGACGCTGACGCCGTTCTCGGTGAAGTAGGGATCGGTGTAGGAGAAGCTCAGGCGCTTGGAGTAGCTGTTGTTCTGCACTGCGACCGACATCCGGTTGCCGGTGCCGAGGAAGTTGTTCTCGCTGAGCTGCACCGAGGCGGTCAGGCCGTACAGCTGCTGGTAGCCCAGGCCGAACACGAAGCTGCCGGAGTTGCGCTCCTTGACCTTCATCACCACGTCGACCTGGTCCGGGCGCCCGGACACCGGCTTCGATTCGACCTCGACCGTCTCGAAGAAGCCCAGGCGCTGCAGGCGGATCTTGGATCGGTCCAGCGCCGACTGCGAATACCAGCTGTTCTCGAACTGGCGCATCTCGCGGCGGATCACTTCGTCGTTGGTGCGCACGTTGCCTTCGATCTCGATGCGGCGGACCTGCACGCGCGGGCCGGGATTGACCACGAAGTCGATGCCGATCTCACGCGTCTCCCGGTTGATCTCCGGGGTCGGCTCGACTTCCGCGAAGGCGTAGCCGATGTTGCCGAGCATGGCGGTGATGCGGTCGTTGGTGGCGGTCAGCAGTTGGCGCGAGAAGGTGTTGCCGGTGCGGACCAGCACCAGCTTCTCGACCTCGGCGACCGGCACGATGGTGTCGCCGCTGACCTTGACCGAGCTGACTTTGTAGACCTCGCCTTCGGTCACGTTGGCGGTCAGGAATATGTCCTTCTTGTCCGGGGTGATCGCGACCTGGGTCGATTCGACGTTGAAGTCGACGTAGCCGCGGTCGAGGTAGTAGTCGGAGAGCTTCTCGAGGTCGCCGGACAGCTTCTCGCGCGAGTACTGGTCGTCGCGCTTGTACCAGGACAGCCAGTTGCTGGTGTTGGATTCCCAGCCCTCGCGCAGCACGTCATCCGGATAGACCGCGTTGCCGACGATGTTGATGTCGCGCAGGCGCGCGCCCTTGCCCTCGGCGATGTCGAGCGTGACGTCGACCCGGTTGCGGTCGATGGTGGCCACGGTCGGGGTGATGGTGACGCCGTATTTGCCCTTGTTGTTGTATTGGCGCAGCAGTTCCTGGGTGACGCGGTCCAGGTTCAGCGGGTTGTAGGTCTCGCCTTCTGCCAGGCCGATGCCTTTCAGGCCCTTGAGAAGGTCTTCGGTCTTGATTTCCTTGTTGCCTTTCAGCGTCAGGCTGTTGATCGACGGGCGCTCGACCACGCTGACCACCAGGATGTCGCCTTGGCGCTCGAAGCGCACGTCGCTGAAGAAGCCGGTCTTGTAAAGGGCGCGGATGGCCTCGGTGGCCTTGGCGCCGGTGACCTCGTCGCCTTTTTCGATCGGCAGGTAGGTGAATACCGTGCCGGCCGAGATGCGCTGCAGGCCGTCGACCCGGATGTCGGCGGCGACGAAGCCGTCGGCTACCTGGGCATGGACGGGCTGTCCGAGCGCCACGGCCAGGGACAGGCACAGCAGGCTTTTGCGGAATTTGGGAGAGGTCATGGGGATTCCAGTGTGGTGACGCCGGGTGGATTAGGAGATGATACGAAAAAAATCGTTGAAAATGGCCATTCCGATCAGGCTTGCCAGCAAAACCAGGCCGATGCGCTGGCCGATGGCCTGCGCGGCTTCCGACAGCGGCCGGCCGCTCGCCCATTCGATGGCGAAATACAGCAGATGGCCGCCGTCGAGCACCGGAATCGGCAGCAGGTTCATGACGCACAACGCCAGCGACACCGCGGCGAGGAACGACAGGAACGCCGCCAAGCCCCAGCCGGCCTGGTGGTCGGCGGCCTGCGCGATGCCGACCGGGCCTGACAGGTTGTCCATCGAGGCCGCGCCGGTCAGCAGGCGCTTGATCACCGACAGGCTGTTGGCGGTCATGTCGGCGGTCTTACCGACCGCCTTCGGCAGCGCCTGCCAGAACGGGTACTGGACGGTTTTGGTCGCCGCCGGGCTGGCGATGCCCAGCCGCCAGCGGGTTTCGCCGTCGACCGCCATCGCTTTCGGTTCGATCAGGAACTGCAGCTGCGTGCCGCCGCGCGCGACATCCACGCGCAGGTTGCGCCCCGGACTTGAGCGTTCCTTCAGCGCCGCGGCGACATCGACGAAGCCCGCGACCGGCGTGCCTTCAATGGCGGTGATGCGGTCGCCCGGACGCAGCACGCCGTCGGCCGGGCTGCCGGCCTCGACGCTGCCGACGATTGCCGCCGGCGCGGCGAAATACGGGCTGAAGCCGATTTCCTGCAGCAGTTTGCCCTGTTCGAAGTCGGCCGGCAGGCGGTCCAGCGCCAGTTGGCGCGTGCGCGATTCGCCGTCCAGGGTGCCGACGTCGATCCGTACCGGACGCCGGTCGATGGCGGCCAAGGCCAGCGGCGGCAGGGCGTCGTTCCAGGTCTGCACCGGGCGGCCGTCGATCGCGCGCAGCTCGTCGCCGGCCTGGAAGCCGGCCTGCTGCGCCAGCCCGTGCGCTGGGCCGAGCAAAGGCCGCAGTTCCTGCACGCCCAGCCCGAATGCGGCCCACAGCAGGCCGATGCAGAGAATCAGGTTGGCCAGCGGCCCGGCCGCCACGATGGCGATGCGCCGCCCGACCGGCTGGCGGTTGAAGGCGAACGGGCGCAGCTCGGCCGGCACCTCGCCGTCGCGTTCGTCCAGCATCTTCACGTAGCCGCCGAAGGGAATCAGCGCCAACCGGTATTCGGTGCCGTTGCGGCCGATGCGCGACAGCAGGGCGCGGCCGAAGCCGATCGAGAAGCGTTCGACGTGCACGCCGCAGGCGCGCGCCACGATGAAATGGCCCCATTCGTGCACCGCGACCAGAACGCCGATGGTGATGATGTACCAGAAGACGGGGCTGATGAAATCCATGGCTCGCGGGTCAGGAGGTCCGGGCGGCGCGGCGGCGTGCTTCGCCGTCGCTGGCCGATAAGACCGCCAAATCGGCCGCGGGTTCCCACGGCACGGCGGCCAACACGCGCGCGATGGTGTCCGGTATGCCCAGGAACGGCAGATCGCCGGCCAGGAAGCGTTCGACCGCGACCTCGTTGGCGGCGTTCAGCACGGCCGGCGCGTTGCCGCCGCGGGCGATGGCGTCGTAGGCCAGGTCCAGGCAGGGGAAGGTGGCGCGGTCGGGCGCCTCGAACTCGAGTCTGGCCAAGGCGGCCAGGTCCAGCGCGCCGACGCCGGCGTCGATCCGATCCGGATGCGACAGGCCGTAGGCGATGGCGGTGCGCATGTCCGGCAGGCCCATCTGGGCGATCACCGAGCCGTCCAGGTAATCGACCATCGAATGCACGATGCTCTGCGGATGCACCACCACGTCGATGCGTCCGGGCGGCATGTCGAACAGGTGGTGCGCCTCGATCACTTCCAGGCCCTTGTTCATCAGGCTGGCGGAGTCGACCGAAATCTTGCGGCCCATCGACCAGTTCGGGTGCTTGCAGGCCTGTTCGGGCGTGATGCCTTCCAGCTGCGCGCGCGTGTAGCCGCGGAACGGACCGCCGGAGGCGGTCAGCACCAGGCGTCGGATGCCCTGTTTTCCGCCGTTTTGCGGCAGGCATTGGAAGATGGCGTTGTGTTCGCTGTCGATCGGGAACAGTCGCGCGCCGTGCGCCTGCACGGTCTGCATCAGCAGGGCGCCGGCCAGTACCACCGACTCCTTGTTGGCCAGCAGGATGCGTTTGCCGGCGCGGGCGGCGGCCAGCGTGGACGACACGCCGGCGGCGCCGACGATGGCGGCGACCACGGTATCCGAACCGCCGTCGGCGGCCAGCGCGTCCAACCCGTCCGGCCCGGCCAGGGCTTCGGTATCGAGGCCGGCGGCGCGCAGGCCGTCGCGCAGGCGCGGATACAGTTCGCTCTGCGCGATGCAGGCTTGCGCGGGGCGATAGCGCCGGCACAGTTCAAGCAGGGCATCCACTTGGCTGTGCGCCGACAGCGCGGAAAGCGCGAAGCGCTCCGGATGGCGGTCGATCACGTCCAAGGTCGAGCGGCCGATGGAACCGGTCGCGCCGAGCAGGCAGACGCGCTTCATAAGCCCAGCCAGTATTTCACCAGCGCCGCCGCCACCAGGCCGGACACGATGCTGTCCAAGCGGTCGAGCAGGCCGCCGTGGCCGGGAATCAGGCTGCTGGAGTCCTTGATGCCGGCATGGCGCTTCAGCAGGCTTTCCAGCAGGTCGCCGAGCACCGAGAAGATGCCGACCGCGAGTCCGAGCAGCGCGAAACGCATGTAATCGGCGTTCGGCGAATCGAACAGCGGCAGGCACAGCGCGGCCACGGCGACGGTGGCCGCCAAGCCGCCCCAGAAGCCTTCCCAGCTTTTGCCCGGGCTGATGTTCGGCGCCAGTTTGCGTTTGCCGAAGTTGACGCCGAACAGGTAGGCGCCGCTGTCGGCGGCGGCGATCAGGCCGATGACGAACAGGGTCCAGACCGGTCCTTGCGGACTGCCGTGGATCCAGACCAGCGCGGCCCAAGCCGGGACGCAGGCCAAGGTGCCGGCCAGCAGCTTCAGGGTGCGGCTGCGGATCGAACGCTCACGCAGGAAATCGAAGCGCCAGAGCCACAGCGCCGCCAACAGCCAGAACGCGCCGCCGGCCAGGCAGGCCAGCCACAGGCCGTGGTGTCCGGGGCCGTCGGTCCAGGCCAAGGCCGCCATCAGCACGGCATTGAACAGCAGATAGACCTGCTTGGCGCGGGGCGGATACAGCCCGGCCATGCCGGTCCATTCGTGCAGGCCGGCCAGTAACACCGCCGCCATCAGCGCGCCCATCCAGGGCGTCGGCAGGTACAGCACCGCCGCGACCGCCAGCGGAATCATCCAGAGGGCCGATTTCAGCCGCGCGCCATGGCTCATGCCGATTCTCCGCGCACTTGCGCGCTGATCAGGCCGAAGCGGCGTTCGCGCCCGGCGTAGTCGTCGAGCGCCTGCTGCAGCACGGCGCGGTCGATGTCCGGCCAGAGCACGGGGGTGAACCAGAATTCGGTATAAGCCATCTGCCAGAGCAGGAAATTGCTGATGCGGCAGTCGCCGCCGGTGCGGATCAGCAGGTCGGGTTCGGGCTGGTCGGCCAGAGCCATGAATCCGCCGAGGCTTTCCTCGGTGATCTGATCGGCGCGCAACGGCGCGCCGTCATTGGCCGCGAGCAGCCGCCGGCAGGCGTTGACGATGTCCCAGCGGCCGCCGTAGCTGCCGGCGATGTTCAGACGCAGGGTGCCGTTGCCGGCGGTCAGGCGCTCGGCCCAATCCATCTTTTCCCGGATTTCGGCCGGAAAATCGCTGCGCTGGCCGATGAAGCCGATGCGCACGCCGCGCCGGTGCAGTTCCTCGATTTCCGATTCGAGCATGCGCAGGAACAGCTTCATCAGGGTGCCGACTTCCTCTTCCGGCCGCTGCCAGTTCTCGCTGGAGAACGCGAACAGGGTCAGGCAGGCGATGCCGCGCTCAAGGCAGAATTCGATGGCGGTCTGCACCGCCTTGGCGCCGGCGCGGTGGCCGACGCTGCGGATGCTGCCGCGGCGCTCGGCCCAACGCCCGTTGCCGTCCATGATGACGGCGATGTGGCGGGGCAGGCGCGCGGCCTCGGTGGGCATGGCCATCGGCGCTCAGACGGCCAGCAGCTCGGATTCTTTCGCCTTGGCGACGTCGTCGATGTCCTTGACCGCCTTGTCGGTGATCTTCTGGATCTCGTCCTCGGCGCGGTGCGCCTCGTCTTCCGAGATGGCCTTGTCCTTGAGCAGGTCCTTCACCGCCGAAATGGCGTCGCGGCGGATGTTGCGTACCGAGATCTTGGCGTTCTCGCCTTCGGCGTACACGTGCTTGATCAGTTCCTTGCGGCGTTCTTCGGTCAGCGGCGGCAGGTTGATGCGGATGACCTGGCCGAGGGTGTTCGGGGTGAAGCCGAGATTGGAGGCCAGGATGGCCTTCTCGACCGCGCCGACCATGGATTTCTCCCACGGCGTGATGGTGATCGAGCGCGCGTCGGCGATGGCGACCGTGGCGACCTGGCTGAGCGGGGTGTCGGTGCCGTAGTAGTTGACCTTCAGGTTGTCGACCAGACCGGTGCTGGCGCGTCCGGTGCGCAGCGAGGCCAACTCGTGCTTCAGTGCGTCGATGCTTTTGGCCATGCGCGTCTGCGCGTCTTTCTTGATTTCGTTGAGCATGCGTGGCTCCGGTTTTCGGGACAGGCCCAATTATAGCCCGAGCGGCCGCTAAACGCTTAAAATCGCTGAAAAAGCTCAGTGGTGCGGGGCGTGGTCGTGGTGGTCGTGCAGGCAGGCGCCGCCGAGCTCCACCTGCAACGTGGCATGGTTGATGCCGAAGCGTTCGTGCAGGCCGTGATTGGCGGTGTCGATGAAGTCATCGTGGCCCTCGGCGGTGGCGCGCACGACGTGCGCGGTCAGCGCGATCTCCTCGGCGCCGAGCGACCAGATGTGCACGTGGTGCACGGCCGTCACGCCCGGCAGGGCTAACAGCCAGCGCTCGACCTCGGCTTTGTCCAGGCCCTCGGGAACGGCGTCCATCACCTGCAGGAAGCTGGCCTTGAGCAGGCCCCAGCTGCCGATGCCGATCACCGCCGCCACCAGCACCGCGGTTACCGGGTCGAGCCAGCGCCAGCCGGCCCACCAGATGCCCAGGCCGGCGATGACCGCCGCCAGCGACACCGCGGCGTCGGCCAGCAGATGCAGGTAGGCGCCGCGTTTGTTCAGGTCGGTGTGCTGGCCGCGGTGGAACAGGGCGGCGGTGCCCAGGTTGACCACGATGCCGAGCCCGGCCACGGCCATCACCGTCAGTCCCGGCACGTCCGGCGGCGCGTGCAGGCGGGTGATCGCCTCCCACAGCAGGGCGCCGCTGAAGCCGACCAGGATCAGGGCGTTGAACAGCGGCGAGATCTGCGTGGCGCGGCGCCAGCCGAAGGTGTGGCGCTCGGTCGGCGGCTGGCTGGCCATCCAGGCCGCGCCCCAGGCCAAGGCCAGACCGGCGGCATCGCCGAGATTGTGCAGGGCGTCGGAAATCAGCGCCAGCGAATTGCTGTAAATGCCGATGCCGGCCTCCAGCGCCGAATACGCCAGGTTGATCCACATCGCCCAGGCGAACAGGCGCTGGCTGTTTCCGTGGCCGGCATGCCCGTGGCCGTGCGGGTGCGGATGCGCGTGCATGGATCAGCGGGTGACCAGGGTGCCGATGTCTTCGCCCTGCAGGATGCGCATCAGCGCGCCCTCGCGGCCCATGTCGTAGATGCGCAGCGGGATGTCGTTCTCGCGGCACAGGGCGAAGGCGGCGGTGTCCATCACCTGCAGG
>JAYSFF010000023.1:0-26897 GCA_041913425.1 Arenimonas sp. | reverse complement strand
GGCATCCGCAGGTCGCCATCGTCGGCACCCGCAAGCCCAGCGCCGCCGGCCTGGAGTGCGCGCACCAGTTCGCCCGGCATCTGGCCGGCGCCGGCTACACCGTCACCAGCGGCTTGGCCAGCGGCATCGACGCCGCCGCGCATGACGGCGCGCTCTCGGCCGGCACCACCATCGCGGCGCTGGCGACCGGTCCCGACCTGGCCTTTCCGCGCGGCCACGAAGACCTGTTCGAGGACATCTGCCGGCACGGCGCCGCCATCACCGAACACCCGCCCGGGGTACCGGCGCTGCGCAGCCATTTCCCGGCGCGCAACCGGCTGATCGCCGGGCTGTCGGCCGGCACGCTGGTGATCGAGGCCGCCATCCGCTCCGGCGCGCTGATCACCGCCCGGCTGGCGGCCGAACTCGGCAAGGAAGTGATGGCGGTGCCCGGCTCGATCCACAATCCGGTGGCCTACGGCTGCCACCAGCTGATCCGCGAGGGCGCGTTCCTGGTCGAACAGCCCGAGGAGGTGGCGCACATCCTGGCCGCGGCCGGCGGCGGCCTGGCCGCGCCGATCCCGGCGCAGTCGCGCCCGCGCATGCCGCCCGCCGCGCCCGAGGAGCCGGTGCTGAACGGCGCACAACGGCAGCTGTGGCAGGCACTTGGCCACGACGGCGTGGCCATCGACACGCTCTGCCTGCGCACGGGATTGACAGCCGCGGACATCTCGTCCATTTTGATGGACATGGAGATCTCCGGTTGGGTTGAAAACCAGTGCGGCCGCTACCATAGAACCATCCGGAACGCGCCGCCAGCGAGAGGATAATGAAAGAATCCATACTGAACGTCTTGCTTTACCTCTTCGAGCACTACATCTACGACCAACCCGATCTGGTCCAAGACCCCGACACCCTGCAGAACAACCTGATCCAGGCCGGCTTCTCGCCCGCCGAAGTCAGCAAGGCCTTCGACTGGCTGGAGACCCTGGCCCAGGACCGCCCGCGTCCGGCCTGCGTCGCCGACGTCGGCCCGATCCGCCTGTTCGCGGCCGCCGAGCTGGAGCGCTTCGACCCCGAGGCGCGCGGCTTTCTGATGTTCCTGGAGCAGAACCGGGTGATTTCGGCCGAGCAGCGCGAGCTGGTGATCGACCGCGCCATGGCCCTGGACCAGGACGAGATCGACCTCGACGACCTGAAGTGGGTGGTGCTGATGGTGCTGTTCAACCAGCCCGGTTCCGAGGCCGCGTTCGCCTGGATGGAAAGCCAGATCTTCGCCAACGACCCCGAGCCGGTCCACTGAGCCGGCGGCCCCGGCACTTGACAGCACCCCCCGGCTTGGTGCCTTAATAAAAAAGAACCAGCCCGCCCCGCGCGGGCTTTGACTTCTGCATTGAACGAATTTCCGGAGCGCAACATGGCAAAGAACCTGTTGATCGTCGAGTCGCCGGCCAAGGCCAAGACGATCAATAAATACCTGGGCAAGGACTTCCTGGTCCTGGCGTCCTACGGCCATGTCCGCGACCTGCCCGGCAAGGACGGCGCGGTCAACGTCGACGACGGCTTCGCGATGCGCTACGAGGTGCAGGACAAGAACCAGAAGTACGTGGACGCCATCACCAAGGCCGCCAAGGACGCCGACGCCGTCTATCTGGCGTCCGACCCGGACCGCGAGGGCGAGGCCATCGCCTGGCACATCCGCGAGATCCTGGACGAGAAGAAGCTGCTGAAGGGCAAGGCCCTGCACCGGGTGGTGTTCACCGAGATCACCCCGAAGGCGATCGCGCACGCGGTGGAACACCCGCGCCAGATCGCCGGCGACCTGGTGGACGCCTACCAGGCGCGGCGCGCGCTCGACCACCTGGTCGGCTTCAACCTGTCGCCGATCCTGTGGCGCAAGATCAAGAACGGGCTGTCGGCCGGGCGCGTGCAATCGCCGGCGCTGCGCCTGATCTGCGAACGCGAGGACGAGATCGAGGCCTTCGTCAGCCGCGAGCATTGGTCGTTCACCGCCCAGCTGCAGGAGAAGGGCCAGCGCTTCAGCGCCCGCTGCGTGAAGCTGGACGGCGCCAAGTTCGAACAGTTCACCGTGACCGACGGCAAGACCGCCGAGGCCGCGCTGGCGCGCCTGAAGGCCGCCGCCGGCAGCGCGCTGAAGGTGGCCGAGGTGGTGCGCAAGGAACGCAAGCGCCGTCCGGCGCCGCCGTTCATCACCTCCACCCTGCAGCAGGAGGCCGCGCGCAAGCTCGGCTTCACCACCAAGAAGACCATGCAGGTGGCGCAGAAGCTGTACGAAGGCGTGGCGGTGGGCGCCGAAGGCACCGTCGGCCTGATCAGCTACATGCGTACCGACTCCACCAGCCTGTCCGCCGAGGCCCTGAGCCAACTGCGCGAGGTCATCGGTCAGGAATACGGCAAGCACAACCTGCCGGCCGAGCCGAACGTCTATAAGTCGAAATCCAAGAACGCGCAGGAAGCGCACGAAGCCATCCGCCCGACCTTCGCCGGCCGCACGCCGGCCAAGATCGGCAAGTTCCTGAGCGACGACGAACGCCGCCTGTACGAGCTGATCTGGAAACGCGCGGTGGCCTGCCAGATGATTCCGGCCACGCTCAACACCGTCAGCGTGGAGCTGGCCGCCGGCGCGCAGCACGCGTTCCGCGCCACCGGCACCACCGTGGTCGATCCCGGCTTCCTGCTGGTGTACGAGGAAGGCAAGGACCAGAAGGAGAACGACGAGGACGAGGCCAACGCGCAGCTGCCGCCGCTGGCCGAAGGCCAGAGCGTGCCGCTGGAAGACATCCTGGGCGAACAGCACTTCACCAAGCCGCCGCCGCGCTACACCGAAGCCAGCCTGGTGAAGACGCTCGAGGAATACGGCATCGGCCGCCCGTCGACCTATTCCAGCATCATCCAGACCCTGCTGTACAAGGCCTACGCCGTGCTGGAAAGCCGCGCGTTCAAGCCGACCGACGTCGGCCGCCTGGTCAACCGCTTCCTGACCTCGCACTTCGAGCACTACGTGGACTACGACTTCACCGCCAAGCTGGAGGACGAGCTGGACTCGGTCTCGCGCGGCGAGGAGCCGTGGACCGTGCTGATGGACAAGTTCTGGAAGGAGTTCAAGGCCACGCTCGACGAGAAGACCGACGAGGTCAACCGCTCGGAGGGCACCGGACAGCGCGATCTCGGCGTCGATCCGGTATCCGGCAAGCCGGTGTCGGTGCGCATGGGCAAATACGGCGCGTTCGCGCAGATCGGCAGCAAGGACGACGAGGACAAGCCCAAGTTCGCCTCGCTGCGCCCGGACCAAAGCATCTTCACCATCCAGCTGCCGGAAGCGCTGAAGCTGTTCGAGCTGCCGAAGAACCTGGGCGAGCTGGAAGGCAAGCCGGTCATGGTCGCCATCGGGCAGTTCGGGCCGTACGTGAAGCACGGCGACACCTTCGCCTCCATCCCGAAGGAGATCGACCCTTACCAGATCGAACTGGAAAAAGCCGTGGAGCTGATCCACGGCCGCCGCGAATACCTGGCCAACCGCTTCATCAAGACCTTCGAGGGCACCGACATCCAGGTGCTGAACGGCCGCTTCGGCCCGTACATCACCGACGGCGCGTTCAACGCCAAGATCCCGAAGGACCGCGAGCCGGCCTCGCTGACGCAAGAAGAGTGCGAAGCGCTGCTGGCCGAAGGCAAGCCGGTGCGCAAGTTCGGCCGCGCGGCCAAGAAAGTGGCCAAGAAAGCCGTGGCGAAGAAAGCGCCCGCCGTGAAGAAAGCCGCCGTTAAAAAGGCTCCGGCAAAGAAAGCGGCGAAAAAGGCGGCAAAGAAAGCCCCGGCCAAGAAGACTACAAAGAAAGCCGTGAAAAAGGCCACCAAGAAAGCAGTGAAGAAAGCCGCGAAGTAAGGCTTATGCGGATGCGAAAAAGGCGGCTTAGGCCGCTTTTTTCATTTGTATCAGGCAAGAATTTTTCTTATTGATGAACGGTTTAATCTGATATTTAATGGGTTATGCGGCTATTTGGCCGTCTAATAGTAGTTAGGGCGCATGAGAACCACGACTCGTAACCGTCTCATTGGTGCACTGTTGACGATCACGTCCGTTCTTTTGTTTTTCTGGTCGATAATTGCTTTCTTCGCTGGCGACGCATGTGTGGATGGCGGCGGTAGCTTCAACTACCTTGTTTTGGCCTGCGACTTTCGGCAGAACCACGAATCCTATTTCCTTGCCAGCCTTGTCGTAGGTTTTGCTTCAATACTGGTTGGCTCACTTGGCATAAGGTTCATCCTAGGTGATTTCATTGATGCGCCCTAACTAATCATCCAAGCGGACAGCCGCCCCATTACTTGGTATTCTGAGTCTATTCGCGGCGGCAGCCGCTTAATTCAATCGTTAGACCGCATGTCAGACAACCTCTACTCGGCGCCAAAATCTAATATGTCCAACCGTGCTCGCCCGCGCCTATGGGTCAAGTTCTCAGCCGCTATTGGGAGCTTTGTGTTTGGCGCCTTGGCAAGCGTGTTCGCTGCCGGTGCCTTTGTTTCCGCTACTTACTCCTGCCAACCTGGACCAACCGATCCATGTGATGCAGGCGGGATGGTTGGCTTTAGTTTGGTTATCTTCTTTGCCCCCATATTTGGTTGTGTTTTTGCCGTTCTTGGCTACAGGTTGGCGGCTCGGCATGAGCGCAGGCGTGCGGCCTAACAACTCATCCAAGCCGAAGCCGCTTCGCGGCTCGGCATAAATCAGGCGCTAGCTTTCATGGGAAAGTTATTATTAGTCGCGATAACCACTGCAAGTATTTTCGCAGCTGGCTGCATGCCGGCGGTCCACCACGTAGTACTCGCAGATCTGGACGGGGATGGCACGGCTGAGAGAGTCGGGGTGGAGAAACGGCAGAACGAGCTGGTTATTACTTTCAGCGGCGGCTCTCTTGCTCAAAAGCCACAAACGCTTTCATTTGGCATAGATTCGTCGCGTCAAGACGCCGTTTGCGGTCTGCCTGTCGACCTCGAGGTAAGCCAAGCTGACTGCGTCCCAGACGCACTTGGCTCCGAGCCCTTGGAAGGTTGCGCGGCTACCCCTCGCTCTCAAGATGTAGCTCTGTCAGATGGCATGTGTGACTCGATCCACATGTACTGGAACAAAGAAAAGAACGCAGTCTGGTGGTGGCGGCTATGACAGCTAACAATTCATCCAAGCCGACGCCGCTTCGCGGCGCGAATTAACCCAAGGCATTAAATACTATGTACCGTTGCTGTAACTGCAGCTCACCAATTAGTTGGTATATAGGCCTGAATTCAAGCCCAGCTCATCCTATTCGATGCAAAAATTGCAACTTTGAGCAGAACAACCCCGACAGCAACCAATTCGCAATAATCATCGCGGGTATCGGGGCTTGGCTTTTACTTGAAATTGCATTTTTCGTCGCAACCAGAACCTATCTTTGGTTACTTATCGTGGTAGCGTCAGTTGCGTTCTGCATAAGCGTGTTCTCCGCAATTCGCAACGTCCGCGAAGGCAGGCTGGTTCCACATGACAAAGCCAAGCAGAAGAAAGACCGTATTTTACGGCAATCTTGATTTTTATAGCATTGGCTATAGTTGCACTCGAATTGCTATGAAACATTATGCAATCCGCTAGAAACTGAAACCCTGCTTAAATCAAACCCATCCGCTGCGGGTGCCGCTTTATATAACCGTTAGGCCTGACAGCCGATTCCAGGAGGTATTCATGAAACGCAGTCTGGCCCTTGCCGCTCTGCTGACCACTCCCAGCGTGGTGTTTGCGAAAAAGGACAACCGGCCGGTTCTGGACGGGGCGGGAGCAGCCCAATCCGTGGTGCTGTGCCAAACCACGATCGCCGAACTTCAGACAAAACTGGGCACGCCAAGCCGGGACGGAATTTTCCATTCGGCCCGGATCGTAAGCTGGATTACCGAATGGGAGCCGCTGGTCCGCTACATGGCGGTCATGGTGGACAAGCAGGGCATCATCGTAGACCTCTATTGGAACATTCCGAGCGAGATCCCGTGGACGCCCGCCAGCCAGTGCGGCCGTTGAGGCCAAACCACCCATTCAAGCCGGCATCGCGTGGCCGCACAGCGTGATTCATATACCGCGGCCACTCATATCCTCCCCATTTGCGATAAATTAGTGGCCTGTTCCCTGGGGAAGTCCGCCATGAAAGTCAAAGCCGCCGTCGCTTATGAAGCCGGCAAACCGCTGGTCATCGAAACCGTCGACCTTGAAGGCCCGAAAGCGGGCGAAGTGCTGGTGGAGCTGAAGGCCACCGGCATCTGCCACACCGACTACTACACGCTGTCCGGCGCCGACCCGGAAGGCATCTTCCCGGCCATCCTCGGCCACGAGGGCGCCGGCATCGTGGTGGACGTGGGCCCGGGCGTGACCTCGCTGAAGAAAGGCGACCACGTGATTCCGCTGTACACGCCGGAATGCCGCCAGTGCGAATACTGCCTGAGCCAGAAGACCAACCTGTGCCAGGCCATCCGCAGCACGCAGGGCCAGGGCCTGATGCCGGACGGCAGCTCGCGCTTCTCCATCGGCGGCAGGAAGATCCACCACTACATGGGCACCTCCACCTTCGCGCAGTACACGGTGGTGCCGGAAATCGCGCTGGCCAAGATCCGCGAAGACGCGCCGTTCGACAAGGTCTGCTACATCGGCTGCGGCGTCACCACCGGCATCGGCGCGGTGATCTACACCGCGAAGGTGGAGCCGGGCGCGCGCGTGGTGGTGTTCGGCCTGGGCGGCATCGGCCTGAACGTGATCCAGGGCGCGCGCATGGCCGGCGCGGCGCAGATCGTGGGCGTCGACATCAACCCGGCGCGCAAGGACATGGCCGCCAAATTCGGCATGACCGACTTCGTGAACCCGAGCGAAGTGGACGGCGACCTGGTGGCCTATCTGGTGTCGCTCACCAAGGGCGGCGCCGATTATTCGTTCGAATGCATCGGCAACACCCAAGTGATGCGCCAGGCGCTGGAATGCTGCCACAAGGGCTGGGGCACCAGCGTCATCATCGGCGTGGCCGCGGCCGGGCAGGAGATCAGCACGCGCCCGTTCCAGCTGGTGACCGGCCGCAACTGGCGCGGCTCGGCCTTCGGCGGCGCGCGCGGCCGCACCGACGTGCCGAAGATCGTGGACTGGTACATGGACGGCAAGATCGACATCGACTCGCTGATCACCCACACCATGCCGCTGGAGCGCATCAACGAAGGCTTCGATTTGATGAAGCGCGGCGAATCCATCCGCGGCGTGGTGATCTACTGATGGCGGTGCCGGCGCTGGAGGTGCTGGCCGAAAAGCGCTGCTTCGGCGGCGTGCAGGGCTTTTACCGCTATGAATCCAAGGCCTGCGGCGGCCCGATGCGCTTCGGCGTGTTCCGGCCCGAACGCAGCGACCGCGTGCCGGCGCTGCTGTTCCTGGCCGGCCTCACCTGCACCGAGGAAACCTTCGCCATCAAGGCCGGCGCCCAGCGCGTGGCGGCCGAGCTCGGCCTGGCTTTGGTCACGCCGGACACCAGCCCGCGCGAGACCGGCATCATCGGTGCCACCGGCGATTGGGAATTCGGCGAAGGCGCCGGCTTCTGGCTGGACGCCACGCAGGAGCCGTATGCCGGCCGTTTCGGCATGGAAAGCGCGGTGGTGCGTGAACTGCCGATGCTGCTGGACGCGCACTTCGGCGTCGATGCCGCGCGTCTGGGCATCAGCGGGCACTCGATGGGCGGCCACGGCGCGCTGACGCTGGCGCTGCGCCATCCGCAACGCTTCCGTTCGCTGTCGGCGTTCGCGCCGATCGTGGCGCCGATGCAGGTGCCGTGGGGCCGGAAAGCCTTCCCGCGCTATCTGGGCAACGATGAACGCACCTGGCGCGGGCACGACGCCACCGCGCTGATCGAAGACGGCCACCGCTTCGACGGCCCGATTCTGATCGACCAAGGCGCGGAAGATTCGTTTCTGGCCGAACAGCTGCGGCCGGAGCTGTTCCAAGCGGCCTGCGATGCCGCCAACCAGCCGCTGCTTTTGCGCCAACACACCGGCTACGACCACAGCTACTGGTTCATCCAGAGCTTCATCGAAGACCATTTGCGGCATCATGCGCGGGTATTGTCGCCGTAGGGGCGAACCTTGTGTTCGCCCTGGATGCTGCGGACACTCATCCGACCCGGCTCCTCGATATCGCCGTTAAGGGCGAATACAAGATTCGCCCCTACCGTGGAACTTACTTGCAGTATTGCGGCGGCAGCACGCCGGGCACCAGGGCCAGACCGGTGCGGTTCTGCGCGCCCTTCTGGTAAATCTCGAGCCGGCACTTCTGGTCCTCGATTTCGACGTTGAGCAGATACTGCTTGCCGGCTTCCGGCTTGAAGCTCAGGCCCGGATAACAGCTGTAGGTCACCTGGTAATCGGCCATCATCACGTAGCTGCTGATGCCGACACGGCCGCCGGTCGGCACTGCCAGCTCTTTTTCCCGGCCGTTGTTGAATGCGTACAGCACGCCGTCGGTGCAGATCGAGCCGCTGGGGATGCGGCTGAGGTCGAGGATGGCCGAGCCGGGATCGGTTTTCGACGGCGCCTGGTAGGGCGGCAGGCTGGCACAGGCGACGGACAGCAGCGCGGCGCCCATGGCCGCGGTTTTCAGCGCGCCGTTCATCGCGTCGCTCCCGCCGCGTCGATGGCTTGATTGCCTTTGACCTGCGCATCGTACTTGGCCAGGATGTCGTCGGCGACCAGGGAGCCGGCCACCGGCGCGTCGTGCATCAGCATGAACACCTTGGCGTACGGCTTGCCGCCGATGGCGCTGGCCTGGGTCTCCTCGCTCAGCGGCCGGTCCACGATGGCGTTGGCCAGGCTCTGGTAGATGCTGAAATGCGGCTTGCCGCGCTGCTTGGCGATCTCGGCACTGCGGAACAGCACGTAGATCTCGACCTTGCGGATATCGGTGTATCCGTTGCCGCTGAATCCGACCTCGACCAGCTCGCCGGGGCCGTCCTTGCTCCAGTAGCCGCCGAAGATGTTCGATTTCCCATAGCCCGACGCGCAGCCGGTCAACGCCAACGCCAGCAACAGCAGTAAATTACGCACGACATCCCCTGATTTGTCCGCGGTTTCTACCGCGGTTCCGGCCAGTATAGTCAAATGCGCGGCCGCGGTGGGAACCTGCCGCGGAATTTGTTGCCGGTCAGAAGCCGTAACGCAGGAAGCCGCCGTCCACCGCGATGCATTCGCCGGTGATGTAGCTGGCGGCCGGCAGGCACAGGAAGGCGATGGCGGCCGCCACTTCCTCGGGTTCGCCGATGCGCTTCATCGGCGTGCGCGCCAGCACTTCCTCGAAATACTCCGGATTGCCCAGCGCATTCGAAGTGCGCCGGGTGCGGATGTACCAGGGCGCCACCGAATTGACGCGGATGCCGTCACTGGCCCACTCGCAGGCCAGGTTCTTGCTCATCTGGTGCAGCGCGGCCTTGCTCAGGCCGTACAGCGGGCCGGTGCGCACGTGGGTCAGGCCGGACACGCTGCCGACGTTGACGATGCTGGCGCTGCCGTGCTGCTTCAGGAACGGATGCGCCAATTGCGACAGCGCGAACGCGGCCTGCACGTTGGTGTCCAGCACCTGCGCGAAGTCGTCGGCGTCGATGTCGAGCGTGGCCTTCTTCACGTTCATGCCGGCGTTGTTGACCAGGATCGACAGCGGCGCGTCCAAGTCGCTGATCCAGTCGAAGATCTCCTGGCGCTGCTCGGGGTCGGACACGTCGGCGGCGAAATGGCGCACCAGCGCGCCGTCGATCTCGTCGCTGATGTCGGCGGCGCTGGCCGCCAGCAGGGCCTCGTCGCGCGCCACCATCAGCACATCGGCGCCGAGCGCGGCCAGTTCGCGCGCCGCGGCCAGGCCGATGCCGGCGCTGGCGCCGGTGATCAGCGCGGTCTGTCCGTCCAGGCGCCAGCGTTTGTGCATGGCCTCAGAACGCGCAGAAGCAGTGCGCCACGGCGTTGACCGGACGGCCGCTGCGGTTTTCCAGCCATTTTAGGTCGGCGTGGATCTGCCGGCCCATGGCGTTCTGCCGCAGCAGGCCGAGCGCGGGCGACGCCCAGCGCACCAGACCTTCGGTCTCGCTGTTGCCGGCCAGGTTGCTCACGAACTGCTCGAACGGCGACAGCGGCTCTTCGACGTAATCGATGGTGTAGCCGTCCTTGCCGAGCTTGGCGCGTTTGGCGGCGTCGGCCACGGCCTCGTGCAGGCCGCCGAAGGCGTCGACCAGACCGTGCTGTTTGGCCTGCGCGCCGCTCCAGACGCGGCCGCGGGCCACCGCATCGATGGCTTCCGGGCTTTGGCCGCGGGCCTTGCCGACCTTGGTGATGAACTGCGAATAGCCGCGCTCGATCACGCTTTGGATGACCAGCTTGGCCGGCTCCGGCATCGGCCGGGTGATGTCGAACGCGCCGGCCCAGGGCGTGGTGCCGACGCCGTCGGAACGCACGCCGATCTTCTCCAGCGCGCGCGGCGCGCTCACCATCAGGCCGAAGATGCCGATCGAGCCGGTGATGGTGGATTCGTCGGCGTAGATGCGGTCGGCGTTCATCGAAATCCAGTAGCCGCCGGACGCGGCCACGTTGGCCATCGACACCACCACCGGAATGCCGGCGGCCTTGGTCAGCTCGATCTCGCGGCGGATCTGTTCGGAGGCGAACACGCCGCCGCCGGGCGAATCCACGCGCAGCACCAGGGCCTTGACCGACTCGTCCTCGCGCGCGGCACGGATCAGCGCCGCGGTCGAGACGCCGCCGATGACGCCGGGCGGCTGTTCGCCGTCGACGATCTCGCCCTGCGCCACCACCACCGCGACCGTGTCCTGCTTTGCCGGCTTTTCCAGATGCAGCTTGTTGGCGTGACCCAGGTAATCCTTCAGGCCGATCTGGCGGAAGCTGCCGATGTCGTCATCGAAGGCCACGCCCTGCTCGACCATGAACTTCTCCATCTCGTCCTGGGTCTTCAGGCCGTCGACCCACTTCTCGGCCAGCGCCCATTGCGCCAGATCGCCCTTGACCGCGGCCAGACGCGCCGGCATCTGCTCGATGGCGGCGGTGATGGCCGCAGGTGCGATGCCGCGGGCCTTGCCGACGTCGGCCAGGTAGCGCTGCCAGATGTCGTTCATCCAGAACAGGTCGGCTTCCTTGGCTTCCTTGGAGGCGCCGTCCAGGATGTAGGGTTCGGCCGCAGACTTGAATTCGCCGACCCGGAACAGGTGCACGTCGACGCCGAGCTTGTCCTGCAGGGCCTGGCGGTAATACAGGCGGTAGCGGCCGAGGCCTTCGGGCAGGAAGCCGCCTTCGGGATCCATGAACACCTTGTCGGCCTGCGCGGCCAGCAGGTACTGCTTCTGCTCGTAGCCGTCGGCGAAGGCGTACACCGGCTTCTTGCTGGTCTTGAAGTCCTGCAGGGCGCGCGCCAGTTCGCGGGTCGAGGCCATGCCGGCGGCCTGGAAGCCGTCGGTGTCGATCAGCAGATGGGTGATCTTCGGATCGCGCTTGGCCGATTCGATCACGCGCAGCACGTCGCGCAGGCGGATCTCGCGCGTGCCGTCGCCTTGGGCTTCGGCGATCGCCGAGCTGATGGTGTCGGCGGTGCGCTGTTCCACCAGCACGCCCTCCAGGTCGAGCACCAGCGCGGTCTTGTCCTGCAGCGGCGTGAACGACTTGGCCGACATGCCGGCCGAAATGACCGCGATGACGCCGATCAGCACCACCAGCATGATCAGGTTGAACACCAGGTGGTTGGTGAAGTTGACCGCGCTCCAGATGAAGCGGAAGAAGGTGCGGATCGGGCCGGGCTGGGCACTGCTCATGGGTTGCGGACTCCGGGTTACAGGGTTTCAGGATACCCGAAACGCCCGATGCGGACGTATACGGGAAGTCATGGCTTACAGGGCGGCTTCCAGTTTGCGCACGGCGCGCCGGAAGCGCAGGTACAGCAGCACCGAGGCCACGCCCAGACCGGCGGTCAGGCCGAGCCAGAAGCCCGGCGCGCGCAGGCCCAGATGCAGGCCCAGGTACACGCCGGCGCTGAGGCCCACCGCCCAGTAGGCGAACACGGTGATGATGGCCGGCACGGTAGTGTCCTTCAGGCCGCGCAGGGCGCCGCCGGACAGGGCCTGGATGCCGTCGGGGTACTGGAAGATGGCGGCGTACACCATCAGGGTCGCGGCCAGGCCGGCGATGGCGGCGTCGTCGGTGTACCAGCGGCCGATCAGGCCGCCACCGAACACCAGCAGCAGCGCCGACACCGTCTGGGTCAGCAGCACCAGCGCCAGACCGGCGCGCATCGCCCAGCGCACCGCCGACACGTCGCCGGCGCCGACCGCATGGCCGACACGCACGGTGGTAGCCAGGGCCACGCCGAGCGGGATCATGAACAGCGCGCTGGCCACGTTCAGCGCGATCTGGTGCGCGGCCACGTCGACCGCGCCGAGCCGGCCGATGAACAACGCGGTGGCCACGAACAGGCTGCCTTCCATGAAGATGGCGATGCCCATCGGAATGCCGAGCTTCAGCAACTGGCCGATGGCGGCGAAGTCCGGCCATTCGAAACGCGACAGCAGGCCGAGGTCGCGAAAGTGCGCCGAACGGTGCAGATACAGCACGAAGGCGATGAACTCCAGCCACATCACCAAGGCCGTGGCGTAGCCCAAGCCGGCGGCACCGAAGGCCGGAATCGGGCCGAAGCCGAACAGCAGGGCGTAGCCGACTGGAATCAGCAGCAGCAACGCGGCGACGCCGAACACCAGGGTCGGCTTGGTCCAGGACAGGCCTTCGCTGAGGTAGCGTGTGGCGAAGAACAGCGCCAGGCCCGGCGCGCCCCAGCTAATCGCGCGCAGGAATTCGCCGGCCGGTGCCTGCACCTCGGCGGCAATCTGCATCCACACCAGCAACTGCGGACTCCAGCGCATGAAGCCCAGCAGCAGCAGGCCGACCGCCAGCGCGAGCCACAGCGCCTGGCGCCAAATCGGGCCGATTTCGGCACGGCGGCCGGCGCCATTGAGCTGGGACACGGTCGGCGGAATCGCCATCATCAGCCCGATGCAGATCAGCATGGCCAGCGACCAGACCGCGCTGCCGACCGCGACCGCGGCCAGGGTAATCGGGCCGTGCCGGCCGGCCAACAGGGAATCGACCACGCTCATCGCCATCGAGGCCAGCTGTCCGACCGCGATCGGCAGGGCCAGGGTGAAGCTGACACGCGACTCCTGCCGGAGCCGTTGCCAGGGTGAGGGCGAATGCGTCATAGTGAGGCCTTGGGAAGGCCATAGTTTAAACCAGAAACGGGGACGGGCCGACGCACCATGCCGATGCAGCACGCCAGACAACGCCTCTGCGGCAACTGCCTATGCGCCGTGACCGGACTGTACTGCGCGCACTGCGGCCAGAAACAGAAATCGACCGTACGGCATGTCGGCCAGCTCGCGGGCGAATTCCTCAACGACGTGCTGAACCTGGACGCCAAGCTGCTGCGCACGCTCAAGCCGCTGTTGTTCAAGCCCGGCTTCCTCAGCCTGGAATATTTCGCCGAACGCCGCGCGCGCTATGTGTCGCCCTTGAAGCTGTACTTCCTGCTCAGCCTGATCGCCTTTTTCCTGATCCAGCGCAGCGTCGACGTGGCCGCCGGCGACGAAGCGCCGATCCGGGTCGAAGGCCGGGCCGCCGAGGGCAGCATCACCATCGGCAATTTCAACGGCCGGCCTTGGCATGCCAAGACCAATCCGGTGCGCTTGGCCTGGCTGCCGGATGCCGGCAACGATTTGATCAACGAGCGCCTGTCGCGGCTGGAGGACACGGTCAAGCGCCGGGACTGGACGCAGCTGCTGCACGCCGGCCTGGCCGCCACGCCGCAGGCGCTGCTGGTGCTGCTGCCGTTCTTCGCCCTGCTGCTGAAGCTGGCGTACTGGTTCAAGCGCCGGCTGTTCATGGAGCACCTGATCGTGGCGCTGCACAACCACGCGTTCCTGATGCTGGCCATCACGGTGCTGACCGTGCTCTCGGCGATGGCGTCCTGGACCACCGGCCTGACCGGCTGGCGCGCCGCCGTCGGCCTGCTCAGCGCCGGCATCACCCTGTGGATTCCGCTGTATTTCCTGCTGGTGCTGAAACGGGTGTACCGGCAGGGCTGGCCGGCCACCTGCTGGAAATTCGGCCTGATCGGAGCCAGCTATCTGCTGTTGGCGGCGTTCGGCGTGGCGCTGAATCTGGTCATCGGCCTGCTGATGCTGTGATTGCCGTCCGTGGAACATTTTTTGTATTCGGCAACCCTAATTTAACGCTGAACGCCATCTGAATGGGCCTTGCGCTGTGAAACCTTTTCAACAGCATCCAAGCCAGGCCATCGCCTACGGGTGAAACCCTAAATATGGGGGGCCGGATATCCGCCGAATCCGGCAACCCACATACAAATTACTGATTTATATAATTATTTCAGTTTGGTTAAAAAGTAATCAACCTGCTGAAATCCCTGTCATCTCGGGCATCAATCGGTTTTGATTGCGGCCTTTCCACACAGTTACCCACAGCTTATGTGGATAATGCCGATAGCCCATATGTATCAGTGGGATATGCGATTTTGTTGGCAGATGCTCTGAATTATGCGTGCTAACTGCGATATGCCCCACATTTTGCGCGCGATGGTGGCCGAGGTTCGTGAAACATTTTCACATCCCGTTCGCACGAAAACCTGGAATGCCCGAATTTCTTGGCATCCCCTGTGGAACCTTGTGCACAGCCCGCGCTAAGTCCTTGATTGTTTATTTCTTGACCAAATGGCCTGACGGACTTTCCGGTAACAACAGGTAACCGATTGTTTTGTCAACCATTATCTGCTTGGTCAAAAAATGGGCATTCCGCCGCGTCACGCCGGCCGCGTGCCGTAATCGTCCGCAACCGCCCGGACATCCACACGCTTATCCACCGTTTGTGTGGATAAACGCCACCATCGGGTAAGCTGTAGCCGGATGAAGGCCCGACACGCGGCCGTCGCCGCACTCCGGACTCCGCATGAATTCCGCACCGCCGCCCGCCTGCCTGAAAGTCGCCCTGCCGGTGCCGGTGCCCGGGCTGTTCGACTACCTGCCCGGAAACGGCCAGCACGTGGACGGCGGCTGGATCGGTTGCCGGGTCCGGGTGCCGTTCGGCAGCCGTAGCCTGGTCGGCTGGGTGGCGGACACCGGCGTGGCCGAATCGGACAACGGCAGCCTGAAAGCCATCGAGGACCGGATCGATCCGGTGCCGATCTTGGCCGGTGAAGCCTTGGCCAGCCTGCAGTGGACCGCGCGCTATTATCAAGCGCCCTTGGGCGAAGTCATCTCCGCCGCGGTGCCGGCCGTGCTGCGCGAAGGCAAGCCGCTGCCGGATCTGTCGGTACCGGCCTGGCGGCTGACCGACGACGGCGCCGCCGGCTGGCCGGCGCTGCGCCGCAACAGCCGCGCACGGCAACTGGCCGAAATCCTGGCGCAGGGCCAATGCCGGGAAGCCGAACTGGACGCGTGCGTTCCGCAGTGGCGGCCGGCGATGCGTGCACTGCAGGCCCGCGGCTGGGCCGAGTGCCTGGCGCTGCCGGCGCAGGCGCCGGACGAGTTGCCTGCCGGCGACGGCCCGGAACTGCATCCGGCGCAGCGCGACTGCCTCGAGGCCCTGCGCGCCGATGCCGGGTTCGCGGTGCATCTGATCGAAGGCGTGACCGGCAGCGGCAAGACCGAAATCTACATCCGGGCCGTGCTCGACTGCCTGGCGCGCGGCAAGCAGGCGCTGGTGCTGGTGCCGGAAATCGGCCTGACGCCGCAGACCTTGGCGCGCTTCACGGCGCGTCTGCCGGTGCCGGTGCATGTGCTGCACTCCAATCTCGCCGACGGCGAGCGCGCCCGCGCCTGGGCCGCGATGGCCGCCGGCGTCGGCCGGGTGCTGCTCGGCACCCGCTCGGCGGTGTTCACCCCGATGCCGGAGGCCGGCCTGATCATCATCGACGAAGAGCACGACGGCAGCTACAAGCAGCAGGACGGCTTCCACTACCACGCGCGCGACGTCGCCATCGTGCGCGCCAAGGCGATGGCCGCGCCGGTGATCCTGGGCAGCGCCACGCCGTCGCTGGAGAGCCTGCGCAACGCCGAAGCCGGACGCTATGTGCTGCATCGGCTGCCGGAACGCGCCGGCGCCGCCAAGCCACCGCAGGTGCGCGTCGCCGACATCCGCAAGCTGCGCCTGCAGCACGGCCTGGGCCAGGCCATGCTGGACGGCATCGCCGGCTGCCTGCGCGCGGGCGGTCAGGCCTTGGTGTTCAAGAACCGCCGCGGCTACGCGCCGGCGCTGCTCTGCCACGACTGCGGCTTCACCGCGATGTGCCCGCGCTGCGACGCCACGCTGACCCTGCATGCCGGGCAGAAACGCCTGCACTGCCACCATTGCGGGCACCAGAAACCCAAGCCGCCGGCCTGCCCGGATTGCGGTTCGCTGGCGCTGCAGCCGCAGGGCTACGGCACCGAGCGCCTGGAGGAAGCCTTGGCGGCGGCGTTTCCGGACGTACCCTGCATCCGCGTCGACAGCGAAACCACGCGCCGGCGCGACGGGCTGGCCAAGCGCCTGGCCGAGGCCGGCGACGGACCGGCGATTCTGGTCGGCACGCAGATATTGGCCAAGGGCCACGACCTGCCGAACCTGCGCTTCGTCGGCGTGGTCGGCGTCGATGAAAGCCTGTACTCGGCCGATTTCCGCGCGCACGAGAAGCTGGCGCAGCTGCTGGTGCAGGTGGCCGGGCGCGCCGGACGCGCCGAGCACGCCGGCCATGTGCTGATCCAGACCCACCATCCCGGACATCCGCTGTTGACCGGCCTGCTGCACGGCGGCTATCCGGCCTTCGTGCGCGAGGCCCTGCCGGAACGGCAACAGGCGGATTTGCCGCCGTACACCCACATGGCGCTGCTGCGCTGCGAATCGGTGCACCAGGAGGCGGCGGCCGCGTTCCTGGAAGAGGCCTCGGCGGTGTTCGCCGAGGAGCACCGCCGGGGCGGCTGGGCGGTGCACAGTTCCGGCGCGCTGCCGGCCGGCATGCCGCGGCGGGCCGGCCGCTACCGCTGGCAGCTGACGCTGAACGCGCGCGAACGCGGCGACCTGCAACGCCTGCTGGCGGCGGCGCTGCCGCGGGTGCGTACGCTCAAATCGGCGCGGAAGGCGCGCTGGTCGATCGACGTCGATCCCTGCGATTTCCTGTGACCTCGGCCGGCTGCCGCAGCAGCACGTGGATGCGCAGGCCGTAGCGCGAACGCACGTGCAGGCGGCCGCTGAGCGCCAGGGCGCGGTCGCGGATCGACACGAAGCAGCGCTCGGCTTTCACCCCGCGCGCCAGGCCGACGCCGTCGTCCTGCACGCTGACGAACAGCAGCCATTCGCCCTGCCGCTGGCGCAGCGCCAGCGTGACCCGGCAGGACGCGGCGTGCGCGTGCTTGACCACATTGGTCAGCGATTCCTGCACGATGCGGTAGGCCGCCAGCGCGGTGCTGGCGTGCAGATGGTCGAGCTCGTCGATGCGTCCGCGGAAACTGACGTCGTACTGCAATCCGGCCTGGCGCGCGGTGCGGGCGCTGGATCCGTGCGCCAGCGCCATGTACAGGCCGAGCTCGGCCAGCTCGATCGGCGCCAGGTCCATCACCACGCCGCGCACGCCCTCGCCGATCTTCTCGGCGATGCCGGTCAACCGGCCGGCCAGCACGGCCTTGCCCTGCTGGTGCAGTTCGACCTGCAGCAGGTTGAGGTGGATCTGCAGGGCGGTGATCGACTGTCCGATCTCGTCGTGCAGCTCGAGCGCGATGCGCTGGCGCTCGGCGTCCTGCGCCTGCATGCTGCGCCGGCTGGCGTCGACCAGCTGGTCGAGCAGCTGCTGCTTCTGCATCGAGGCCCGGTACAGTTCGGCCTGGCGCTGCTCGAGGTCGGCCTCGCGGGTCTTCAGCTCGTCCATCGCGGCGCCGAACAGCAGCGCCAGCGCGCCGACGATCGAGACGTACAGCTGCATCTGCTTCGGATCGCCCGAGAGCGGGTCGAGGTGGTTGTCGACGCTGATCATCAGGCTGACCAGCACCACCGAGACGGCCGCGCCGCGCCAGCCGTGGAAGAACGAGAACACCACCACCGCCGCCAGCATCAGCACCTGCAGCAGGCCGAAGAAGCGCGATTCGTGGCTGTTGAACAGCGCCACCGAGATCAGCGCGGCGACCGGCAGCAGGGTCAGCGCCGCGCGCTTCAGCAGATGTCCGGAGCCGGCGCGGAACGCCGGCACGGCGATCCACATCACCAGCGGCGCCACGATCAGGATGCCGATGAAGGCACCCATGAAATGGCTGATGACGAAGCTGCCGAGCAGCTCGACCGCGTTCGACAGCGACAGCGCCTCGGTGCCGATGATGCGGCCGGCCTTGACCTCGGAGATCTTGCCGTCGGTGAGCACGTAGGCGACGTCCTTGGCGGTCAGCAGCAGCGCCGCCAATAGGCCGGAACCGAGCAGGTAGGACATGCCGCGGAAGCCGTTGCCGTCCTGCGGCCGGATGCCGCGCGCCTTCAGGAACCGCACCGCCGCGTACACCAGCGGCGGCATCGCCATGGTGCCGAGCAGGAACAGCTCGAGGCTCGGCCACAGGCCGAGGAACGGCATGTCGGGCTGGCCGCGCAGCCACAGGTTCTTCCAGGCGTTGAGGGTGAAGCAGGCGGTGTTCACCGCATACCAGACCGGGAACTCGCGGCCGGGCCGCACCCACAGCACGGCGAACATCAGCCCGGCCTGGATCAGCCAGTGGTAGAAACCGAAGTGGGTGAACAGCAGCTGGCCCAGCGCGAAGGCGAGCGCCCACTTCAGCGGCGGCAGCCGCCGGTCTTCACGCCATGATTTCAGCCATTCGATCAAATGATTTCCCCTGCCGCCATGCTATCGGCATTCGGTGCGGACGGCAACCGCGTGGCCGGCGGGTTTTTTGGCATAATGGGCCATGACCCGCATCGTTCTCCTCGACGACCACGCCATACTGCGCGACGGCATCAAGCATCTGCTGGAGAACGAGGGCGATCTGTCGGTGGTCGCCGAATGCGAGCGGCCCAGCCAGCTGCAGCCGCTGATCGAGCGGCACGCGCCCGACCTGCTGATCATCGACCTGAACATGCCCGAGGGCGGCGGCTTCCCGTTGCTGCAACGCATCCGGCCGGCGCATCCGTCGCTGCGCATCATCGTGCTGAGCATGTACGAGAACGCCGGCTTCGTGGCCAAGGCGCTATCCTTCGGCGTCGACGGCTACATCACCAAGACCGTCGCCGCCGAGGAGCTGGTGCGGGCGATCCGGGCCGTCATGGCCGGCGGCCGTTTCCTGTCCTCGGACATCGCGCAGCGGCAGGACGCCGGTCAGGCGGACGAACCGGCCCTGAGCGGCCGCGAACAAGCCGTGTTGCGCGGCCTGCTGCAGGGCAAGAACCCGAAAGCCATCGCCGCCGAATTGGGCATCACCGACAAGACCCTGTATGCGCACCGCACCCACATCATGCAGAAGACCGGCGCGCGCTCGATGCCGGAACTGCAGGAACGCGCGCTGGCGCTCGGTCTGATCTGATCAGAAGCCGATGCGCACGCCGGCCGACAGCGACAGGCGGCGGCCGTTGTCATGCTGTTGGCCGTCGCCGCGCAGGTACCAGTACGCCGGACCGCGGCGGTAGCCCAGGCCCAGCGCCCAATCCAGGAAGCCGTCGGCGTACGGCATGCCGTCGACGGTGAAACCGGTGCCCGGCAGGCCGGTGTAATACGCGCGCATGCCGGTGTCGACCTCGCCCAGGACATGGCGGTAACCCACGCGCGCATTCCACAGCCAGCCGGCGCCGAAGCCTCGCTCGAAACGCAGGTCCGGGCCGAGCAGGGCACGGGTGAACGTGGCCGATTCGAAACCGAGCTCCAAGCCGGTGCCGCCGGATTCGGCGAAGGCATCCAACGCGACCCGATCAATGCCGGCGCTTAAGGCGGCAGTGAAGCCGCCGGACAGCGGCCGCCCGGCTTCCAGGCTCAGGCCACGCTGGCTGCCGCGGCTGCGGCTGTCGGCGAAACCGCTGCCTTCACCGGTGGACAGGGTGCGGGTCACGTCGGCATCGAACTCCGAGAACGTGGCGAAACCCTGCCAGTACCAGACCTCGCCCTGATGGCGGGCGTATAGGGCCAGACCCTTGCGGTCGCCGCGCACGCGGTCGCCGACGCCGTCGTAGCCGACGCGGTCATCGGCGCTGAACAAGGCCGCGCCCAGGCTGGTGCCGTCGAAGCCGCGGTCGACGCCGGCGGCCCAGATCCGGCTGTCGATGTCGGCGGCGAGATAGCCGTCGGCGTGCTTGCGGCCGTCGGGATTGGCGGTCATCAGCCAGAAGCCGCCCTCGCCGCCGGTGCGCGGGATATCGTGCAGGCGCTCGCCGAGCAGCGGCAACAGCGCGTCGGTGGTCTCCAGCGCGATGTCCTTCATCGTGGTCTGCGATTGACCCGACAGCGCCATCAGCGCCAAGCCGGCCTCGCCCGCATTGGTGGCTTGCAGGCGGCCGGCGCTGGCGCGCAGGGCCTCGCTGCCGAAGCCGGCATCGAGCTGGCGGAACGCGGTTTCGAGATTGCCGGCGCTGTCGGCTTGGGTCGCGGAGTACGAGGCGAGCACGCCGGTCACCGCCTTGCGTTGCAGATCGACATGCACGGCACTGTCGCCGAACGACGCGGCGGCATCGAACCAGATCGAATCGGCGGCGGCATCGGCCGTACCGACAACGGCCGCGGCGTTCAGCACCTCGCCCTGCCACTGGGTGGTGTAACCGGCCGGCGCCGATACGCGCAAATCGGCGCCCTGCAAGTACACGCTGCCGTCCACCGTCAGTACGTCGCCGGTGACCAGACCCAGGGCGCCGCCGTTGGCGTACAGATCACCGCCGACATGGCCGCCGAAGGCGTTGAAGCGGCCGCCGTCGAGCAGCACGTCGCCGACCACCGCGCCGTACAGATTCAAGTCGCCGTCGCGCACCTGCGTGCCGCCGCCGTAGGTGTTGTCGCCGGTCAGGCTCAATCCGCCGCCGCCGATCTTGACCAGACCGCCGCCGCCGCCGATGTCGTTGCCGAAGTTCCACGTCGTCGACGCCGGCACATCGGCGCTGAACGTGCTGAGCAGCGCACCCGGGCCTTGCACGGCCTTTTCGGCGTTCACGTAGCCCCAGCCATAGATTGGGTCGACGCCCAGCGCGCCGAGATCGGTCGCCGTGGTCAGCAGGGTATCGCGCACCTGGTTGCCATTCATGCCGGGGAAGGCCTGATACACCAAGGCCGCGATGCCGCTGACCACCGGCGCCGCCGCGGAGGTGCCGGCGAACCATTCATACGAGGCATCGGTCAGGACATCGCCTTGGTTGACCGTCGGTTTCAGCAGATTCACCGTGCCCGGAGCGGAAATGCAGAAATTCATGGCAATCGCGCCGCAGGGGTTCGAGTATCCCGCTTTGGTGCCGTTCAAGGGGCTCATCGCCACCACCGCCAGGATGTTGTCGAACTCCGGATAGAACGCCGGGGTACCGGCCAGGATCTGGGCGCTTTGCGCCAAAGGCTGGTCGTTCGCATCCAGACCCTCGTTGCCGGCGGAAATCAGCACGATGCCACCGGCGGACTTGATTGCCTGGAACTCCGCAACCCAAGGACTGACATAACGGGCCACGTCGAGGGAATCGGCTTTGGCGCTTTCGACGTCGTAGCCGAACGAGAAATTGAAGACTTTGGCGCCCCAATTGACTGCCGGAAACAACTCGGTATCCCAATCCGACAAGGCCAACGTGACGTCGGGCGCGACGCCGCCCGGATACAGGCCCGCCGCGGCGCCGGCCAGGATGGAAGCCACGCTGGTGCCATGGCTGACGTCGTTGTCGATGATGGTGCCGAAGGTCGTGGCGATCTTGCCTTTCAAGGTGATGTGATTGAGGTTGAACGCCTCGTCGTGCACCACGACCTTGACGCCCTGTCCGGTGTAGCTGACCTTGTTGACGCCGGTCTTTTCGCGGAAATAGGTGCTGTAGTTGATCGGCGCGGACAGGTTGCAGACCTTCGGCTGGGTCAGCACCGGCGAGGTGTTGGAAATGCTGGCGACCGGGTCGGCGGTGCCGGCCGGATCGGCGCAGCTGTAGCTGGTGGTGCGGGTGAACTGCGACAAGCCGTTCTGCACCACCGTCTGCCCGGTGGGGCAACTGCTGTCGGTGGTGGTGACGGTTTCGGTTTTGGTCTGGAACGCGGCGGTGGCCAGCTTTTCCGAGCAGGTCATGATGACCGTGCAGATCTTGCTCTGGGTCACGACCGGCGCGGAGGTCACGCTCGACGCCACCGGATTGGCCGTCGCGTTCGGATCCGGACAACTGTAGGTGGTGGTGGTGGTGGTATAGGAGCTGCCGGCCTGGGTCAGGCTCGAACCGGACGGACAGGTCGAGTCGATGACGCTCGGATTGGTCACCGTGGTGGTGACGAAACTGCCGGTGCCCAGGCGTTGCGAGCAGGTGGTGACCGGCTGCGGGTCGGGCTTCGTACTTCCGCCGCCGCCTCCGCAAGCGGAAAGCAGCGAAAGCGACGCAACAAGCAGGCAGGCACGGATATTCGACATTCGCAGACCGGTTCAAAAAGGGAGTTCGACTTCTGATTCTAGCGCCAGCCGGAGGCATTGGCGTGAAATTGACCGGTTCTGCCGGCTTGCCGGACCAATGACTTCCCTGACCCGCTTGCAGTTTTTCGCAAATACAAATAAGATTGATTCTCATTTACAAGAGAGTCCCGCCGTGACCGCCACCCGCCCGCTCACCCTCGCCCTGCTGCTCGCCCTTGCCGTCAACGCCTCCGCCGCGCCGGATGCACCGGCGACACTCGACAAAATCGAAGTCCGCGGCTTCCCGTTCCGCTACCAGGCCAGCGACCCGAACAGCGCGATGAAGACCGAAACCGCGCTGAAGGACACGCCGCAGGCGGTCAGCGTGGTCACCGAGCAGCAGATCGCCGACCAAGCCCTGCACGGCATGGCCGACGTGGTCCGCTACGTGCCGGGCGTGGGCATGGCGCAGGGCGAAGGCCACCGCGACGCGCCGGTGATGCGCGGCAACGCCAGCACCGGCGACTTCTTCACCGACGGCGTGCGCGACGACGTGCAGTATTACCGCGACCTGTACAACGTCAGCCAGGTGGAAGTGCTGAAGGGCCCGAACGCGATGATCTTCGGCCGCGGCGGCTCCGGCGGCGTCATCAACCGCGTGTCCAAGCAGGCCGACGGCAACCGGGTACGTGATCTGTCCATACAGGCCGGCAGCCACGATTTCTACCGCGTCCAGGCCGACCTGGGCGATGCCGCCAACGACAATCTGGCCTGGCGCATGAACGCCATGGCCGAAGACGCCGGCAGCTTCCGCGACGGCGTGTCGCGCCAGCTGCGCGGCATCGCGCCGGGATTGGCGTTCGGCATCGGCGACGACACCCGCATCGTATTCGTCGCCGAGGTCTTCCGCGATGAACGCACGGTCGACCGCGGCGTGCCGTCGTTCCAGGGCAAGCCGCTGGCCGTCAGCCGCAGCGTGTTCTTCGGCAGCAGCGCCGACAGCGAAGCCGAAACCGACGTGAACAGCCTGGACGTACTGGTGGAGCATGACATGGGCGGCGCCGTGCTGCGCAGCCGCACGCGCTACGCCGATTACGGCAAGTTCTACCAGAACGTGTTCCCGGGCGCGGTCGATGCCGTCGGCAGCACAGTTTCGCTGGCGGCCTACAACCAACGCACCGACCGCCGCAACCTGTTCAACCAGACCGACTACCTCTTCGACATCCAGCGCGGCGAAATCACCCACCGCATCCTGGTCGGCGCCGAACTGGGCCGGCAGGACACGCGGAACTTCCGCGAAACCGGCTATTTCGGCGCGCCCGGCAGCACGCAAACCAGCGAAACCGTGAGCATCGGCAACCCGGCGCCGACCTTGCCGATCGGCTTCCGCCAAAGCGCGGGCGATGCCGACAACGACGGTACCGCCGACATCGCCGCCGTCTATGTGCAGGACCAGATCCACATCGGCGAACGCTGGCAGCTGGTCGGCGGTTTGCGCGTCGAGCGCTTCGACATGGACTTCCTCAACCGCCGGACCGGTGCCCGTATCGAAACCCGCGACACCCTGCTGTCGCCGCGCGCCGGCCTGATCTACCAAGCCACCACGGACCTGAACCTGTACGCCAGCTACGCCGAAAGCTTCGTGCCGCGCGCCGGCGAGCAGCTGGCCTCGTTGACCGCCGCCAACGCCAGCCTCGAACCGGAATCGTTCGCCAACCGCGAGATCGGCATGAAGTGGCAACTCAGCGAAGGCCTGTTCACCAGCCTGGCGCTGTACCGCTTGGAGCGCGGCAACATGGCCGTCGCCGATGCGCTCAACCCCGGGCAATCGTTGCTGGTCGACGCCCAGCGCAGCCGGGGTCTGGAGTGGGAAATCGGCGGCAACCTGAGCCGGACGCTGCAGGTGTTGGCCGGCTATGCCTATCAGGACGCCGAAATCATCCGCGACATCTCGGCCAGCCAACCGGCCGGTACCGTGTTGCCGCTGGTGCCGAAGCACTCGGCTTACGTCTGGGGCCGCTGGGACGCCTCTCCGCGCTGGGGCTTCGGACTCGGCCTGAACGGCCGCAGCGCAGTCTATGCCAGCACCAGCAACGCCGTGCGCCTGCCCGGCTTCACCCGCGTCGACGCGGCCGTGTACTACACCGCTTCCGAGCATATGAAGTGGCAGCTGAACGTCGAGAACCTGACCGACAAGGCCTACTTCAGCTCCGCGCACAACGACAACAACATCAGCGTCGGTACGCCGCGCGAAGTGAAACTGGCCGTGCATCTGGATTACTGAGCCGCTCGGCGTCTGCTAGCATGGGGGCATGAACGCACATGCCCTGATCATGCTGGCCCTGTCGATGCCATCCACTGCGGCCGCCGCAACCACCGTCGAGCCCTGGCCGCTGCCGGTCACCGCTGCGGCCTCGCAACCGAGCCTGGGCAAAGGGCCGGACGGCACGCTCAACCTGACCTGGATCGAGCGCCGGGGCGAGGGCCACCGTCTGCGCATGGCGCGCTACCGCGACGGGCGCTGGCTACCGGCGACTACCATCGCGGAAGGCGGCAACTGGTTCGTGAACTGGGCCGACTTCCCGAGCAGCACACAGTTACCCGACGGCACGCTGTGGGCGCACAACCTGGTGAAGAGCGGCGACGGCGCCTACGCCTACGATGTGGTGCTGTACCAATCCAAAGACGGCGGCAAAACCTGGTCGAAGCCCGTCACCGTCAACGACGACGGCACCGCCACCGAACACGGCTTCGCCACGCTATGGCCGTGGTCGCGTAGCGAGCTGGCGATCGCTTGGCTGGATGGACGCCAGACCGCCGGCGGCACGGCGCACGACGGCCACGGATCGGGCCACGACGTCGATCTGGGCAAGGCCATGACGCTGCGCGCCGGCGTATTCGACGGCAACGGCCGCAAGCTGCGCGAATGGCCGCTGGACACCAGCACCTGCGACTGCTGCCAGACCGATTCCGCGCTGACCGACGACGGTCCGATCGTGGTCTACCGCGACCGCGACGCACGCGAGGTGCGCGACATCCACAGCACGCGCTTCGCCCGCGGCAAATGGCAGATGCCGAAGCCGGTGGCCGCCGACGGCTGGGTCATGCCGGCCTGTCCGGTCAACGGCCCCGCGGTGGCTGCGGCCGGACGCAAGGTATGGACCGCTTGGTATACCGCAGCCGGCGGCATGCCGGCCGTGCGGCTGGCCTATTCAAGCGAGGCCGGCGCCGGATTTCCCACGGTGCGCACGTTCAAGCGCGGCGAGGAACTGCAGGGCCGGGTCGATTTGAGCGCCGATGCGAACGGCGCCTGGCTGCTCTGGACCGAGGAGCGCGACCGGCAGACGCTGTGGTTGCAGCGCCTCGACACCGCGTTGCGCTCGGTCGGCCCGCCCAGGCGCGTGGCCACGTTGGCCGGCCGCGGCCGCGCCACCGGCTTCGCGCGCATGCAGCACGGCGCCGGCGCGCTGCACGTGGTCTGGACCGACGTGATTGCCGGCAAGCCCGCCCTGCGTGGCGCGCGGATACCTGCTGCGCATTGAATTAAGCGTCCGGCCGCGCTATCGTAAGCGGCTATTGAATCCGAATCCCGCAGGAGTGGCATATGGCATACGAATACCAGAACGTGTGGAAGCACATCACACCGGAATTGGCCGAGGAAATCACCGCGTTCTGGATCGCCGAAAAGGCGTTGCCGAAAAGCGCCAAGCCGGATGCCCGCGCGCAGCAGGTGGTCGTGGTCATGCGCGACGACCAGGGCGCCATCGCCGCGGTCAGCTCGGCGGTGGCGCGCGTGGTGCCGCGCCTGCGCCAGGTGCTGTATTACTACCGCACGTTCTGCGGCGCCGCGCACCGCGGCAACAAGACCAGCATACCGATGATGCAGGCTACGCAAAAAGCGCTGATGGAGTACAATCTGGGCCTACCGAAACCGGAGGCCATCGGCGTCATCATCGAGATCGAGAACACCATGATCGCCGGCCACTACACCGAGGCCTTCTGGCCGCAGACCGGTTTCAGCTTCATCGGCTATTCACCGCGCGGTCTGCCGTTGCGCGTGCATTATTTCCCGGGCTTCAAGCTGCAACCGCCGGTGCGCATGGCCGCGCCGCGCCGCGCCGCCGGAGCGGCAGGCCAGCCGCGGGCCGCCGCAGCGGGACCGCGGGCACGCAAGCAACGCCCGAATTGATCGTCCGGCATGACGCAAAAACCCCCGCGTGAGCGGGGGTTTTTGTTTGGCCGGGCTACCGACTCACT
>JAYSFF010000022.1:0-27201 GCA_041913425.1 Arenimonas sp. | reverse complement strand
AGACCACGCCGAACAAGATGGAAATCTCCAAGTACGATCCGGTCGTGCGCAAGCATGTGCCTTACAAGGAAGGCAAGATCAAGTAAGCCGCCGCGCTTGCTGACGTTGGAAAAACCCGCCGCGTGCGGGTTTTTTCATGCCCGCCGGCAATACGCCGCCGTCACGCGGGAACGGCTATAGTGCCGGCATAGGAGGACGCGTATGGACGGAAAAACCCTGATCTTCGGCGCCAACGGCGGCATCGGTTCGGCCACCGCGCGCCTGCTGGCCGGCCGCGGACGGCAGCTGCATCTGGTCGGCCGCGACGGCGATGCCATCCGCGCCCTGGCCGCCGAGACCGGTGCCGGCTTCAGCATCGGCGACGTGCTCGACGACGGCTTCATCGCGCAGGCCGCCCGCGAGGCCGGCGAATCGTTGGACGGTCTGGTGTACGCGGTCGGCAGCATCACCCTGAAGGCGCTGCCACGGCTGACCCGCGCCGATTTCCTGCGCGACTACGAACTGAACGCGCTGTCGGCCGCGCTGGCGGTGCAGGCGGCGTTGCCGGCGCTGAAGAAATCCGGACGCGGTTCGGTGGTGCTGTTCAGCTCGATCGCGGCCTCGCAGGGCTTCGGCCTGCACGCCTCGATCGGCATGGCCAAGGCGGCGGTGGAAGGGCTGACCCTGAGCTTGGCCGCGGAGTTGGCGCCGGCGGTGCGGGTCAACGCCATCGCGCCCTCGCTGACCCGCACGCCGCTGTCGAAGTCCCTCTGGCAGAACGAAGCCATGGCGCAGAGCATCGCCGGCCTGCATCCGCTGCCACGGCTGGGCGAACCCGCGGATGTCGCCGCCCTGGCGGCGTTCCTGCTGTCCGAGGACGCGGCCTGGATCACCGGCCAGGTCATCGGCGTCGACGGCGGCCGCTCCAGCCTGCGGGTGAAAGGCTGATGCGCGTCCTGGTCACCGGCGGCACCGGCTTCATCGGCCGCGCCTTGGTCCGCCGGCTGCGGGCGCGCGGCGACGCGGTGACGGTGCTGAGCCGCAGGCCGGCCTCGGTGGCGGCGCTGTTCGGCAGCGGCGTCACGGCCTGGCGCGATCTGGCCGAATGGACGCCGGAGACCGCGTTCGACGCCGTCATCAACCTCGCCGGCGAACCGATCGTCGACCGGCCGTGGACCGACGCGCGCAAACGCGCCTTGCGCGACAGCCGCATCGGCGTCACCGAGCGGCTAGTGCAGGCGATGCGGCAGAGCCATCGAAAACCGGCCGTGCTGCTGAGCGGCTCGGCCATCGGCATCTACGGCAACGACGGACCGGACCCGGCAACCGAAAGCACGCCCGCCGCTAATGACTTCGGCGCCGTGTTGTGCACCGATTGGGAGCGCGCGGCGCTGGCGGCCGAAGCCTTGGGCGTGCGCGTCTGCCTGCTGCGCACCGGCCTGGTGCTGCACCGCGACGGCGGCCTGCTGAAGAAGATGCAGCTGCCGTTCGCGCTCGGCTTGGGCAGCCGGTTGGGCGATGGCCGCCAGCCGATGAGCTGGATCCACCGCGGCGATTATCTGGACGCCCTGTTGTTCCTGCTGGACGAACAACGCTGCCGCGGCGCCTACAACCTGACCGCGCCCGCGCCGGTCAGCAACCGCGAATTCACCGAAACCCTGGCACGCAGCCTGAAGCGGCCGGCGCTGTTGGCGACGCCGGCCTGGGTTTTGCGCGCCGCGCTCGGCCAACGCGCGCCGATGCTGCTCGGCGGCCGCCGCGTGTTGCCGGAACGGCTGCTGGCGGCCGGCTTCCGCTTCCGATTCCCCGAACTGGCCGGCGCCTTGGCTCAGGCCGGGAGCGACTGACACGCTACGCCGCGGGCGCGGGCTGTGCTACCGTTTCACGGATTCCTTTCCGCCTGCGGAGCCCGCATGATTCCCGCCGACGACCTCCGCCGCGCACTGCTTGCCGTCTGGGCGATTTTGTCCGTGGCGATACTGGCGGGCGGTCTGTTGCTCTGGCTGCTGCCGCCGCAGGCCGTGTTCGCGGTCAGCCAGGCCCTGCAGACGCCGCATCCGGACACGCCCTGCATGCTGTGCGGCATGACCGGCGCGTTCGTGGCGGTCAGCCGCGGCGATTTCGCGACCGCCGCGCGGCTGAATCCGGACGCGCTCCGGCTGTTTTCCACACTTGCCGGCAATAGCTTGATATTCTTGGGCTACGCGCTGTACGCAGGCTGCCGACGCGTCGGCCGCACGAAACCGGCGGCGTGACTCCCCCATACCCGGAAGCCCGACCATGTCCCTGATCAGCCTGATTTTCGGCATCCTCGCCCTCATCGGCCTGTTCATCGCCGCCATTCCCTGCCTTGGCGCGCTGAACTGGCTGAACATCCCGTTCGCCATCATCGGCGCCATCGTCAGCGCCATCGCGCTGGGCAAAGCCGAACCCGGCCGCAAGGGCATGGCCATGACCGGCCTGGTGCTGTGCGCGATCGCCATCGTGGCCGGCGGCTTCCGCCTGTCGCTGGGCGGCGGCATCCTGTAAGCCGCCGCGGCATGTCCGACGTCCGCCGCAACGGGGCGACGACGCGCATCCTGCAGGTCAAGGTCAAACCGAACGCGCGCCTCGAGCGCCTGGAACAGGCCGAAGACGGCACTTGGCTGGCGAGCATCAAGGCGCAGCCGGTGGACGGCAAGGCCAACGAAGCGCTGATTGCGCTGGTGGCAGAGCACTTCGGACTGCGCAAGAACCAGATCAGCATCAAATCCGGCGGCGCCGGCCGGCTCAAGCGCCTGCAGATCGAGGCCTAGGCGGTGCCGGCGCTATAATCGGCCGGTCACGGAAAGGAGGTGGCGGATGCGCGATGACAAGGACTACATCCTCGGCACCCATGACGCCGAAATCGCGCGTCTGCGCCTGCAGCACGGCGTCTGGCGCGCGGAAGTGCTCGACTGCTGGCGGCGCGCCGGCATCGGACCGGGCCAGACCGTGGTCGACATCGGCTGCGGACCGGGTTTCGCCAGCGTCGATCTGGCCGAAACCGTCGGCCCGCAGGGCGCGGTCATCGGCATCGAACGCTCGCCGCGTTTCATCGAACAGGCTGAAGCGCTGTGCGCGGCGCGCGGACTGGCCAACACCACGTTCCGGCAGCGCGACGTGATGACCGACGCGCTCGACATCATGGACGCCGATGCCATCTGGTGCCGTTGGCTGGCGATCTTCCTGCCAGACCCGGGTCTGCTGGTACGCAAGATGGCCGATGCGCTCAAGCCCGGCGGCCGCCTGGTGTTCCATGAATACGTGCACTACGAAACCTACCAATCGGCGCCGGCCAGCGCGCGTCTGGCGGAATTCGTGCAACAGGTGATGGCAAGCTGGCGCGAGAGCGGCGGCGAACCGAACGTGGCGCGCGAACTGCCGCGCCATCTGGGCGCGGCCGGCTGCCGCATCCTGTCGTCGCGTCCCATCAGCTTCAGCGCCTCACCGTCCGACCCGCCCTGGCGCTGGCCGGCCAGCTTCATCGAGGTCAACCTGCAGCGCCTGCACGAACTCGGCCGCGTCGACGCGGACTGGGTGGCCGCGGTGCAGGCCGATCTGCACGCGCTGGAGGGCGACCCGAACGCGCTGCTGATCACCCCGATGGTGCTCGAGATCATCGCCGAGAAAGCGCGGTGAATCCGGCCAAAGTCCGCCGCGACCGGCTCCAGGCGCTGACCGACCTGCCCAATATCGGGCCGTCGATGGCCGGCGATCTCTACCTGCTCGGCATCCGGCATCCGCGCGAGCTTGCCGGCCAGGACGCCTTCGCGCTGTACCGCCGCCTGTGCGAACTCACCGGCTGCCGGCAGGATCCCTGCGTACTCGACACCCTGCTGTCGGTGGTCGACTTCGCCGACGGCGGTGACGCCAAACCTTGGTGGCATTACACCCAAGAACGGAAAGCGCGATGGCCCTCACTCTGAACACCGAACGCCTGCATCTGCGCGAATTCACCGCCGCCGACGCGCCCTATCTGCTGCGACAACTGAACGAACCGAGCTTCATCGAGAACATCGCCGACCGCGGCGTACGCACCTTGGCCCAGGCCGAAGCCTATCTGGCGGCGGGGCCGATCGCCAGCTACCGGCAACACGGCTTCGGCTTCTGGGCGGTGACCGGGCGCAACGGCGGCGAGGTATTCGGCATGTGCGGGTTGGTCAAGCGCGACACCTTGCCGGAACCGGACCTGGGCTACGCCTTCCTGCCCGAGTACGTCGGCCAAGGCTACGCCTTTGAAGCCTGCCGGGCGTCGTTGCGCGCCGCGCGCGACATCTTCCATTTTCCCGCCTTGCTGGCCATCGTCAACGAAGGCAACACCGCTTCGCGCCGGCTGCTGGAAAAACTCGGCTTCGGCTTCCAGGGCATGACCGCCCTGGCGCCGGACACGCCGGAACTCTGCCTGTACCGCATCGAACTCACGGAGCGCACCGCATGTTGAACGCCTTGGCCGGCATCCCGCCCTTCCTGCAGACCCTGGTGCTGCTGACCCTGTCCAACGTGTTCATGACCTTCGCCTGGTACGCGCACCTGAAGGACATGTCCGGCAAGCCCTGGATGCTGGCGGCACTGGCCAGCTGGGGCATCGCCTTCTTCGAGTACATGCTGCAGGTGCCGGCCAACCGCATCGGCGCGCAGACCATGGATCTGGGGCAACTGAAGATCCTGCAGGAAGCCATCACCCTGACGGTGTTCGTGCCGTTCGTGTTCTTCTACATGAAGCAGCCGCTGAAGCTGGATTACCTGTGGGCGGCGCTATGCATCTGCGGCGCGGTGTACTTCATTTTCCGGAGCTGATACGCCGCGCCAGATACGGCGCCAGCACGAAGGCGATGACGCTGACCAGCGCCAAATAATGCGCCGGCGCCAGGATGTCCTGGCGCAGCCAGAGCGCGATCAGCATCGGCGTGAAGCCGCCGAACACCGAATAGGCGACGTTGTACGAGAACGAGAAGCCGGAGTAGCGAACCGCCGGCGGGAACAGGCCGACCAGGATCATCGGCACTACCGCCACCGAGCCCAGGCAGAAGCCGGCCAGGCTGTACAGCGCGGTGGTGTCGGCCAAATCGGCCGGCACGCTGAGGAAGAACAGGTAGCTGGTGAGCGCCAACAGCGCCGAACCGGCCATCAGCGCGCGGTACGGACCGATGCGGTCGGCGGCCCAGCCCCAGAACACGCAGCCGCCGGTCAGCACCACGATCATCACGCTGTTGGCGAACAGCGCGTCGCCGGCGCTGTAGCCGAACTGGGTCTGCAGCACGCTCTGGGTCAGCAGGGTCAAGGTCACGATGCCGGCGCTCAGGTACCAGGTCAGCAGCATGCTCGGCCAGATCTGCGCCTTGTGGCCGCGCAGCACGGTCTTCAGCGGCAACTCGGAGGCCAGCGCCTTCTCCTGTTTCATCGCCAGGAAAACCGGCGTCTCCTCCAGCCAGCGCCGCAGGTACAGCGCGAACACGCCGAACACGCCGCCGAGCAGGAACGGCAGGCGCCAGGCGTAGTCGAGCACCGCTTCGGCCGGGAAATAATGGTTCACCGCCATCGCCACCAGCGAGCCGAGCAGGATGCCGGTGGTGAAGCCGGAGAACAGCGTGCCGCTGGCCAGGCCGACATGGCGCCGCGGCACATGCTCGGACACGAACACGCAGGCGCCGGGAATCTCGCCGCCGACCGCCGCGCCCTGCAGGACGCGCATCAGCAGCAGCAGGATGGGCGCGGCGATGCCGATCTGGGCGTAGGTCGGCAGCAGGCCCATGATGAAGGTCGGCACCGCCATCAGGAACAGGCTTAAGGTGAACATGCGCTTGCGCCCGGCCAGGTCGCCGAAATGCGCCATCAGGAGGCCGCCGAGCGGACGCGCCAGATAGCCGGCGGCGAAGATGCCGAACACCTGCAGCTGCTTCAGCCATTCCGGCATCTCGGGCGGGAAGAACAGCTGGCCGATGCTGCCGGCCAGGAATACGAAGATGATGAAATCGTAGTATTCCAGGGCGCCGCCCAAAGCGGACAGGCCGAGGGTCTTGACGTCCTTGCGGTCGAGCTGGCGGTCGGCGTTGTGCATGGCGTGATTGTCGATGGGGTTCCGCCAGATTAAGCTATGGCCAACACAAACGCCATACGGCAACGGAGCGCGCATGGAACACCTCATCGGCATCCTGATCGGCATCGGCCTGAGCGCGGCGTCGGGCCTGCGCGTGTTCGTGCCCCTGCTCGGCCTGAGCCTGGCCGGCCATTACCGGCTGGTGCCGCTCGGCGAGGAATTCCTCTGGCTGGCCAGCTGGCAGGCGATGCTGGTGTTCGGCGTGGCCAGTCTGGTCGAGGTCGGCGCCTACCTGATTCCCTGGCTCGATCACCTGCTCGACGTCGCACTCGGTCCGGCCGCCGCCATCGCCGGCACGCTGCTGACCGCCTCGACCCTCGGCGACACCTCGCCGCTGATGCAGTGGTCCTTAGCCCTGATTGCCGGCGGCGGCACCGCCTCGGCCGTGCACATGGGCACGGCCGCCGTTCGTGCCACGGTCAGCCTGCCGACTGCCGGCTTGGCCAACCCATTGGTGTCGATCGGCGAAGGCTTCGCCGCCGTGCTGATGACGGTGCTGTCGGTGTTCCTGCCGATCCTGGCGTTCCTGCTGGTGCTGATGCTCGGCGCATTGGTCGCCTCGCTACTGGTGTTGCGCGCCAGACGCCGGAGAAACGCCTCGGCCTGAACGCGCCGTTCTCAGCGGCTGCCTTGGCGCAGATGCTGCAGCGCGCGCTCGATATAGGCATCACCGGTCAGCACCACGCCCTCTTCGGCCCGGGCGCCTGACGCCGTACCGCCGCCGATCTGGCCGCGCAGGTCTTTCTCGACCGCGTCGGCACGTGCGTTGCCGGCCAACAGCACATCGGGCACGATGCCCTCGGCCTGGATCGAGCGTCCGCTCGGCGTGTAATAGCGCGCGGTGGTGAGCTTGAAGGCATCACCGTTGTCGAGGGTGATCACGCTCTGCACCGAACCCTTGCCGAAGCTGCGGCTGCCGATCAGCGTGGCGCGATGGTGGTCCTGCAGCGCGCCGGCCAGGATTTCCGAAGCGCTGGCGCTGCCGGCGTCGATCAGCACCGCCACCGGCGCGCCGGCGAACAGCTCGCCGGGCTTGCCGGTGTAGCTGACATTGGTGAGCGGATTACGGCCCTTGGTGCTGAGCAACGAGACTTCGCCGAGGAAATCGTCGGCGACCTCGACCGCGGCGGTGACCAAACCGCCGGGATTGCTGCGCAAATCGAGCACCAGGCCGTTCAGCGTCTGCCCGGGCGCGGCCTGCTGCAGCTGCTGCCATTGCCGGCGGAACTCAAGCCCGGTGTCGCCCTGGAACGCGCTGATGCGGACATAGGCGTAACCCGGCGCCAACCAGCGCGCGCGCACGCTCTGCAGGCGGATCACTTCGCGCACGATGCGCAGCTCGAACGGTTTGTCGACGCCGGAGCGCTGCACGGTCAGCCGCACCGCACTGCCGGGCGCACCGCGCAGGCGGTCTGGGCTGGCCTGAGGATTCTCGTTATCCACCGGCCGGCCGTTGATGGCGGTGATGAAATCGCCGGCGCGCAGGCCGGCGCGCTGCGCCGGGGTGTCGTCGAACGGCGCCACCACGCGGATGCGGGTCGGGTCGCGCTCGTCGCTTTCGATGCCGATGCCGGCGTAGCCGCCTTCGCTCAGGTCTTCGAACTCCCGCGCCTGCCGGCCGGACAGATAGCTGCTGTGCGGATCGATGTCGGCCAACAGGCCGCGCAAGGCGGCCTGCATGATCTGCTCGTCGCTGAGCTCATCGACATAGCTTTCGCGCAGGGTCTGGAACACCTGCGCGAAACGCCGGATCTCGGCGACCGGCACCGCCGGCGGCGGCACGGGCGGTTCGGCGGCCGATGCGGCGGCGGACAGCAGGGCGGCCGCCAGCCAAGGCATCTTCACGGCTTCAGCCAGGCGTTGGGATTCTGCGGCTGGCCGTTCAGGCGCATTTCGAAATACAGCGCGGCGCGGTTCTGCGCGCCGGAAGTGCCGACCGTGGCCACGCGTTCGCCGGGCGTGACCGTCTCGCCGACATCCTTCAGCAGCGCGTCGTTGTTGGCGTACAGGCTCATGTAGCCGCGGCCGTGGTCGATCACCATCAGCATGCCATAGCCCTTCAGCCAGTCGGCGTACACCACCCGGCCGGCGGCGACCGCATGCACCGGCGAGCCGGCGGCGGCGGCAATCAGCAGGCCGTCGCTGCGGCGGCCGTCGGGCATGGCGTTGCCGTAGCCGGCCAACAGAGTGCCGGTCAACGGCCAACCGGTCAGATTCTTGGGCGTGGTCTTGGCCGGCGGCCGTGTGCTGCCCGGGCGGCCGATCACCGCCGGTGCCTTGCTGCTGTTGGAGACCTGCCGCAGTTTGTCGAGCAGGTTGCGCAGCGCGCGCTCGTCCTTGCCCAATGCGCGCAGGCGCGCCTGCTGGTCCTTGTACTTGGCGTCCAAGGTGCTGACCACCGCCTTGCGCTCCTGGCGCTGGCGCGCCAGCGCCTCGACCGCCAGCTCCTGTTCGTGCTTGCGTTCGGCCAGCGTGCGCTTCTCGCGCTCGACCGCGGTGCTGACTTCGGCCAATTGCGCCAATTGCGTCGTCAGCCCGTCGATTTCGCGCCGACGCTGGCGCTCGAAATACCGGTGATAGGCCAGCCAGCGCGCCGCCTCGCTGAGTTTGTCCTGCGCCAGCAGATGCTTCAGCTCGCTGTCCTCGCCCAAGCGGTAGGCCGAGCGCAGCAACAGGGCCAGCTGCTGTTTCTGTCCGCGCAGTTCGCGCTCCAGGCGCTGCTGTTCGGTCTCCAGTTGCGCGAGCTTGCGCTCCTGGCCGTCCAGCGCGGTTTCCACCTTGCTGAGGGTTTGGCTGCTGGCGGCCACTTTCTGGTCGATCTGGCGCAGCTGTTTCGCTTCCCGGCTGCGCTTCTCCTCGAGCTCGCGCTGGGCCTTGGTCAGCGTGCGGATCTCCTTGCGCAGGGTCTCGATCTTGCGTTCGGCTTCGGCGGCGTTCTTCGGCGCCGCCGGCTTGTTCTGCCCGGCGGCCGGCGCGGCAAGCGCCAACAGCAGCGGCAGCAGCCAGCGCGCCCGGCTCATGCGCCCTTGGCGATCAGGCTGGCGCCGGTCATCTCGGCCGGCGCGGGAATGCCCATCAGGTCGAGGATGGTCGGCGCGATATCGCGCAGCGAGCCGCCGTCGCGCAGCTGGCCGCCGTGGCCGGTCATCACGAAATACACCGGGCCGTTGGTGTGCGAGGTGTGCGGTTCGCCGGTTTCCGGGTCGCGCATCATTTCCACGTTGCCGTGGTCGGCGGTGACCAGCAGTACGCCGCCGGCGCGTTCCACCGCCGGACGGATCGCCGCCAACGCGGCATCGACCGCCTCGGCGGCCTTGATCGCGGCCGGCAGGCTGCCGGAGTGGCCGACCATGTCGGGATTGGCGATATTGCAGATGATGACGTCGAAGCGGCCGCCGTCGATGGCCGCCACCAGCTTCGCGGTCAGCTCCGGGCAGCTCATCTCCGGCTGCAGGTCGTAGGTCGCCACTTTCGGCGAGGGGATCAGGATGCGCTCCTCGCCCGGCACCGTCTGTTCGACGCCGCCGTTGAAGAAGAAGGTGACGTGCGCGTATTTTTCGGTCTCGGCGATGCGCAGCTGGGTCTTGCCGTGCGCGGCCAGCACGTCGGCCAAGGTGTTGCGCAGCGATTCCGGCGGATAGGCCACGCGCACCGGCAGGCGGGCGTCGTATTCGCTCAGGCAGACGAAGGCCGACAGCGCCGGCACCCGGCGCGCGAAGCCGTCGAAGCCCGGATCGGTGAAGGCGGCGGTCAGCTGGCGGGCGCGGTCGGCGCGGAAATTGAGGAAGGCCACGGCATCGCCGTCGCGCATCGGTTCGGCCGCCGGCAGCACCGTGGCCTGCACGAACTCGTCGTTCTCGCCGCGCGCGTAGGCCGCCTGCAGCGCCTGCAGCGCGGTGTCGGTGCGCCGCTCGGCGTCGGCCTCGACGATCGCCCGGTAAGCCGGCGCCATGCGCTCCCAGCGCTTGTCGCGGTCCATCGCGTAATAACGGCCGGTGACGGTCGCGATGGCGGTCTGGCCGAGTTCCTCGCACAGCGCTTGCAGGGCCTTCAGGCTGGGTTCGGCCGACTGCGGCGGCATGTCGCGGCCGTCGAGGAAGGCGTGCACGCGCACCCGGCGCGCGCCGCGGGCCTTGGCCAGACGCAGGAAGGCGAAGATGTGCTGCTCGTGGCTGTGCACGCCGCCCGGCGACAGCAGGCCGAACACATGCAACACACTGTCGCGGGCTTCCGCCGAGGCGATAGCGGCGTTCAGCTCCACGTTGGCGGCGAAGCTGCCGTCCTCGATGGCGGCGTCGATGCGGGTCAGGTCCTGGTACACGATGCGACCGGCGCCGATGTTCATGTGACCGACTTCGGAATTGCCCATCTGGCCGTCGGGCAGGCCGACGAAACGGCCTTCGGTGTGAATCAGGGTGTGCGGGCACTCGGCCAGCAGGGCGCGCCAGGCCGGCAATTCGGCCAGCGCGATGGCATTGTCCGCGCGTTCGGCGCGGTAACCCCAGCCGTCAAGGATCAGCAACACCACCGGTTTCGACTTCGCCACGCACCGCTCCCGGGCCCGCTACGGGCCGAAATGCCTACCAACTAATGACACATGACAATTCTAGCAGTCGGCGCAATACTTTCACCATCATCCCGCGGAGGACCCGTTCATGAAGCAGCTCATCCTGGCCATCGCCCTGGCCGCCGCCCTCGGCAGCGCCCATGCCGAACAAGGCGCGCCCAGCCTGTCGAAAGTCAACGGCAGCCTGACCGCCGAAGCCGGCAAGGCCTATGGCGACCTCGACACCGTCAACGGCTCGATCACCGTCGAGGAGAAAGCCGTGGCCCGCGACGTAGAGACCGTCAACGGCAGCATCCTGGTCGACGCCCAGGCCCGGGCCGACGGCATCAGCACCGTCAACGGCAAGATCACCCTGCGCAACGGCGTGCAGGCCGAGTCGGTGGAGACCGTGAACGGCTCGATCGTCGGCGTCAGCAACCTGCGCGTGGCCAAGGACGTGGAAGCGGTCAACGGCTCGATCGAGATCGGCGCCGGCAGCCAGATCGGCGGCGACGTCGCCAGCGTCAACGGCGGCATCAAGCTGTTGGCGATGAAGGTCGCCGGCGGCGTCGAGACCGTCAACGGCGACATCCTGGTCGGCGACGGCACCGAAGTGGCCGGCGGCATCCTGGTCAGCAAGCCCAAGGGCTGGGGCATCAACTGGGGCAAGCCGAAGGTGCCGCGCATCGTGCTCGGCGCCAACAGCGTGGTGCACGGCGAACTGGTGTTCGAACGCGAGGTCGAGCTGTTCGTGCACAGCAGCGCCAAGTACGGCCGCATCCGCTACATGGAGTCCGACAAGGACAAGGCCGGCACGCTCAAGCCGACGGTGTTCACCGGCAAACGCCCGGACTGACGCCGGAACGGCGGCCGCCGCTGGTTTACAATGAAGCCTCCCCGCGGAGGCTTCATGCGTTCAATCCCCCTGTTTCTGCCGCTGATCGCGGCGTTGGCCGTCGCCGCCCCGTCGGCATCGGCCCAGTCCAGCTACGGCCCGGAAATCTCGGCCGAAGACTTCGGCCAGCATCTGCGCGCGCTGGCGGCCGCCGAGCCGTCCGGCGAGGCCTTGCAGGCGCTGCGCGCCGCCCATGTCGAACGCCAGTTCGCGCGCCTCGGCCTGCAGATCCTCGATGCCGGCTGCGGATCCGATGCACGCCAGGCCGCACTGCCGGACACCGGCGCTGACGGCGCGGCGGCGGTTTATCTGGCGCACTGGCAGGACGCGGCCGAAGTCGCTGCCGTGCTCGAAATCGCCGAGCGTTTCACCACGCAACGGCCGCGGCCGACGCATGCCGTGATCTTCCTGTTCACCGGCAAGGACCGGCACGCCCTGGGCGGCTGCGAGCCGCTGGCCTCGGCCAAGACCGTCATCGAACCGCGCAACCTGCTCATGCTCGACGCCAGTAGCCTGGTGCGCGAATTGAATCTGCTGTACCGCCAAGGACGCTGACGCTCAGCGCAGGCGGCTGAGCAGATAATCGGCCACCGGTCCGGGCCGCTCCATCATCGGCATGTGGCCGCAGCCTTGCAGAATACGCGTCTGCGAAACCGGCAGGCCGGCGGCGAACACCGCGGCCGCGCTCGGATCGATGATGGCGTCGCCGTCGCACCAGAGCAGGCCGACGGGCTGGCGGATCGCCGGCAGGCGCTCCTGCAACAGGAAGGCCTGCGGGCCGAGGCGCATCTGCTCGAACACCCGGCGCTCGAACGCGCGCTTCGCGGCGCGGCGCTCGACCATCACCCGCGCCATCGGCGTCGGCAGATAGGGCGCGTCGGCGAACACGTATTGGTCGAGGAAGGCCAGGAACGCGCCGGTTTCATACACCGCGAACGGATTGTCGCCGGCGAGCACGCGCCGCGCGAACGCGTTCTCCTTGAAACGCACGCCGGCCGCCGACATGAACACCACGCGTTCGACGCGCGCCGTGTGCGCATCCGACAGCAGCAGTCCGGAAATCATGCCGCCCATCGAATGCCCGACCAGCAAGGCCACCGGTTCGTCCTGCGCCTGCAGGAACGCGTCAAGGCGCGCCGCCTGCGCCAGCGGGCTGTAATCGGCGCCGGATTTCGGCGCGCTCTCGCCCCAACCGGGCAAGTCGACCGCGACCACGCGGTGCGCGCGCGACAGGCGCCGCATCACCGGCAGCCAATTCTCCTTGCTGCCGGTGTAGCCGTGCACCAGCACGATCAACGGTCCGCGGCCGGCCTCCAGATAATGCCAGGTCTCGCCGTCCACGGCGCGGGTCTTGACCTCGGCACCCGCCAGCAGGCGTTGGCGGGCGAACTCCGCGCGCAGCGCCTGCGCCGGAAACTGCCAGACGAAACCGACCGCCAACACCGCCAGAACGGCGAGCGCGGCCAGCAGGCGTTTCACGGCTTAGCCGCCGCCGGCGCCGGATCGGCCAAGGCCTGCGTTACCGAGTTCACTGTGATCGGGTGATAGCCCGGCTTGGCCTTGGCGAACACCGTGCGGGCGAAGGCGCGGCCGTCGTCGGTCGCGGCCAAGGCCTCGTAGGTCGGCATGATCAGCTTGCGGCGGCCGATTTTGGTGAGGAAAGCTTCGATCGCCGGACGTGCGGAGACATAGCCGCTACGCACGGTCAGCGGATACCAGCGCTGCGCGATTTCAGCGTTGGGCGTGCCGGTGAAGGAGAAAGCGGCATCCAACTCGGCCAGTTGCGCGGCGTCCAGCATTTCCGGCATGCGCTCCAGGAAACGCACCCGCTCCTGCGTGCTCCAGCCGGCGGCATCGAGCCCAGCTGCGGCTGTCTTGCCGGCCAGCCAATCGGCCTGCGCGCGGTCGACGGCATCGAAGCGCGCCGAGGTCGCCGGACGCGCCGAGGACGGGATGCCCGGGTCGTGCAGCCATTCGCGCACTTCGCCCAGGCTGACCTTGCCCGGGTGTTTCTCCAGCAGCTCGACGGTCAGGAAGCGCTCGAATTCGGCGCTGTGCGTGCTGGTGAAGGCATGCGTGGTGAACCAGTGGCGCAGGAAGGCGTCGAAGGTCTCGCGGCCGAAACGCTGCTCCAGGAACATCAGGAACCACTGGCCCTTGACGTAGGCGACATCGCTCAGCGCCTCGTCGGGATCGCGCCCGGTCAGCGGCGCCAAGGCCAGCTTCTGGTCGACTGCCGGCATCGCCTTCATTTCCCCGGCCAAGCCGAACTGGCCGATCACGTTCTCCATCTCGGCCTTCTCGCGGCCGTACACCGACTCGACGATGCGGTTCTCGACGTAGCTGGTGAAGCCCTCGTTCAGCCAGATGTCCTTCCAGCTGGCGTTGGTCACCAGATTGCCGGACCAGGAATGCGCCAGCTCGTGCGCGACGACGCTGGTCAGCGATTTGTCGCCGACGATCAGCGTCGGGGTGATGAAGCTCAGGCGCGGGTTCTCCATGCCGCCGAACGGGAAGCTGGCCGGCAGCACCAGCATGTCGTAGCGGCCCCACTGGTACGGGCCGTACAGCGCCTCGGCGACCTGGATCATCTTCTCGGTGTCGGCGAACTCCGCGGCCGCGGCATCGACCACCGAGGGCTCGGCCCAGACGCCGGAGCGCGCCGAAATCGGGCGGAACGCCACGTCGCCGACGGCGATGGCCAGCAGGTAGGACGGGATGCGCTGCGGCATCTCGAAACGGTAGTCGCCGTCGCGCACGGCTTTCGGGTCATTGTCGGCGCTCATCAGCGCCATCAGCGATTTGTCGGTGCGGATGCGGGCGTCGTAGGTGAAGCGCACGCCGGGGGTGTCCTGCAACGGCACCCAGGAACGGGCGTGGATGGCCTGCGACTGGCTGAACAGGAACGGCTTGCCGCTGGCGGTCATCTCCGGCGCCAACCACTGCAGGCCGGAGGCCTCCGGCCGGGTGGCGTAGCGGATGCGCACGCGCGGCAGGGGCTTGTCGAGCGCGATGCGCAGGGCCGAGCCGTGGATCGCATCGGCCGCGTCCAAGCGGTAGGCCAGCTTGCGCCAGACCTTGCCGTCCAGGCCTTCGACGCCGCGGATGTCGAGCGCGCGGGTGTCCAGCGCCAGTTCGCGGGCCTTGTCGTCCAGCCAATCCAGATGCAGGTCGGCGCTGCCAGACAACGTGCGCGCCGCCATGTCCACGGCCAGATCGAGCGAGATGTGGCGGATGCGGACCTGGTCGGTGCGGGCGTACGAGTTCGGATCGAGGCCTTCGGCCGCGGACAGGGTGTTGGCGGTGCCGGCGGCGGGTTCGGCATCGCGCTGGCAGGCGGCCAGGGACAGGGCCAGCAGGCCGCCGAGCAGGAAACGGGAGACGGGCATGTTCATCAGATCTTGAATCCGCTGTGGATGGCGACGATGCCGCCGGACAGGTTGCGTACCGAAACCTGCGCGAAGCCGGCCTCTTCCATCAGGGCCTTCAGGCCGGCCTGGTTCGGGTGCTTGCGGATCGATTCGGCCAGGTAGCGGTAGCTGTGGGCGTCGCCCGCGATCAGTTCGCCGAGCTTGGGCAGCACCTTGAACGAGTGGAAGTCGTAGATCGGCCGGAACCACTCGGCCTGCACTTCGGAGAACTCCAGCACCATCAGCTTGCCGCCGGTCTTCAGGATGCGGTGCATCGACTTCAGCGCCGCCAGCTTGTCGGTGACGTTGCGCAGGCCGAAGGCCATGGTGATGGCGTCGAAGCTGGCGTCCGGGAACGGCAGCGCCTCGGCGTTGAGCTGCACGTAGCGCAGGCCCTTGACCAGGCCGAGGTCGGTCAGCCGGTCACGGCCGACGCCGAGCATCTCGCGGTTGATGTCGCCGATGACGATCTCGCCGGTCTCGCCGACGCGCTCCAGCAGCAGCTTGGCGATGTCGCCGGTGCCGCCGGCCAGGTCGAGCACGCGGTCGCCGCGCTTGATGCCGGAGGTGCCGGTGAAATAGCGCTTCCACAGCCGATGCACGCCCAGCGACATCAGGTCGTTCATCACGTCGTATTTGCCGGCGACCGAGGTGAACACCTCGCCGACCAGCTTTTTCTTCTCGCCGACCGGGACGTCGCGGAAGCCGAAATGGGTGGTTTTCTCGTTCATGGCCCATTATCACACGCCGGCGCGGCGATTTCAGCGACCGACTGGACAAGCGCCGGCGGCGGCCACAGAATGGCTTACCACCCATCCGGAGCCCGCCATGAAGTCCGTCCTGCACGTCCTGTCCGTCCTGTCCCTGTCGGCCGCCCTGGCCGTCGTCGCCACCGATGCCCGCGCCAGCGACGCCTCGGTCAAGAGCCGGCTGGATGCCCGCGGCATGAAATACGAAATCGACGGTGACGGCGACTTCAAGGTCACCTACAACTACGCCAAGGAAGGCCGTACCCAGCTGGTGTTCGTCTCCGGCGGCACCGAGGAGGTCGGCGGCTTCAGGATCCGCGAAGTGTTCTCGCCGGCCGGCCGGGTCGAAAAAGACGACATCGACGGCGCCAAGGCGCTGGAGCTGTTGGCCGAAAGCCGCAAGAACAAGCTCGGCAGCTGGGAGCTCGCCGGCGATGTGCTGTACTTCGTGGCCAAGCTGCCGGACGACCTGGACGCCAAGGAGCTCGAGTCGGTGATGGACATCGTGGCCGAGACCGCCGACAACATGGAAGTGGAGATCTCCGGCGACCGCGACGACCTGTAAGCGCATGCCATGCTCGATGAAAAAGCCGGCGTATGCCGGCTTTTTCATGGCCGCGGAATCAGGGTTCGCGGGCCAATCCGTTGTCCGCCAGCGCCTGCAGATAGCGCGCCCAGCGCGCGTCGTGCTGCTCGCCCAGCTCTTTCAGGAAGCTCCAGGTGTAGATGCCGGTGTCGTGGCCGTCGCTGAAGCGCAGCACCACCGCGTAATTGCCCATCGGTTCGATGGCGGCGATGTTGACGTCGCGCTTGCCGGCGACCCAGACGCGCTGGTCCGGGCTGTGGCCCTGCACTTCGGCCGAGGGCGACTCGACGCGCAGGTATTCGCACGGCAGGCGGTAGCGGCTGCCGTCGTCGAACGCCACTTCCAGCGTATGCGAGGCGCGGTGCAGGATGATGTCGGTCGGCTTCGGGCTCATGTGGTCTCCTTCCGGCGCTTGGCGCGCGGATGGGCGTTATCGTACACCGCCGCCAGGCGCTGGAAGTCCAAGTGCGTGTAGATCTGGGTGGTGGCGATGTCGGCGTGGCCGAGCAGCTCCTGCACGCCGCGCAGGTCGCCGGAGGATTCCAGCAGATGGCTGGCGAAACTGTGGCGCAGCAGATGCGGATAGACGCGCTTCCAGATGCCCTGGCGCTGAGCCAGCTGGCGCAGGCGCAGTTGCACCGCGCGCGTGCCGATCGGGGCGCCGCCGCGGCCGGGGAACACCGGCGCGTCGGCAGCGGCCGGCGCTGCCGCGCGCCACGCGCGCAGGGCCGCCACCGCATGGCTGCCGACCGGCACCACCCGGCTCTTGCCGCCCTTGCCGAGCACGGTCACCAGGCTGTCGTCCAGGTCGAGGTCGCGCCAACGCAGGGCGCACAGCTCCGAAACGCGCAGGCCGCTGGAGTACAGCAGCTCAAGCAGGGCACGGTCGCGCAGGCCCAGTTCGCCGTCGGTCGGCAGTTCGACCAAGGCCACCGCCTCGTCCACGTCCAGCACCTGCGGCAGCTTGCGCGGCGCCTTCGGCGCGCGCAGGCCGGCGCTCGGGTCGCTGCCCAGCTGGCCCTGCTTCATCAGGTATTTGAACTGGCTGCGCAACGCCGACAGCCGGCGCTGCAGGCTTTTCGGCGCCAGCCCGCGGCGGTGCTCCTGGGCCAGGAAGCGCTGGACGTGCGCGAACTGCAGTTGCGCCGGCTCATGCAGGCCCTCCGCCGCGCAGTGATCGCACCAGGCCTGCAGGTCGCGGCGGTAGTTGCTCAGGGTATGCGGGGAGGCCCGGCGCTCGACGGCGAGATGGCGCAGATAGCCTTCGACGCCGGCCGCGATGGCGCTCATCGGCGCGTGTGGGTCATCGCCGTGTGGAACAGTTCGCCGATCCAGCGCAGGAACAGCGTGCCCATGCCCGGATAGAACCGGTGCGGATCGGCGCTGCCGACCGCGATCAGGCCGATGCGGCCGACCGGAATCAGCGCGACCGACTGGGCGAAGCCGCGGTCCTCGCCGAACAGCAGCGGCAGCTTCTCGGGATTGAGCCGGCCGCAGATCGGTTCGTCGCTGGCCAGGCAGTCGGCGAACGGCGCCAGGCGCGGATCGTCGGCGGCGATGTGGCTGAACCAGGGCTCGGACAGGCCGGGAATCGGCGCGAAGGCGATGATGCGCACCGACTCGCCGGCGAAGTCCTCGGTCAGGCAGGCCGCGAAGGTGTGCACCACCTCCGCCGGCGTGCGCGCGCGCAGCAGGGCCAGGCTGAGTTCGTGCACGTGCTGGCTCAGGCGTTCGTTGTCCTGCGCGTTCAGGCCGAGCTCGTGCAGGCGGCGCGCCAGCTCCTTGTTCTTGTCGCGCAGGATCTCGAGCTGGTAGGACGACAGCGTCGCGGTCTTGCCGTCTTCCTTCGGCACCGTCAGGCTCATCGCCAGATCGGGGAACTGGCCGAGGAAGTCCGGATGCCGGCGCAGCCACACCGCCACTTCATGCGCGCTGATTTTCTCCGGACGTTCGTCAAGCATGCCGCCATTCTCCTTCGAAGACCCGCTCGGCGGGTCCGGTCATCGTCACCGGCGCGGAATCGTCCGGCCAATCAATCATAAGCGTTCCCCCCGGCAAATGCACCGCGACATGGCGCGCGACGAGGCCCAGGCGCATCAGGCTGACCGCGGCGGCGCAGGCGCCGGAACCGCAGGCGAGGGTCTCGCCGACGCCGCGTTCGAACACCCGCAGGCGGATGTTGCCGGCGTCGACCCGCTCGGCGAAGCCGACGTTGACGCCTTCGGGGAATACGTGCGCGGCCTGCAGCGCCTGGCCCCAGTGCGCCACCGGCGCGTCCTGCGCCGAATCGACCAGGAACACCGCGTGCGGATTGCCCATCGACACCGCGCTGAAGGCGTGCTCGACGCCGTCGATCGGGAAGCGGTACAGCGGCGCTTCGGCCTCGGCCAGCAGCGGAATGTCGTCGGGTGCGAAATAGGGGAAGCCCATGTCGAGCGCGTAGCGTTCGCCCAGTCGGCGCACGCCGACCGGACCGGCCGGACTGTCGAGCGTGAACGCGGCGGCGGCGGTGGCGCCTTCGGTCACCAGCCAATGCGCCACGCAGCGCGCGCCGTTGCCGCATTGGCCGGCGAAGCTGCCGTCCTGGTTGAGGATGCGGTAGGACGCCAGCGAGCCGTCCGCCGTCGGCGGCTCGATGACCAGCAGCTGGTCGAAGCCGACGCCGAAATGGCGGTCGCCCATTTGGCGCAGGAGTCCGGCCTCGGGCAAGGGCGCACCGTCGCGGCGGTCGAGCACGACGAAGTCGTTGCCGGCGCCGTGCATCTTGGTGAAGCGCAGGGGCATCAGCCGCTGGCCTTGGCCTCGGCGCCGGCCGGTTCGGGTTTCACCAACGGACCCTTGTTGCCGCAGGCCGACAGCGCCAGGCACAGGCAAAGCAGCGCGAACGGGAGTTTCAGTGCGGATCGTTTCATGCAGGAAGTATAGCCGTTCCCGGCAACTTGGGCATGCGCCGGCCGCAACGCGAAAGGCCCGGAAATTTCCGGACCCTTGCATGCGTCCGAAAACGACCGGCGCGGCTTACGGCACGCCCAGCACCTGCAGCATGAAGGCGAACTGTTCGGCGCTTTCCTGGTAGCGGCGGAAACGGCCGGACTTACCGCCGTGGCCGGCTTCCATGTTGACGCGGAACACCACCGGATTGCGGTCGGTCTTCAGCTCGCGCAGCCTGGCCACGTACTTGGCCGGTTCGAAGTACTGCACCTGCGAGTCCCACAGGCCGGTGCCGATGAACATGGTCGGATAGGCCTTGCGCTCCAGGTTGTCGTACGGCGAATACGACAGCATGTAGTCGTAGTATTTGCGGTCGGCCGGATTGCCCCACTCGTCGTACTCGTTGGTGGTCAGCGGGATGCTCTCGTCGAGCATGGTGGTGACCACGTCCACGAACGGCACCTGCGAGATGATCAGCCGGTAGTCCTGCGGCGCCATGTTGGAGATGGCGCCCATCAGCAGGCCGCCGGCCGAACCGCCGTAGGCCGCCACGCGGTCCTTGGCGGCGTAGCCTTCCTTCACCAGGAAGCGGGTGACGTCGATGAAGTCGGTGAAGGTGTTGGTCTTGTTCAGCAGTTTGCCCTGGTCGTACCAGGCGCGGCCCATCTCCTGGCCGCCGCGGATGTGGGCGATGGCGTACACCATGCCGCGGTCCAGCAGGCTGACGTTGATGATCGAGAAGCGCGGGTCGGTGCTGGCGCCGTAGCTGCCGTAGGCGTACTGCAGCAGCGCGGCTTTGCCGTCCTTCTTGAAGCCCTTCTTGTACACCACCGAGACCGGGATGCGGGTGCCGTCGCGGGCGGTGGCCCACAGGCGTTCGGTCATGTAGTCGTCCGGGTTGTAGCCGCCCAGCACCGGATCGCGTTTCAGCAGACGGCGCTCGCCGGTCTTGACGTTCACTTCGTACACGGTGTTCGGCGTGGTCAGCGAGGTGTAGCCGTAGCGCAGCCAGTCGGTGCCGGGTTCGGCGTTGACGTTCAGGCCCATGGTGTAGGCCGGCTCGTCGCTGGCCACGAATTCGCTCTTGCCGTCGGCGTCCAGCGTGCGCAGGCGCAGCAGCGCGTTCGAGCGCTCCTCGACGGCGATGAAGCCGTCGAACAGCTCGAAGCCTTCGATGAACACGTCGCCGGCGTGCGGCACCAGCTCCTGCCAGGCGGCGCGGTCGCCCATCGGCTTACCGGCCGGCAAGGTCATCAGCCGGAAGTTCGGCGCGTTCCAGTTGGTGCGGATCACCCAACGGCCGCCGAGGTGGTCGGCGCTGTATTCGACGTCGCGCTGGCGCGGCGCGAACACCGTGAACGCGCCCGGCTTGGCGGCGGAAGTGCAGCGCATCTCGGAGCTGACCGTGCTCTGCATCTGGATGCAGATGAATTGGTCGGAGCGGGTGCGGCCGATACCCATGTAGAAGCTGTCGTCGGCTTCCTCGTACACCAGCGCGTCACGCGCCGGGTCGCTGCCGAGCACGTGGGTCTTGACGCGCTTGCTGAGCAGGGTGACCGGATCCTTCTCGATGTAGAACAGGGTGCGGTTGTCGTCGGCCCAGACGATGTTCGGCTCGACGTTGTCGACCACGTCGGCCTGCACCTGGCCGGTGGCCAGGTCCTTCACGAACAGCCGGTACTGGCGGCGGCCGACCGAGTCCTCGGCCCAGGCCACCTTGCCGTTGTCCGGGCTGATCTCCCAATCGCCGATGCTGAAGTAGCCCTTGCCGGCGGCCATCGTGTTCTGGTCGAACAGGATCTCCTCCGGCGCGTCCATCGTGCCCTTGCGGCGGGCGATGATGGCGTAATCCTTGCCGGTCTCGAAGCGCGAGTAGTACCAGTAGCCTTTCTTGAGGTACGGCACCGAGGCGTCGTCCTGCTTGATGCGGCCGGTGATCTCGGCGTACAGCGCGTCGGCGATCGGCTTCGACTTGGCCAGGACGGCGTCGGCGTAGGCGTTCTCGGCGGCCAGCACCGCCAGCATCTCGGGGTTCTTGCGCGAATCGTCGCGCAGCCAGTAGTAGTCGTCGCGGCGTTCGGCGCCGTGCGGGGCGGTCACCGTGTGCGGCTTCTTGGCGATCACGGGCGGTTTCGGGGTTTCGGCGGACACAAGGGCACTCCAGGCGAGCGAGGCGAGCAGCAGCGGCTTCAGGGATGCGTGCATGGTTCAGTCCTCGGGGAAAAGTTGCTGTTTCAGGAAGGTGTAGGCCAGCGCCTGCATGAACGCGGCCTGTTCGTTGTTGGCCGCGCCGCCGTGACCGCCTTCGATGTTCTCGTAGTAGCGCACGTCGTGGCCCTGCTCGGCCATGCGCGCCATCATCTTGCGGGCGTGGCCCGGATGCACGCGGTCGTCGCGGGTCGAGGTGGTGAACAGCACCGGCGGGTATTTGCCATCGGCGCGCACGTTCTGGTACGGCGAGTAGGCTTTCAGGAAGCTCCAGTCGTCGGTGTCCGGATTGCCGTATTCGGCCATCCAGGACGCGCCGGCCAGCAGCTTGTGGTAGCGCTTCATGTCCAGCAGCGGCACCTGGCAGACCACCGCGCCGAACAGCTGCGGATACATCACGGTCATGTTGCCCATCAGCAGGCCGCCGTTGCTGCCGCCCTGCATGCCGAGGCGCTTGGGCTGGGTCACCTTGCGCGCGATCAGGTCCTCGGCCACCGCCGCGAAGTCCTCGTAGGCCTTGTTGCGGTTGGCCTTCAGCGCCGCCTGGTGCCAACGCGGGCCGTACTCGCCGCCGCCGCGGATGTTGGCCACCACGTACACGCCGCCCTGACTCAGCCAGGCACGGCCGACCGAAGCCGAATACGACGGCGTCAGCGAGATCTCGAAGCCGCCGTAGCCGTACAGCAGGGTCGGGTTGTCGCCGTTCAGCACCATGTCCTTGCGCGAGACCATGAAGTACGGCACGCGGGTGCCGTCCTTGCTGACCGCGAAGTTCTGGCTGATCCGGTGCTGGCTGGCGTCGAAGAAAGCCGGCAACTGCTTCAGCGTCTCGGGCTTGGCGTCGACCGCGCCCAGCATCAGCGCGGTCGGCGTCAGGTAGTCGGTGACGGTCAGGAAATAGTCGTTGGACTCCTCGTCGTCCACCGCCGACACCGACAGCGTGCCGAACGCCGGCGCGCCGGCCAGCGGCCGCGCGGCCCAGTCCTTGGCCGGGTCGAGCACCGAGATGCGGTTCTTGACGTCGTCCAGCACGTTCAGCAGCAGGAAGTCCTTGGTCCAGCTGTAGCCGGCCAGCGAGGTGCTGGCGCTCGGCTCGAACAGCACGCGGAATTCGCGCTTGCCCTGCATGAAGGCGTCGAAGTCGGCGGCGAGCAGGGCGCCGGCCGGGTAGGTCTTGCCGGCCACGGTCCAGGCTTCGCGCAGCTCCAGCAGCAGGTGTTGCTTGTGCACGTTCTTCTGCGCCGAGTTCGGCGCATCGACCTTGGCCAAGCCGCCGTCGGCGCCGATCAGGTACAGCTCGTCGTTGTAGAACGCCAGCGTGCGCGAGACGAAGTCGCGCTCGAAGCCGGTGGTGTCGTCGTGCAGCGCGGCGATGTACATGTCGTCGGCGCGGCCCTCGTACACGGTCTTGGCCGAGGCCAGCGGCGTGCCGCGGCGCCAGAGCTTGGCGATGCGCGGGTAGCCGGATTCGGTCATGCTGCCGGCGCCGAAGTCGGTGTACACGTAGACTTCGTCGCGGCTCTTCCAGCCCAACGCGCCCTTGGCTTCGGGGCGGAAGAAGCCGTCCTTCAGCCAACGCTTGCCGGCCAAGTCGAACTCGCGGGTCTCGTCGGCGTCGGCGCCGCCGCGCGACAGCGCGATCAGGCAGCGGTCATAAGCCGGCTTCAGGCAATCGGCGCCGTGCCAGACCCAGTTGGCGTTCTCGGCCTTGTTGAGCGCGTCCAAATCAATCAGCACTTCCCAGGCCGGCTCGGGCTTGCGGTATTCGGCCAAGGTGGTGCGCCGCCACAGACCGGCGGGATTGGTCTTGTCGCGCCAGAAGTTGTAGTAGTGGTTCCCCATCTTGGTCACGCCCGGGATGCGGGCGTTGGAATCCATGATCGCGCGCAGGTCGTCGCGCAGGGCCGCGAACTCGGCGGTGCCGGTCAGCTCGGCCTGGGTCTTGGCGTTCTCGCCGCGGACCCAATCCAGCGCCTTGGCGTCTTCCACGCCCTCCAGCCACAGGTACGGATCTTCAGCCACGGACTGCGCTCCCGCCGGGGCGGCGAGCAGGACGGACAGCATCAAGGCGTTGGGACGCATGCATCGGGTTCCTTGTGACGGACATGAAGTCCGCAAAATACCATAAACCCGCGGCCGGGCGCCCCTGCCTCAGGTCATGCCGCCTGCCGTTCCTTATGCGCGGCCGGCGCTGTCGGCCGGGCTACGACGGGGAAAACAAGCAATTGTGTATGGGCCGGGCGCGGCGTTTGCACGACTGTACGCGCGGCCCTGCGGGACAGCCCATGTGCAGCCAGCGGCATCGCCGCCAGCCATAGCGGCCAAGGCCCGAACCAGGCGCTGTGCCAAGACCAGGCGGGCATCAGCAGGGACGGCAACAGCAACAGCGCAGGGATTTGCCAGCCCAGGCGGCGGAGGGTGTCGGTGGTCATTCGGGCGTCTCCTGTCGGTTCGGGTCGGTCCAGTGTCGGCCGGCGCGCTCTCATGGCGCGAGACGCGCCGAAATTGACGCCTCCTTCAGGCCACCGGATGCATCATGGCGAGCATCTAAGGAGCATCCGCATGGCAAAATTCCTCGCCGTCATCGCCGTCCTTGGCGTCTCGCTGGCCCTGTTCGGTGTGGCCAATGCCGGCAAACCGGTGCCGCTGACCAGCTCGGCTGTGGTCGACCTGGAGCGCTATATGGGGCGCTGGTGGGTCATCGCGCACATCCCGTACTTCGCCGAAAAAGGCAAAGTGGCGACCGCCGACGTGTACGCGCTGAAACCCGACGGCAAGATCGATAACGTGTTCGTCTACCGCAAGCGCTTCGGCGAACCGGAGCGCCGCATGCAGGCCACCGCCCGCGTCTACCCGGGCAGCAACAACAACCACTGGCAGGTGCGCTTCTGGGGCGGCCTGATCCGAGCGCAGCTGCTGATCCTGGAGGTCTCGCCGGATTACCGCTGGGCCCTGATCGGCAATCCCGACCGCAGCATGGCCTGGGTGTTCGCGCGCGACCCGGTGATGTCGGACGCGCAACTGGCCGAACTCACCGCGCGCTTCGCGGCCTACGGCTACGATCCGGCCGACCTGGTGCGCGTGCCGCAGACCCCGGATCAGCTGCCGGCTTCGAACTGATCCAAGGCCTCGCCGGCGATGCGCCGGCCGAGCGCGATCATCTCCTCGGCGCGCCAGAACTCGTAGATGGCGCAGGCGTTCTCCGGAATGCCGATCAACAGGTCCGGCGGGTAGCGTTCGAGCTGCGTTTGGGTCATGAAGCCGTGCATGGCGCCCAAGGACTGCGACATCAGGTCCATCAGGCCGCGGTTGCTGCCGTTGGCGACGGCCGGCCGGACACCCTGCAGCAGACGCGACCAACCCTGCTGGATGGCGCGCAAGGTGTCGTTCGGCGGCGCCGGCGCCGCAAGGGTTTCCGCTGCCGGCAACGCCGGCGGCGCGATCGCGGTGCGTTCGGCGTTCAGATCGACCGCGAACAGACGCGGCAGGCCGAAGGCCTTGCCGGCGGCCAAAGGCAAGGGCGCCAGCAAGCCGCCGTCCACGAGGTCACGCTCGAGGTAGCGGTGCGGCGTCAACAGCATCGGAATGGCGATCGAGGCGCGGATGGCGTCGAACAGCGACCCTTGGCCGATGCGGACCTCGCGACGGGCGTCCAAATCGGTGGCGACGGCGGTGAACGGCACCGGCAAGGCTTCAATCAGATGTTCGCCGGTCAAGCCGCGCAGCACGGCCATCACCCGGTCGCCCTTGATGAAGCCCGGATGCCCGAAGGCGAAATCGACCAGGCCGAACACCTCGCGGCGGCTCAGCGAACAGGCCCACTGCCGGTACTCCGGCAGGCGTCCGGCGCAGAAGATGCCGCCGACCAATGCGCCCATCGAGCAGCCGGCGACCGCTTCGATGGAATAGCCGCGCGCCTGCAGCTCCTCGATCACGCCGATGTGCGCCAAACCGCGGGCGCCGCCGGAGCCCAACACCAGGGCGATGCACTTGTCGGCCGCGGCCATGTTCAGCCGCCGTAGCGGGCCAAGGCCAACTGCAGGCTCATGCGCGCCGATTCGCGCAGGGGCACCGGCGCGGTGATCTCGGCGTCGGCGCCATAGCGCAGCACATCCATCAGCAACTCACGCGGATTGCTGTACGGCACCTTCAGTTCGTAACGGCCGTCCGGCAGGAAGCGGCCCTCCTGCTTCGAATGCCAGTGCTCCTCGGCCACCCAACGCGCGGCCTCGGCCGAGAACACGATGGTGGCGGTGTGCCGCGCCTTGCCGGAAAAGATGCCGTAGCCTTCGGTCAGCTGCTCGTTGAGCTCCTGCTCGGAGACGTCGAGCGCGTCCTCGTCCAGCGAACGCACATGCCGCATGCGGTCGACCGAGAAGCTGCGCAGGGCCTCGCGCTCGTGGTCGTAGGCGTCCAGGTACCAGTTGTCGCGGTAATGGGTCAGCCGCTGCGGCGACACGACGCGCGTGGTCAGCTGGTCGGTGGAGCGCGCGGTATAGTCGAAGCGCAGGCGCTTGCGCGCCAGCACCGCACCGGCCACCTGGCGGAACGCCGCCTCGTCGCGCCTGCGGGTGTAGGAACCGATCACACGGATGCGTTCGACCGGCCAACGCCGGCCCTTGGCCTGGTCGGCCAGCAGGCTGTCGATGCGCTTGCGCAGCGGCTCCAGCGCGCTGCCGAGCACGTCGGCGCCGGAGCGGTTGAGCAGTTCGTGCGTGGCCAGCAGCGCATGCAGTTCGTCGGAGCTGAACCACAGCCCCGGCAGCTCGAACTGGTCGATCTGCAGCCGGTCGTAGAACACGCCGGTCTCGGCGCTCAGCAACGGCGCCTGCAGCACGTCGCGCAGGAACTCGAGGTCGCGGTACAGGGTGGCGCGCGAACAGCCCAGCTCCTCCATCAGCGTCGATACGCTGACCGGGTAGCGCGACAGCTTCAGGCGTTTGTGCAGTGCGAATATGCGGTCGTAACGGTCCATGGTTTCACGGTAGAATGTAGGCCCCGTCTAGCATCGCCCGCAGCGCAGGCTTTGGCAAGACGCCATCGGAACCCCGGATGCCGGATTTCATCGACCACGCCTTCCTGCTGTTCATGCTGATCGGCTTCGCCGCGCAGATGGTCGACGGCGCGCTGGGCATGGCCTACGGGCTGACCGCGTCCTCGTTCCTGCTGGCCGCCGGCGTGCCGCCGGTCACCGCCAGCGCCACCGTGCATTTCGCCGAAACCGTCACCACCGGCGCCTCGGCGATCTCGCACCACAGCTTCGGCAACGTGCACAGTCCGCTGTTCAAGCGTCTGGTGCTGCCCGGCATGCTCGGCGCCGGCATCGGCGCCTATGTGCTGACCGAACTGCCGGGCGATGCGCTGAAACCCTATGTGGCCGGCTACCTGGCGCTGATGGGCGTGTATGTGCTGCTCAAGGCGATGCGCGAGATCAACCCGATCCACGTCGAAAAACGCGTCGGGCCGCTCGGCTTCATCGGCGGCTTGATCGACGCCATCGGCGGCGGCGGTTGGGGCCCGATCGTGACCTCGACCCTGCTGGCGCGCGGCAACCACACGCGCTACACCATCGGCACGGTCAACGCGGTCGAATTCTTCGTGACCCTGACCTCCTCGGCGGTGTTCATCGCCACCCTCGGCGTACAGCACTGGAACATCGTGCTCGGGCTGGCGCTGGGCGGTCTGTGCGCGGCGCCGGTCGCCGGCTATCTGGCCAAACGCGTGCCGCACCGGCCGATGATGGCCGCGGTCGGCCTGCTGATCATCGGCAGCAGCGGCT
>JAYSFF010000021.1:0-30616 GCA_041913425.1 Arenimonas sp. | reverse complement strand
AAACCCGCACCTTCCTGTTCATCGCTTGGCTGGCCGTGGCCTTCCTGCTGTTCCAGCAATGGCAAAGCCCGGCTCCGGCGCAAGCGCCGCAAGCTACCGCGCCTGCCGCGGCACCGGCAGTCGCCGCCGCCACCGGCTCGTCGCTGCCGAGCCTGCCGGCTACCGCACCCGGCGCCCTGCCGGCCCTGCCGGGCGCCGCCACGGCCGCCGCGCCGGCGCAGACCGTGGAAATCGTCACCGACACCTATCGGCTGACCGTGGACCTGAAGGGCGTTACTTTGCTGCGTTCGGAACTGCTGACCTATCCGAAGGAAAAGAAGCCCGGCAGCCCGAACGTGTTGTTGTTGAACGACGAACCGGCCGCGTATTTCGTGGCGCAATCGGGCTGGCTGACCAAAACCGGCCAGGCGCCGACGCACGACGCCGTGTTCCGCACCGCCGACGGCAAATCGCGCTACGTGCTGGCCGCCGGCCAGGACGAGCTGTCGGTGCCGTTCGTCTGGCAGGACGGCAACGGCCTGACCCTGACCAAGACCCTGGTGCTGCGCCGCGGCGAGTTCGCCATCCGCCAACGCCAGGAAATCCGCAACGCCGGCACCGCGCCGTGGTCGGGTTACGCCTACGAGCAGCTCAAGCGCGTGGCGCCGCCGCCGCCGCCGAAGCACGCCGGCCTGACCAATCCGGATTCCTTCAGCTTCGTCGGTTCGGCCTGGTACAGCGCCGCCGACAAGTTCGAGAAGGTGAAGTTCGCCGACTACCTCGACGACGGCGTGCTGCAGAGTCCGAACAAGGCGGTCGCCGACGGCTGGTTCGGCATGCTGCAACACCATTTCGTCTCGGTCTGGGTGCCGGCCAAGGGCGATACGCAGACCTTCAGCACCGCCACCGAAGGCGATCCGGCCAATCCGTATTACCTGATCCGCGGCGTGTCCGGCGAACGCACGGTGGTGCCGGGCGCGGCGCTCAGCCGCGAAGATGTGCTGTGGGCCGGTCCGAAGGCGCAGAAGCCGATGGCCGCCGTGCATCCGACGCTCGATTTGAGCGTGGACTACGGCATCCTCAGCTTCCTGGCGCAGCCGCTGTTCTGGCTGCTGTCGCTGCTGCACGGCCTGCTCGGCAACTGGGGCTGGGCCATCATCGCCATCGTCATCGTGCTCAAGCTGCTGCTGTTCCCGCTGTCGGCCAAGCAGTACCAGAGCATGGCGCGCATGCGCGCCATCCAGCCGCGCATCGAGGCGCTGAAGGAACGCTACGGCGACGACCGCCAGAAGTTCGCCATGGCGCAGATGGACCTGTACAAGAAGGAGAAGATCAACCCGGCCGCCGGCTGCCTGCCGATGCTGATCCCGATTCCGATCTTCCTGGCGCTGTACTGGGTGCTGGTCGAGTCGGTCGAACTGCGCCAGGCGCCGTGGATCGGCTGGGTCCAGAACCTGACCGACGCCGATCCGTATTTCATCCTGCCGGTGCTGAACCTGGTGATCATGTTCCTGACCCAGAAGCTGACGCCGACCCCGGGCATGGATCCGCTGCAGAAGAAGATGATGACTTTCATGCCGCTGATCTTCGGCGTGATGATGGCGTTCTTCCCGTCCGGTCTGGTGCTGTACTGGGTCACCAACGGCCTGCTCGGCCTGGCCCAGCAGTGGTGGATGACCAAGAAGTACGGCAGCCACACGCACCACCACGCCGCGCCCTCGAAATAAGCCGGACGCGCGGATGACGGCCGCCGACACCATCGCCGCGCTCGCCACCGCCTTCGGTTCGGCGGGCGTCGGCATCGTGCGGGTGTCCGGTCCGCAGGCGCGCGCCATCGGCGAAACCCTGGCCGGGCAGGCGCTGAAGCCGCGCCACGCGCTGCACGCGCATCTGCGTGACGCCGCCGGCGAGGTGCTGGACGACGCCGTGGTGCTGTATTTCCAGGCGCCGCACTCCTACACCGGCGAAGACGTGTTGGAACTGCAGGCGCACGGCAATCCGGCGCTGTTGAACGCCATCCTGCGCGAATGCCGGCGCCTGGGCGCGCGCGACGCCCGCCCGGGTGAATTCACCGAGCGCGCTTTCCTCAACGACAAGCTCGACCTGGCCCAGGCCGAAGCGGTGGCCGACCTGATCTCGGCGCAATCCGAAGCCGCCGCCCGCGCCGCCCGCCGTTCGCTGGACGGCGTGTTCTCGCAGCGTTGCGAGGCCGTGGCCGAACAGCTGGTGCACGCGCGCGTGTACGTGGAGGCGGCGCTGGATTTCCCGGACGAGGAAATCGATTTTCTGGCCGCGCCGGAAATCCGCAACCTGCTGGACCGCTGCCATGCCGATTTGGCACGATTGCGCGCGGAAGCCGAACAGGGCAAGCGTTTGATGGACGGCCTGCACGTGGTCATCGTCGGCGCGCCCAACGCCGGCAAGTCCTCTTTGTTGAACGCCTTGGCCGGCAGCGACCGTGCCATCGTCACCGAGATTGCCGGCACCACCCGCGACGTGCTGCGCGAAACCGTGCAGGTCGACGGATTGTGGCTGACCCTGGTGGATACCGCCGGCTTGCGCGAGACCGAGGATCGGGTCGAGAACGAAGGCATCCGCCGCGCCCGCGGCGAACTCGACAAGGCCGACCTGATTCTGGCGGTGCTGGATGACAGCCAAACCGGGCACGACGCCTTGGCCGACGAACTGCGCGACGCCAGCGGCCATGTGCTGTGGCTGCACAACAAAGCGGATCTTTCCGGCCATGCCATCGCACGCGAAACCCGCGACGACGGCGTGCACCTGTGGCTGTCGGCCAAGCACGGCGACGGCTTGGCGGCGTTGAAACAGGAACTGGCGCGCGCCGCCGGACTGGGCGAGGCCGGCACCGGCGCGTTCAGCGCCCGCGCCCGCCATCTGGAGGCGCTGGATCTGGCCGCCGCGCACCTGCAGCAGGCCATCGGCCTGTGCAATCAGGCCCAGGCCGAATTGGCCGCCGAGGAACTGCGCCTGGCGCACGACGCCATCGGTTCGATCACCGGCGCGATGGACGCCGATGCCTTGCTGGGTCGCATCTTCGGCAGCTTCTGCATCGGCAAGTGAATCCCTTGGCGCGCTCAGCGCGTCGAGAGCAGTCGATCGAAATAGGCGATGGTCGGTTTCAGGCCGTCTTCCAGCGCCGTGCCGGCCTGCCAGCCGAGCGTTTCGCGTGCCAGCGTCACGTCCGGGCAGCGCTGCTTGGGGTCGTCCTCGGGCAGGGGCTTCATCACCAGCGGCGAACGCGAACCGGTCAGCCGGCGCACGGCTTCGGCCAGTTCGACCATGCTGAATTCGGCCGGATTGCCGAGGTTCACCGGGCCGGTGAACTCCGGCGGCGTGTCCATCAGCCGCAACAGGCCGGACACCAGGTCGTCGACATAGCAGAACGAGCGGGTCTGCTTGCCGTCGCCGTACAGGGTAATCGGTTCGCCGCGCAGCGCCTGCACGATGAAGTTGGATACCACACGGCCGTCGTTCGGGTGCATGCGCGGCCCGTAGGTGTTGAAGATGCGCGCGACCTTGATCGGCAGCGCGTACTGCCGCCGGTAGTCGAAAAACAGGGTCTCGGCGCAGCGCTTGCCCTCGTCGTAGCAGCTGCGCGGGCCGATCGGATTGACGTTGCCCCAGTAGTCCTCGCGCTGCGGGTGGACGCTCGGATCGCCGTAGACCTCGCTGGTCGATGCCTGCAGGATCCTGGCCTTCAGCCGCTTGGCCAGACCGAGCATGTTGATGGCGCCGTGCACCGAAGTTTTGGTGGTCTGCACCGGGTCGAACTGGTAATGCACCGGCGAGGCCGGACAGGCCAGGTTGTAGATCTCGTCGACCTCCACATGCAGCGGGAAGGTGACGTCGTGCCGCAGCAGCTCGAAGTACGGATCGCCCAGCAGATGCGCGATGTTCTGCTTGGCGCCGGTGAAGAAATTGTCCACGCACAGCACGTCGTGGCCGTCGGCCAGCAGACGTTCGCACAAGTGCGAGCCGATGAAGCCCGCACCGCCGGTGACCAGGATGCGCTTTCGTCCGTTGCTGTCTTTCATGCGGTCTCCGGTCTGTCCATGGTCAGGGTCAATGCGCATTTCACCAGCATCCGGTAGGGCGGCGGCAGCCAGCCTTCGTTGCTCAGATTGAGCGTGATGCCCGGAAACGGCTTGGATTCGTCGCCGTCCCATTGCAAGACGGCCGATTCGATTGCTTGGCGCAGTTCGCGCCGCACCGGCAACGGCAGTTCGGTGCGTACCCCGCGGAACGCCATGACCTGAATCTTCCCGTTGCGGTAAAAGGTGTTGATCACGTGCTGCAGGTCCTTGCGCTTGAGCGCATGGAAGGTCATGCGTTCGCCGTCGTCGTGCGAAATGGGATCGACCATGGGGGCCGGATAATGGCTCATGCTGAGGCCCGTCATCAGCAGCCGGTCGTACAGGTCGTCGTCCTCGCCGCCCCAGCCGGTGAACAGTTCGTCATAACCGGCGACCGCATTGAACGCCCGGCGCGGGCATAGCACCGTGCCATAGGCTTCCGGATCCCGCCGGCCGTCGACCGGGGCCTGCCGGTAATAGTGGCGCTCGCGGGCATGGCCGCGCATCCAGGCCACGAAGCCGGGGCGGATGCGGATGTCGGCGTCGATGAAACAGATCCACGGTGCGCTGCAGGCCGCGGCACCCAGGTTGCGCGCACGCGGCAGATGGAAGCCCGGGTCGTCTGTCACGCGCACCACCTTGGCTTGCGGGAAATTCGCCTCGACCCAGTCGCCGGTGCCCTGCGGACAGTTGTAATCGACCACCACGATTTCATCCGGCGCTTCGGCCGCGATCAACGGCAGGGTCTGTTGCAGGTGGTGCAGACGGCCTTTGCAGGTGGTCACGAACGCGAACTGGCTCATCGGGTGCCTGGTTTCCGAGGTTGTCAGGCCATGATAGTACAACCTGGCGAATGCCTGGAATTAGGCCTCAGTCATTTCCCAAAGGCGCCGAAATCACCGACAATAAACCCACTTCCGAATACCCGAGACGAGCGTTCCATGTCCGATACCCCGAAAATCCTCTACACCCTGACCGACGAAGCCCCGTTCCTGGCGACCCAGTCGCTGTTGCCGATCGTCGAGGCGTTCACCGCCACCGCCGGCATCCGCGTGGAAACCCGCGACATCTCGCTGGCCGCCCGCATCCTGGCCCAGTTCCCCGAGCGCCTGCGCGCCGAGCAGAAAGTGGCCGACGACCTGGCCGAACTCGGCCAGCTGGCCACCACCCCGGAAGCCAACATCATCAAACTGCCGAACATCAGCGCCTCGGTGCCGCAGCTGAAGGCCGTCATCGCCGAACTGCAGGCGCAGGGCTACGCCTTGCCGGATTATCCGGAAGAGCCGCACGATGACGTTGAAAAGGAAATCAAGGCGCGTTACGGCCGGGCCATGGGCAGCGCGGTCAATCCGGTGCTGCGCGAAGGCAATTCCGACCGCCGCGCGCCGGCGTCGGTGAAGGCCTACGCGCGCAAGCACCCGCATCGCATGGGCAAGTGGACGGCGGATTCGAAATCGCACGTGGCGCACATGGACGCCGGCGACTTCTACGGCAGCGAACAGTCGGCGGTGATTGCCCAAGCCGGCAGCCTGCACATCGAATTCGCCGGCGATGACGGCGCGGTGAGCGTGCTCAAGCCGGCGGTCAAGGTCGGCGCCGGCGAGGTGGTCGACGCCGCGGTGATGGGCGCCGCCGCGCTATCCAATTTCATCGACGCCCAGATCATGGATGCCAAGGCGCGCGGCGTGCTGTTCTCGCTGCACCTGAAGGCGACCATGATGAAGGTCTCCGACCCGATCATGTTCGGCATCGCGGTCAAGCGCTTCTACGCGCCGGTGCTGGACAAGCACGCGGCCGCGCTCGAGGCAGCCGGGTTCGACGCCAACAACGGCATCGGCGATCTGTACGCCCGTCTGCCGACCTTGGACGCCGGTGTGCGCGAAGCCATTGAAGCCGACATCGCCGCGCTGTACGCCGAGCGCCCGGCGCTGGCCATGGTCAACTCCGACAAAGGCATCACCAACCTGCACGTGCCGAGCGACGTCATCGTCGACGCCTCGATGCCGGCCATGATCCGCGACAGCGGCGGCATGTGGAACGCCGCCGGCAAGCTGCAGGACGCCAAGGCGGTGATCCCCGACCGCTGCTACGCCGGCATCTACCAGGCCGTGATTGACGACTGCAAGGCCCACGGCGCGTTCGATCCGGCCACAATGGGCAGCGTGCCGAACGTCGGCCTGATGGCGCAGAAGGCCGAGGAATACGGCAGCCACGACAAGACCTTCCATATCGCCGCCGCGGGCACCGTGCGGGTGCTGGACGAAGCCGGCAACGTGCTGATGCAGCATGGCGTGCAGGCCGGCGACATCTGGCGCATGTGCCAGACCAAGGACGCGCCGATCCGCGACTGGGTCAAGCTGGCGGTCAACCGTGCGCGCCTGAGCAACACCCCGGCGGTGTTCTGGCTGGACCCGCAGCGCGCGCACGACCGCAACCTGATCGCCAAGGTCGAACGGTACCTGAAGGACCACGACACCGCCGGCCTGGACATCCGCATCCTGTCGCCGGTGGAAGCCATGCAGCTGTCGCTGCGGCGCATCCGTGCCGGCCAGGACACCATCTCGGTGACCGGCAACGTGCTGCGCGACTACCTGACCGACCTGTTCCCGATCATGGAGCTGGGCACCAGCGCCAAGATGCTGTCGATCGTGCCGCTGATGGCCGGCGGCGGCCTGTTCGAGACCGGCGCCGGCGGCAGCGCGCCCAAGCACGTGCAGCAGTTCGTCGAGGAGAACTACCTGCGTTGGGATTCGCTCGGCGAATTCCTGGCGCTGGCCGCTTCGCTCGAACACTTGGCCGACACCACCGGCAACGCCCGCGCCAAGGTGCTGGCCGATGCCTTGGACGCCGCCAACGCCAAGTTCCTGGACACCGACAAGTCGCCGTCGCGCAAGGTCGGCGGCATCGACAACCGCGGCAGCCACTTCTATCTGGCCATGTACTGGGCCCAGGCCTTGGCCGCGCAGGATGCCGATGCCGGCCTGAAAGCGCGCTTCGCGCCCTTGGCCGCGGCCCTGACCGCCAACGAGGAAAAAATCGTGGGCGAGCAGATCGCGGTGCAGGGCCAACCGGTCGACATCGGCGGCTACTACCACCCGGATGCGGCCAAGCTGGCGGCCGCCATGCGCCCGAGCGCCACCTTCAACGCCGCCTTGGCCGCGCTGTAAATCCGTTTCCCATTGCGGATGGAAACCCCGGCTTCGGCCGGGGTTTTTCTTTGCCATGGCTCTACCCCGGCTTCACGGCGATGCAGTAGACTTAAGCCAATCCACAGGGGAACCGACACCATGAAACACCGTCTCATCGCATCCGCCGCCGCCGCGTTGCTGGCTTCCGGCATGGCCATCGCGCAACAGCATGACCATTCCACGCCGCCGCCGGCCGAAGCGGCCGCCAAGCCGGCCGGCATGCAGCACGGCATGATGATGCAACATGGCACGCAAGCCGGCATGCGCGGCAAAGGCATGAAGATGAGCGCCGAGCAGATGCAGGCGCATCATCTGGAGATGCTGCAGTCCGCCATCGATGGCGCCTGGCGCAGCGACGCCAACAAGGCGCGCGACGCCTACCGTCACCCGTTGGGCACGCTGGCCTTCTTCGGCGTCACGCCGCACAGCAAAGTGGTGGAGGTGTGGCCGGGTGGCGGCTGGTATGCCGACATCCTGGTGCCGTACGTCACGCACCACGGCACCTATACCGGCGCCGTGAACGATCCGGCCAAGATGGCCAACGAACGCTCGCGCGATTATTACGCCAAGCAGAACCAGGCGCTGCGCGACAAGTTCGCCGCCAACCCCGAGGTGTTCGGCAAGGCGCAGCTGCTGGAGTTCGATCCGGCCGCACCGGTGCTGGGCAAGCCCGGTTCCGCCGACGTGGTGCTGACCTTCCGCAACGTGCACAACTGGCGCATGGCCAACCAGGCGGAGGGCATGTTCAAGGCTTTCTTCGCGGTGCTGAAGAAAGGTGGCACCCTGGGCGTGGTGGAACACCGTGCCGACAAGGACGTGCCGGCCGACGACAGATCCGGTTATGTTTCCGAAGCGCAGGTGATCGCGCTGGCCAAGCAGGCCGGCTTCACCTTCGCCGGCCGCAGCGAGATCAACGCCAACGCCAACGACACCAAAGACTACGCCGACGGCGTCTGGACCCTGCCGCCGACCTACCGGCTGGGCGACACCGACCGAGCCAAGTATGCCGCCATCGGCGAAAGCGACCGCATGACCCTGCGCTTCGTGAAGCCTTAAACCGCTTCGCCGGTCTGCAGTTTCCAAAGCGCCGCGTATGCGGCGTTTTGTTTCAGCAGTTCCGCGTGCGTGCCGGATTCCACGATGCGGCCGTGTTCCATCACATGGATGCAATCGGCGAAACGCACGGTCGACAGCCGGTGCGCCACGATCAGGCACGCGCGGCTGTGGTTGAGTTTGGCCAGCGAGCGCTGGATCGCCGCTTCGGTCTCGTTGTCCACCGCCGAGGTCGCCTCGTCCAGGATCAGCAGCGCCGGATCGCGGTACAGCGCGCGCGCCAGCGCGATGCGCTGGCGTTGCCCGCCGGACAGCAGGCCGCCGCGTTCGCCGACCGGACTGTCGTAGCCGACCGGCAGCGCCGAGACGAAGCCGTGCGCTTCCGCGGCTTGGGCCGCCGCTATCACCCGCGGCAGCTCGGGCGTCTGGCCGTAGGCGATGTTGTCGGCCACGCTGCCATCGGTCAGGAACGGTTCCTGCGCCACATAGCCGATGCGTGCGCGCAAGGCGGAGCGGTCGAGTTCGCGCAGATCGATGCCGTCGAACGCGATGCGCCCGGCATCCGGTTGCAGGAAGCCAAGCGCGAGTTTGATCAAGGTGCTTTTGCCGCTGCCGGTGCCGCCGACCAGAGCCACGGTCTTTCCGGCCGGCACGTGTAGGCTCACGCCCTGCAATACAGGCCGGCCGTCATAGGCGAAACGCACCTGCTCGACGCGTAGCTCGCCCCTCGCCGGTAGCGCACCGGGGTGCGCGCCGTTGGCCGGGGGCACGGTCTGCAACAGGTCCATCACCCGGTTCACCGAGGCCATCGCGCGCTGGTACAAGTCGGTCATGTCGGCCAGACGCGTCATCGGCCACAGCAGGCGCTGGGTCAGGTACACCAGCGCCGAATAGCTGCCGACGCCGAGCTGTTTCTGCAGCACCAGATGGCCGCCGTACAGCAGGGTCATCACGAACCCTGCCAGGATCGCCATGCGGATCACCGGCGTGATCGCCGCCGCGAAGCGGATGGCGTCGGCGTTGCGGGCGCGGTAGGCGTCGCTGGCGGCGCGCAGATGCTCGGCTTCGAAATCCTCGGCGGTGTAGGCCTGGATGGTGCTCATGCCGTGCAGGTTATTGGCCAGTCGGTTGGAGACCCCGGCCGCCGCCTCGCGCGCCGCGGCATAGCGCGGATACAGGCGCTTCTGGAACCAGAACGCGCCGGCCAGGATCAACGGCACCGGCAGCAGCGCCAACACCGCGGTGCTGGCGGTCAGGGTGAAGAACACCGCGCCGACCAGCAGGGACGACACGAACACCTGGATCAGGTCGTTGGCGCCGGTGTTGAGGAAGCGCTCGATCTGGTTGACGTCCTCGTTCATCACCGCCATCAGCCGGCCGGCGCGTTCGCGGCCGACGAAATCCGGCGGCAGTTTCTGCACATGCGCGTAGGCGGCCTGGCGCAGGTCGTGCTGCAGGTTCTGCGCCAGATTGCGCCAGGTCAGCGCGTGCAGGTATTCGAACAGCGATTCGCAGACCCAGACCACCACCGTGAGCCCGACCAGCAGCCAGAGCTGCTGCATCGGATCGGCGATGCCGAAGCGCGACAGGAACGACTCGCGCTGGTTGACCACGACGTCGACCGCGACGCCGATCAGGATCTCGGGCAGCACGTCGAAGAACTTGTTCAGCACCGAGAACGCCACGCCGCGGCGGATGCGGCTGCGGTAGGGCGCGGCGAAGACGCGCAGGCGGCGCAGGGGATGCGTGGCGGTCATGGCGGCCTTGGGATTGGTTTACACTGGGCTTATGTTAATCGCTTTCAACAAGCCGTACGGCGTGCTGACGCAATTCACCGACCGCAGCGAGCCGCCGCGTCCGACCTTGGCCGGCTTCGGCCTGCCGGCCGGCGTGTATGCCGCCGGCCGTCTGGACGCCGATTCCGAAGGCCTGCTGCTGCTGTCCGACGATGGCGCCCGCATCGCGCAGATCTCCTCGCCGAAATTCAAATGGCCGAAGACCTATCTGGTGCAGGTCGAGGGCGTACCGGAGGAGGCGCAGATGGCGCAACTGCGCGCCAGCGTCACGTTGAACGACGGACCGACCTTGCCGGCGCAGGCGCATATCCTGGCCAATGCGCCGGATTGGCTGTGGCCGCGCGATCCGCCGGTGCGCTTCCGCAAAAGCGTGCCGGACGGCTGGATCGAACTCACCATCAAGGAAGGCCGCAACCGCCAGGTGCGGCGCATGTGCGCCGCCGTCGGTCTGCCGTGCCTGAGGCTGGTGCGCATTTCGGTCGGGCCGCACCGCCTGGATGGCCTGCCGCCAGGACAGTGGCGGCAGGAGCCGGGCTGACCGGAAAACCCGCATCACGCGGGTTTTCCGCACCGCTCAGGGTTTCGCCACGCGTTTGAATTCGAGCGCGTCGCTGCTGTCGTCGAACAGGCGCAGGGCCGCGATGCCGCCGTCGGCGCCGGCGCGGAAAATGACCGGGTTCCAGCCGTAGCGGCCATCACCCAGCTTCACCCGGAAGCTGTCGTAATGCCAATGCTGCAGCGCACCGGCATTGTCCGGTAGCGGGCCCATGGTCAGATACAGCCCGCCGTTGGCGCGGCTGACGGTGACATCGCCATAGGCCGGATGCCGGTAGGTGCCGGCGTATGCCGCCAGCGCATGCGAGGGTTTGGTACCGCGCACGCGCGCCGCCTCCTGCTTGGCTTCCGCGGCCTTGGCATCGGCGTGCATTCCGCCGTACAGGACCAGCAACTCCTTGCTCCAGTCGCGCGCCGGCGCGCCGGTGTAGGCGTCGAACAGCTTCCACATCAGCGCGTGCCGGAATTCGGCGTGGTCCAGGTTGCCGAATATGTATACGCCCAGGTTTTCTTCCGGCATCAGGCCGATGATGGCGGTGCGGCCGTCCATCGAACCGGTGTGCATGGCCACGAAGCGGCCGCGGTAATCCTGTTGGAACCAGCCCAGGCCGTAGCTGGTCCAGTGCGGCCGGGTCAGCTTGGCGGTCGGGTAGAACTCGCCGGTCGGCACCATCGCCTGCGGCTTCAGCAACTCGTGGAAATTCGCCATCGACACCAGACGCGTTCCGCCCGCACAGCCGTTGCCGAGCATGAAGCTTAGCCATTTGGCCGTGTCCGCCGCGGTCGACCAGGCGGCCCCGGCGGCCGGCACCGCATCCACCGGCGATTCGGCGATGACGTGGATCCTGCCGTCGATGTCGAAATGCGCCGCCGATACGTTGCCGCCGCGCGCGGCCTGCATGCGCGCCAAGGTCGGATACGAGCGCGTCATGGCCAAGGGCTTCAGGATGCGCGCGTCGACGAAATCCGCCCACGGCATGCCCGAGGCCGCGCCGATCACTTCGCCAGCCACCTGGTACATCACGTTCTGGTAGGCGAAGCCGCCGCGCAGCGGATACGACAGCGGCAGGCCGCGCAGGCGCGCGATGATCTCGCGCGCGTCGAAGTCGCCGCGCGCCCACAGCAGATCGGTGTTGCCCAGACCGCTGTTGTGGGTCAGCAAATCGCGCACGCGCAGGTCGCGGGTCACGTACGGGTCCGAGAGCGCGAAGCCGGGCAGGTGCTTGGTCACCGGATCGTCCCAGCCGACTTTGCCTTCGTCCACCAGCATCGCCAGCGCCAGCGCGGTCATCGCCTTGGTGGTCGACATCATGCCGAACAGGGTGTCGGCGTCCACCGCGCCGCCGTCCTGCAGCGAGCGCGTGCCGAAGCCTTTCACGTACACCGGGCGGCCGTCTTTCACCACCGCCACCGAGACGCCGGGCAGCTTCCAGTCACGCAGACCCTGCTGGATGTAGGCGTCGAGCGCGGCGGTATCGACCGACGGCGCAGTAGCGGATGCCGGCGGCGCCGGGCAGGTTTCGGATGGTGCGGCCGAGGCGGTGGCGGCGCACAGACCCAGGCAGAAAACGATGTTTCGTATCATGAGCATTTCCCGGCGCGGCCGGAATGGCCGTCCGCTCAGCCTATCAGGTTCCCCGCGGCTTGGCGCGGTGCGTGGCCGGTGCGTTCCAGGGGTCGTCCGGCCAGGGGTGGCGTGGATAGCGGCCCTTCATCTCCTTCTTGACCTCGGCATAGGTGCTGTTCCAGAAGTTGCGCAGGTCCTGGGTGATCTGCAGCGGCTTGCCGCCGGGCGAGAGCAGATGCAGCATCACGCTCACGCGGCCGTCGGCCACCTTCGGCGATTCGGCCAAGCCGAACAGTTCCTGCAGCTTCACCGCCAGCACCGGCGGGCCGTCTTCATCGTAGTTCAGCGCGCGCTCCAATCCGGACGGTACGGTCAACGCGGCCGGCGCCAAACGGTCGATCTGCCGGCGCGTGTTCCAATCAAATGGCGCGTACAACGCCTCGCCCAAGTCGCCGGCGTCCAGCGCGTCCAAACGCGATTTGCCGTGTAGCGCCGGCTTCAGCCAGGTTTCCAAGCCATCGAGCAATGCCGCATCGCCGCAATCGGGCAAGCCCAACTCCGGCATGGCGCGCCGCAGGAACGCGACGCGCGCGCGGAACTGCGCGGCTTTGCCGTTCCAGGGCAGCACGGAAAGTCCTTTCTGTCGTACCACCGCGCACAGCGCGGCCGCCGCCAGTTCCGGATCGACCTTGCCCAGCGATTGGCTGGACAGCACGATCTGCGCGAAGCGCTTCTCGCGCCGCGACAGCAGGGCGTTGCGTGTCTCGTCCCAGCGCACCACATCGTCTTCGCGGAAGCGTTCCGGGAAATCATCGCGCAGCCGGTGTTCGTCAATCGGCGCCGCGCGCAGCACCAGCGCTTCCTTGGCCTCGAAACGCAGCTCGCTGGCGCATAGCCAGGCTTCGCCGTACAGGCTGCTTTCCGGATGCAGGCGGGCCATGCGGCCGCTGGCCAGCTGGTAGCGCAACGGTTCGCTGTCGTGCTGCTTGGCGATGCGGTCCGGAAACGCGTGCAGCAGCACGTCGCCGAGCGCATGTGCCGGCACCGACGCCGGCGGACTCCCGTTGCAGCGAACCCGGCGCCGCCACTGCGCTGCGGTCAGGTCGAGTTGTTTCAGTGCCGCCGCGCTGGCGCCCGGCACGGATTTGCGTGCGCGGAAATCGGCCAGCGCCTGCCAGCGCGCCTGCCAATCGTCGCGCCGCGCGCCCAGCAGCGGATCACGCGCCTCGATCAGTGCCGCCAGATCGCAGGCCAGCGCTTTTTCGGTCTCGTCGTGCACGGCCAATAGCATCGCGGCCAGACGCGGATGGGTGCCCAGCCCCAGCATCCGCTTGCCCAGCGGCGTGATGCGGCCGTCGTCGGCCAACGCGCCCAAGGACTGCAACAGGTCGCGGCCGGCCTGTAGCGCGCCGCTCGGCGGCGCGTCCACGAATGGCAGATCCATGCTGCCCCAGGCCGCCAGCTCCAGCGCCAGGGCGCCCAGTTCGCTGTGCTGGATTTCGGCGCGGCGCATCGGATCCAGCCGCTGCGAGGCCGGCCACAGTCGGTAGCACCAACCGCTGCTGACACGTCCGGCGCGCCCGGCGCGTTGGTCGGCCGAGGCCTGCGAAATCGCGGTGACTTCCAGCCGACTGAAGCCGGAGTTCGGGTCGAAGCGCGGTTCGCGCGCCAAGCCGGAATCGATGACCACGCGTACGCCCGGCAGGGTGACGCTGGATTCGGCCACATTGCTGGCCAGCACCACGCGGCGCACGCCTTCGGCCGCGGGTTCCAAGGCGCGGGTCTGCTGCTCGATGGGCAAATCGCCGTGCAGCGGCAGGATTTCCAGCCCATCATTCGCCAATGGCGCCAGAGCATCCTGCAGGGCGTTGATTTCGCGCCGGCCGGGCAGGAACACCAACACGTCGCCGGGCTGTTGCGCCAGCGCATGCTCGACCGCGCGTTTGGCCTGGAAATTCAGCGCCTCGTCCTTGCGCGCCGGGAAATGCGCGATCTCGACCGGAAAGCTGCGGCCTTCGCTGCTGAGCCGCGGCGCGTCGAGCTGCTTGGCCAGGCGTTCGCCGTCGAGCGTGGCCGACATCACCAGGATGCGCAGATCCGGCCGCAGCTGGCGTTGGATATCGAGCGCCAAGGCCAAGCCCAGATCGCCGGCCAGATGGCGTTCGTGGAATTCGTCGAACACGATCGCGCCCACGTCCTCCAACAGCGGATCATCCTGGATGCGCCGGGTCAGCAGGCCTTCGGTCAGCACTTCGATGCGCGTCGTGGCCGAGATTTTGGACTCGAAGCGGATGCGGTAGCCGACCGTCTCGCCCACGGCCTCACCCAGTTGCCCGGCCATGAAGCCGGCGGCCGCGCGCGCGGCCACCCGCCGCGGTTCCAGCATCAGGATCTTGCGGCCCTGCAGCCAGCCGGCCATGCGCAGGGCCAGCGGCACCTGAGTGGTCTTGCCGGCGCCGGGCGGCGCCTCCAGCACCAGCCGGGCGTGGCCGTCGAGCGCGGACAGGATATCCGGCAGCAGGGATTGGATCGGGAAATCGGGCATGGCGATATTGTAGAGGCGAACCCCGTGTCCGCCCATGCCGGCGGTACAATACTGCCATGCAACTGATTGACATCGGCGTCAACCTCGGCCACGAAAGCTTCGACCACGACCTGGACGCGGTGCTGGCGCGCGCGCGCGGGGCCGGCGTGGCGCAGATGGTGGTTACCGGCGCCTCGCGCGCCGGTTCGCCGAAAGCGCTGGAACTGGCTCAGGCGCATCCGGGCTTCCTGTACGCCACCGCCGGCGTGCACCCGCACCATGCGGTGGAGGTGACCGACGAGTGCCTAGCCGAGCTGCGCGCCCTGCACGCGCATCCGCAGGTGGTGGCGGTGGGCGAGTGCGGCCTGGATTACTTCCGCGATTTCGCGCCGCGCCCGGCCCAGCGCCGCGCCTTCGAACGTCAACTGGAGCTGGCCGTGGAGTCCGGCAAGCCGCTGTTCCTGCACCAACGCGACGCCCACGCCGACTTCATGGGCGTGATGAAGGAGTTCGAGGGCCGAATCGGCCCGGCCGTGGTGCATTGCTTCACCGGCACGCGCGAGGAGCTGTTCGACTACCTCGACGCCGACTACCACATCGGCATCACCGGCTGGCTGTGCGACGAACGCCGTGGCCTGCATCTGCGCGAGATCGTCAACAACATCCCTGCCGACCGGCTTATGGTGGAGACCGACGCGCCCTATCTGCTGCCGCGCACGGTGCGGCCGATGCCCTCGCATCGGCGAAACGAGCCGATGCATCTGCGCCACATCGTCGAAGAGCTTGCGCGCGACCGCGGCGAGACGCTCGAGCGCACCGCCGCCGCCAGCACCGCCACGGCGCGGGCCTTTTTCGGCTTGCCGGAGCCGGCATGATTGCGGTCAGCGAGCGCATCGCCATTCCCGAGCACGAGCTGATCGAGCGCGCCATCCGTTCCAGCGGCCCCGGCGGCCAAAACGTCAACAAGGTGTCCACCGCCATCGAGTTGCGCTTTTTCATCTGGGGTTCGTCGGCCTTGCCGGACGAGGTCAAGCAGCGCCTGGCGAAAAAGCGTGACCAGCGCATCACCGAAGTCGGCGAGATCATCATCCAGGCCCAGCGCTTCCGCAGCCAGGAGCAGAACCGCGAGGACGCGCGCGCGCGTCTGGCGGCGCTGGTGCGCACGGCCTTGGAGCCGCCGAAGCCGCGCGTGGCCACCAAGCCGACCCGTTCCTCGCAGCGCAAACGCTTGGAAAGCAAACGCCTGCATGGCACACTCAAGCAGGATCGAAGCAAACGCCACCTGAGCGACGACTGATGCCGACCGTATTGCCCCTGCCCGCCAATGCCCCGCGCGCGAACACGCCGCGTTGGCTGATGGCCGCCGCGCTGAAGACCATGTCCTTGGCCGGCTGGAAAATGGCCGGCGAGTGGCCCGACCGCGACAAAATGGTGATCATCGCCGCGCCGCACTCCTCGGCCTGGGACGCCATCTGGGGCCTGATGGCCAAGGCCGCGATGGATCTGCACCTGGTGTTCATGGGCAAGCAGGAGGCCTTTGCCTGGCCGCTGGGCCCGCTGCTGAAGTGGTTGGGCGGCATTCCGGTCAACCGCGCGGCCCCGGGCGGCATCGCCGACCAGGTAGCCAAGCAGATGGTCGCCGCCGAGCGTATGTGGTTCCTGCTGGCACCGGAAGGCACCCGCAAGGCGGTGACCCAGTGGAAGACCGGCTTCTGGAAAATCGCCAAGAAAGCCGATGCGCCGGTGCTGTGCGCCTATTTCGATTACGCCAACAAGACCATCGGCATCGGCCCGTTGATCGAGCTCAGCGACGACATGGATGCCGACATCGCCAGGATCCGCGCCTGGTACGCGCCGATCCGGGGTAAACACCGGGGTGTCTGAGCGTTTCGTACTGTGCCGCCCTGAAGGCGGTTTCAACGATGTGCTGTGCCAGATCGAATCTTGCTGGCGCTATGCCGACGCGTATGGACGTAGGTTGATTGTCGATACCGCCGCTGCCGTTTTCGGCGACGACCTCGAAAATTATTTCCGTGTGGCCGACGGCCACCATGCCGAATTGCGCTTGACGCCTGAACGGCTGCAGCAGCTGAATTCCGCCACCGCGTATCCCGATGCGGTACAGGGGCGGCTGCAGGTCTATGAAAAGGTCTGGAGCATGCCGGACAAAGGCTTTGCAGAGACCCGTACAATGCAGGCACTCACGTTCGATCCAACCCGTCATTACCCGCAGGCCTGCCTGCTGCATCACCAGCATGGCGGCGGCACCATATCGCTGGATGCGTTGCGACGGCTGCGCCTGCAACCGAATTTGGCGCTGCATATCCGCAGCCGCATCGCCGGTCTCGGTTCCGATTACGATGCGATCCACGTCCGTCATACCGACTACGTGACCGATGTCGGCCGTTTTTTCCGAAGCCTAGTCGGCAAGTTGGCGGGCCGCCGTGTTCTGGTGTGCAGTGACAATGCCGAAGTCATTGCTTTGGCGCGGTCTACATTCCGGCGCGCCGAAATCCTGACGGTCAGCGATGTGCCCGATATCGGCGGACTCCCGATCCATATTCATGCCAGGGATGCGGGCATTCCGGCGTGGGACTTGAACCGCGATATGCTGACCGACCTGATTGCCTTGGCTTCGGCATCGAGGCTGCACATCAGCCGCGTGGTGGATGGCCCGGGAGGCCGGTTGCCGTATCGGCAGTTATCCGGGTTCGCGTTTCTTGCGGCCGCATTGAAGGCAAGGCCACGTGTGTTGCGGGCACTATTGACCGGCTGATTATTGCATCTAGGAATTTTTCCAATTGACCGGAGCCTCCTCGGAAGCGAGGATGGGCGCTCCCCGTCGGTTCCGGAGCGGGCTCCGGGCCATCCAAGGAAAAGCGCAGGCGATGCAGCGATTCGTCATCAACACCCGCACCCAGCTCAACGGCGAACACGAAGTCCACAACATCACCGCCGGCTGCCCGTACCTGCCGCCCGAGCCGTATCGGCTTGATCTGGGCGTGCATCCGCATTGCCAAAGCGCCTTGGCCGAGGCCCGACGCAACTGGCCGCCGCGGCGGATCAACGGGTGCCCGTGGTGCGCGCGTGAGTGCCACAGCGCGTGAGTGCAAGAAAAAACCGCCCCTCCGGGCGGTTTTTCATCGGCTCATGGTCGGCTCAGGTGAGATACCAGACTTCCACCGGGCCGGTGTGCTTGAAGGTCATGGCGTTGCCGCGGCGGTCGAGCGACTTGCCGACCGGCAGGCGGATCCAACCCTCCGACACGCAGTATTCGGCCACGTTGGTGTACTCCACGCCCTTGAAGCGCACGCCGATGCCACGCTCCAGGGCGGCTTCGTCGAAGTAGGGGCTGCGGCGGTCGAGCGCCAGGCGGTCGGGCGGGGTGTCGGACATGGCTTCGGTGTTCCGGATGAATGAGGCCTATATTTTAGCCGCGCGGCCCGGCCTTGGCGAATCGGGCCTGGGCTACACTAAGGCCATGATTGCTCATGCTTCCCGATTGCTGCCGCTCGGCGCCTGCCTGTTGGCCGTCGCCTTGCTCGCCGCCTGCACGCCCACGCGCCCGAGCGCGCCGGAGGCGCCGGCCGTCGTCGCCAAACCCATGCCGCCGCCGAAGCCGCGCATCGGCCTGGCCTTGGGCGGCGGCGCCGCCAAGGGCTTCGCGCACATCGGCGTGATCAAGATGCTGGAGGCCAACGGCTTCGAGCCGGTGGTGGTGTCCGGCACCAGCGCCGGCAGCGTGGTCGGCGCGCTGTATGCCAGCGGCATGGATCCGTACCGCCTGCAAAGCCAGGCGGTGGCTTTGGATCAAGCCGAAATCCGCGACATCAGCCTGTTCTCCGGCGGCTTGATCAAGGGCCAGAAACTGCAGGATTACGTCAACGCCGGCGTCGGCGGCAAACCGCTGGAACGCATGCGCAAGCCGCTGGCGGTGGTCGCCACGCAGTTGGAGACCGGCAAGCGCACCGTGTTCACCCGCGGCAACACCGGCCAGGCGGTGCGCGCCTCCAGCAGCATTCCCGGCGTGTTCGAGCCGGTCGTGATCGGCAAATACACCTATGTCGACGGCGGCGTGGTCAGTCCGGTGCCGGTCGACGCCGCGCGCCAGCTCGGCGCCGACTTGGTGATCGCGGTCGACATCTCGACCAAGGCCAACGGCGCCAAGCCGGACGGCCTGCTCGGCATCGTCAACCAGTCCATCGCCATCATGGGCCAGCGGTTGGGTGAACAGGAGCTGGCGCGCGCCGATGTCATCATCCGGCCGCGCGTCGGTGATATCGGCCCGGCCGACTTCGAACAGCGCCAGCGCGCGATTCTGGAGGGCGAAAAGGCCGCCTTGGCGGCCTTGCCGCAGGTGCGCGCCAAGGTGGCGCAATGGCAGCAGGCGCGCATGGCCGAACGCCAGCGTGCCGCCAAACCCGCGCCGGAGCCGGTGTGCGCGCCGAGCAGATTGGAGCGTGCTCTGGGCCGCAGCCCGAGCTGCAAAGGCGATTGATTCAGCGTTCGGAGTGGCCGCTTTCGAAATAGCTGCGGCTGGGGATGGTGCCCGGTTTCACCAGCTCAGCGAACGCCTGTGCCGCCGGCGACAGCAGCTTGCCCTTGCGCATCACCACGCCGTAACTGCGCGAGGGGAAGTATTCCTTCATGTTGCGCATCACCAGGCGCTGGTTGTCGGCCTCGCTCAGGCAGATGCCGGTCACGATCGAGATGCCCAGGCCCATCGCCACGTACTGTTTGATCACTTCCCAGCCGCCCACTTCCAGCGCCACGGTGTAGGGCACGCGGTTCTTCTGGAACACCAGATCGACCAGGCGCCAAGTGCTCAGGCGTTTGGGCGGCAGAATCAGGCCGTAGGGCGAGAGGTCGGCCAGCTTGATGCTGTCTTTCTTGGCCAGCGGGTGGTCCTTGGCCATGATCAGCATCGGGTCGAAGCTGTAGGCCGGGTTGTAAATCAAATCGCTCGGCACGTCCAACACCGAGCCCACAGCCAGGTCGCAGCCGTCGTTGCGGAGCAGGCCAAGGCCGTCTTGGCCGGTCACGTTATGCAGGAAAAGCTGGACTTTCGGGTGCTTTTCGCGGAATTTGGACACGATTTCCGGAAGCAGGTACAAAATCGTCGAACTCCCGGCAGCGATATGCAATTCGGCGGTTTCCTGGTTGCCGACTTTTTCCTGGAAGTCCTTGTCGATCCGGTCCAGACCCTCCACCAGCGGCCGCGCCAGTTCATACAGAGCCGTGCCTTCCTGGGTCAGGGTCCAGCGCCGGCCGAAACGCTCGAACAGCCGCGTGCCGAATTCACGTTCCAAGGCCTGCAGCTGCAGGGTCACCGCCGGTTGGCTCAAAAACAGCGATTCCGCCGCCCGCGATACCGAGCCCAACCGCGCGGTTTGGCAGAAGGCGCGTAGGGGTTTCAGGCGGTCGGCCTTGTAATAAAAGCGCGGTTGGGCTTTCTTTTTGGCGGGTTTGCTCGGCGTCTTGGCCATGATTTTCCTGCCTTAAGCTGTTCGTATAATTTGAGTTAATAGTATTTATTTAAATATTTGCTTTGTCAAATAATCAGTCGGGGGTCTAGGGTTTCAGCAAAGGAGCCCTGCCATGTCCCTCGCCCAAAAACAGCCCGAACCGGATTTCCCCGACCTCCGCCATGCGCCCTTGCCCGTGGCCGGCGATGCCGCCGTGTTGGATGCCGAGGCCCTCGCGTTCCTGCGCGATCTGCATGGCCGTTTCGAGTCGGGCCGGCAGGCGCTATTGCGCCAACGCCAACAGGATAAGGGTCGGGTACCCGCCTTCGCCGAGGATACCGCAAATCTGCGTGCCGACGACTGGCGCGCCGCGCCGGTGCCGGACATCCTGCGCGACCGCCGGGTGGAAATCACCGGCCCGGTCGACGCCAAGACCGTGATCAACGCGTTGAATTCCGGCGCCAACGTGTACATGGCCGATTTCGAGGATTCCACCGCGCCGACTTGGGCCAATGTGCTGGCCGGCCAGCGCGTGCTGCAGGCGGCGGTGCGCGGCGAACTGCGTTGGCGTCAGGATGCCGATGCGCCGGAATACGCGCTTGATCCGGCGCACGCCACCCTGCTGATGGTGCGTCCGCGCGGCCTGCACCTGGACGAGAAGCATGTCGAGGTCGGCGGCGTGCGGCTGTCGGCGACCCTGTTCGACCTCGGCCTGTTCGCCTTCCACAACGCCCGCATCCTGGCCGAACGCGGGCGCGGCCCGTTCCTGTACATCCCGAAACTGCAGTCGGCGGCCGAAGCGCGGTGGATCGAGACCGTGCTGTCGCATCTGGAATCGGCGCTCGGCCTGCCGGCCGGGCAATGCAAGGTCACCGTGCTGATCGAGACCCTGCCGGCGGCGTTCGCCATGGACGAAATCATCCACGCCCTGCGGCAACGCATCGTCGGCCTGAACTGCGGGCGCTGGGATTACATCTTCTCGGCCATCAAGACCCTGCACAGGCAGCCGGGCTTCATGTTGCCGGAGCGCGGCCAGATCGCGATGACCCGGCATTTCCTGCACAGCTACGCCACGCGCCTGGTGCAGACCTGCCACCGGCGCGGCATCCTGGCCATGGGCGGCATGGCGGCGCAGATTCCGAACAAGCGCGACGCCGCCGCCAACGACGCGGCGCTGGCCAAGGTGCGCGCCGACAAGCAGCGCGAAGCCGGCCTCGGCCACGACGGCACCTGGGTCGCGCATCCGGGCCTGATTCCGGTGGCGCGCGCGGTGTTCGACGCCGCATTCGACGGCCCGAACCAGCTTGAGGTGCTGCCGGATAGCGACATCGCCGCCGCCGACCTGCTGAAACCCTGCCACGGCAGCATCACGCCGGAAGGCTTCAACGACACCGTCGAAGTCTGCGTGCGCTATCTGGCGGCTTGGCTGTCCGGCACCGGGTGCGTGGCCATCCACGGCCTGATGGAAGACGCCGCCACCGCCGAGATCTGCCGCAGCCAACTCTGGCTGTGGCTGCACAAGAAAAACCTGCATCTGAGCGACGGCACCCTGCTGTGCTGGGGCCTGTTCGACGCCGCGTTGTTGGCGCTGCCGGGCCGCCTGCAACGCGAAGCGGTGCTCGGCCACGACAAGGTCGGCGAAGCCATCGCCCTGCTCGAAACCCTGGTGCGTTCGCCCGAACTCGCCGATTTCCTCACCCTGCCCGCCTACGAATCCCTTTGACCCCAGGAGCCACGCCATGAACACCCAGACCCTCAGCACCGAACAACTCGAACAGCATTGGCAGACCGACGCCCGTTGGGCCGGCATCACCCGCGGCTACACCGCCGCCGAAGTGGTGCGCCTGCGCGGCACCGTGCCGGTCGAACATTCGCTGGCGCGCCGCGGCGCCGAAAAACTGTGGGCGTCGCTGAACAGCGAGGACTTCGTCAACGCGCTCGGCGCGCTGACCGGCAATCAGGCCATGCAACAGGTGAAGGCCGGGCTGAAAGCGATCTACCTCAGCGGCTGGCAGGTGGCGGCCGACGCCAACCTGGCCGGCGAAATGTATCCCGACCAGTCTCTGTATCCGGCCAACTCGGTGCCGCAGGTGGTCAAGCGCATCAACAATACGCTGTTGCGCGCCGACCAGCTGCACCACGCCGAAGGCAACGACGGCATCGATTGGCTGCAGCCGATCGTGGCCGACGCCGAAGCCGGTTTCGGCGGCGTGCTGAACGCCTTCGAGCTGATGAAGGCGATGATCGAGGCCGGCGCGGCCGGCGTGCACTTCGAGGACCAGCTGGCCTCGGTGAAGAAATGCGGACACATGGGCGGCAAGGTGCTGGTGCCGACCCAGGAAGCGGTGCAGAAGCTGATCGCCGCGCGCCTGGCCGCCGACGTGATGGGCGTGCCGACCCTGCTGGTGGCGCGCACCGACGCCGAAGCCGCCGATCTGATCACCTCCGACATCGACGACAACGACAAGCCGTTCTGCACCGGCGAACGCACGGTGGAAGGTTTCTTCAAGACCAGGCCCGGCATCGACCAGGCCATCTCGCGCGGCCTGGCCTATGCGCCGTACGCCGACCTGGTGTGGTGCGAGACCGGCAAGCCGGATCTGGCATTCGCGCGCAAGTTCGCCGAGGCGATCCATGCCAAGTTCCCGGGTAAATTGCTGGCCTACAACTGCTCGCCGAGCTTCAACTGGAAGAAGAACCTGGACGACGCCACCATCGCCAAATTCCAGAAGGAGCTGGGCGCGATGGGCTACAAGTTCCAGTTCATCACCCTGGCCGGCTTCCACAGCCTGAACTACGGCATGTTCGATCTGGCGCACGGCTACGCACGCCGCCAGATGAGCGCGTTCGTGGAACTGCAGGAGCGCGAGTTCGCCGCCGCCGAGCGCGGCTTCACCGCGGTCAAGCACCAGCGTGAAGTGGGCACCGGCTATTTCGACACGGTGACGCAGACCATCCAGGCCGGCACCAGCTCGACCACCGCGCTGAAAGGTTCGACCGAAGAAGAGCAGTTCACCGCCGCGGCCTGATTGCCGCCGCGCGTAACGGAAACGGGATGGTCTGTGCCATCCCGTTTTCCGTTGCCGCTCAGAATCGCCAACTCACCCCGGCATACAGCGAGCGGCCTTTGCCCGGTACCGCCACGCCCCACGGCACATCGCCGGCCGACATGGTCTTGCCTTGGCCCAGGTACGCGCCGCCGAGCGGGTGCGCGTAGAAGCGGTCGAACAGGTTGTCGACGCCGAGATCGACCCGCAGACCGCCGCGTTCATAGCTGCCGCGCAGATGCCACAGGCCGTAACCGGCGGTGCGCAGCTCGTTGCGGACGGCGGATACGTCGGTCTTGGCGTCCACCAGTTCGGCTTCCAGCGTCTGCGTCCAACGGCCTTGCCGGCGTTGCAGCGCCAGCTTGGCGTTCATCGGCATCTGGTTGTACAGGCCGTCGCCGGTGCCGCGGTTTTCGGCATGCGCCGCGCTCATCAGCGCGCGCAACCGGTATTCGCCGAACCGCGCCGAGCGCGCCAGCGGCAATTCGGCTTGGACGTCGATGCCCGCCAGCCGCGCCTGCGCGTTGACGAAGCGCAGATAGACGAAACCGTCTTCGCGCACCAGGTTCTGCGCCGTGCAGGCCATGCCGTAGGGTGTGGCCGAAACGCAGCGTTCGGTGTCGATGTAATCATCGACATGCGTCAGGTACGGTGTCAGCGTCAATTGCCAACCGTCTTCGCCGCCGCCGCGCCAGCGCGCGCTTACGCTGGCGGTGTGCGCGGTTTCCGGCCGCAGCGCCAGGTTGCCGACATAGCCGTTGCCGTCGCCGGCCAGATTGACCATGCGCATCGCCATGCCATGCGTGGACCAGGCGTAGCGTTCATACAGATTCGGCGAACGGGTCTTGCGCGCCAGGCCGAATTCCAGGCTGTGCGCAGGCGATGGCGTGAAGCGCGTCAAGGCGGTCAGATCCAGGTTGGCGTCCAGGCGTTCGCGCTCGGCGGCGTTGAAGACGGTGGCATCGATCGGGCTGAACATGCCGTTGTAGGCCTGTACCGGGCCGGCGTCCATGCGCACGTTCTCGCGGCGCAGCCCGAATTGCGTCAGCCAGCGCGCGTTCCACGCCGTTTCCCACTCGGCGAAAGCGGCCAAGCGCTCGCGCCGGCCGTCGCGGATGTTCCAGAACGTATCCGGCCACATCATCTTGCCGGACGGCAGCCAGTAGTCGTCCAACCGGTAGCGTTGCAGCTCGGCGCCGGCGCGCAGCACGCTGCGTTCCGAGGCCGCGACATCGGCCTTGAGCGACAGCCCGGTGTTGCGGCCTTCGGTGTCCATCGGCATGCCGGCCGCCACGCAGCCCGGCGCGGTGCCGCAGACCGTGCCCGGCACGCCGTCCGGCGGACCGTACCAGAACAGCTTGTCGTCGCCGAACTGCATGGCGTGCCGGGTGCGCTCGCGATAGGCGCGCGCGGTCAGCGTGCCCCAGCCGAAGCGGCCGTCGTAGCCCAGATTAAGCCGTTCGCTGTCGTTTCGGGTCATGTCCATGCGCTGGTTCGGAAAGCCCTGCAACGGAATGTCCTGCACGGCGTACTCCAGACTCAGGCGTTGGTCGTTCAAGCGCAAAGCCAGTCCGATCTGGTGATTGACGCTGCGGTACGCGCTGGAGCCGACGGTTTCGCCGTCGAGCACATCGCGCCCGGCGGCCGTCGGGCCGGCCGGCTTGAACGCCGCGCCGGCGCGGTAGTTGCCGGCATCCGCGAACGCGCCCTGGTAGCGGAATGCCAGCCGTTCGCCGGCCAGGTTCAGCGCCGCATCGGCGCCGAACGCTTCGCCGTTGCTGCGGTAGCGCAGGCCGAGTTCGCCGGCCTGCAACATGCCTTGTCCGGCCTCGGCGAAGCGCGGCGCTTCGGAGCTGATTGCGATGGTGCCGCCGATGCTGTCGCCGCCGAGGCTGACCGGCGTGATGCCGGCGAACACGCTGATCTCGCCGACTTGGCTTGGTGCGATGTAGGACAGCGGCGGGTTCATGTGGTTGCCGCAGGCCGACACCAGATCCATGCCGTCGACCTTGATGCGCACGCGGTCGTCGCCCAGACCGCGCAGGCTGGGCAGGGCCGAGACGCCGCCGGCGCCCTGCAGCGCGATGCCGGCGAAGCCGTCGAGCAACGCCGCGCTGTCGTCGCTGCGCGCGGCACCGGCCGCGCGCGCGTCGGCATCAGCGGTGTTGGCGGCCTGCGGCAGGGGCGTCGGCCGTTGGCCGTGGACTTGCACGGCGTCCAGGGTTTGCGCCGGGGTGGCGGAGGGAGTCACGCCGCTGTCGGCGTGGGCGGGTAAACACAGGGCGGCGGCAACGGCCGCCACCAGCGGGGAGATGCGCATGGGGATTCCTGAAATCGAAAGAAGACGGCCGCCATCTCGACGGCGGCGACGGTTGCGGATTTCAGGCCGTGGGCGGACCGCGTGAACCTAAACTCGATTGCGGGGTGCGCAGGAAAACCGTCGCACGGTGAACGCGTGGCGGTCGGGAATCCGCGATGCGGGCCAAGACGGCCGGCGGCAACGGCGGCGGCGGTACGGCACCGGTCGAGAGCGGGCAATAGCCGCAGTCGGCATCGGCATGGTGTGCCGGACCGGCCGGTGTCCGTGCCTCATCGGCGGGCAAGGCCACCCGACGCAGGCCCTCGCTGGTGCACAGCTCGACCCAGCCGTTGGCTTCGCCCGCGTGCGCGAGCAGGCGGCTGATGCCCGGCGCGCAGGCCAGCAGCACGGCCGCGAAAAGCGCCATGGCACGGATCAGGGGCATCGGTTTGCGCAAGCGATTCACGCCGGACAGTCTAGTCCATGGCATCACAGCCCGGCTTGATCGCACTCAAACCGGACGCACGACGGCGTTTCGGTTCAGCGCGTCGGCAGGCCGGCGGCTTCCCAGGCCAGCATGCCGCCGTCGACGTTGATGGCGTTGTCGCCCAAGCCGCCGCAGGCCATGCCGCTGCGGCCGCCGCTGCGGCAGATCACCAGCAGATCGGGCTGGTCGGGGTCGACGCCCAGGTTGCGGTAGGCGTCCTTACCGAGTTTCTGGATCAGCGACAGCGGCACGTTGACCGCACCCGGCGCCGACACCGCGCGGAACTCCTCGATTTCACGGACATCGACCAGCACCGCGCCGGCTTTGACGCGTTCGGCGGCTTCGTTGACGGAGACGGATTTCGACATGGCGAACAACCTCTTGAAAAGGGAAAACATGTTCAGGAGCCGCACAGCGAGGCCGGGGCGGCATCGAGGCCGGCGGGGCAGTAGATGTCATGCAGGGTCTGTATGATTCGGTGCACCGGACCTTCGGCGACCCGGTAGAACACGGTCTGCGCCTGCTTGCGGGTATCGACCAGGCCTTTCTCGCGCAACACCGCCAGATGCTGCGACAGCGCGGATTGGCTGAGCGGTACCTGTTCGTTGATCTGCGACACGTTGCGTTCGCCTTCGATCAGCAGGCACAGGATGCGCAGCCGTTGCGGATTGGCCAAGGCTTTGAGCAGGTCGGCGGCGGTGTCGGCTTGGGCGGCCATGGCATCGCCGGCGAAGGTGGAAGGCGGAGTACTCATGGAAGGCATTCTACAATGGACTTGACTAATTTAGCAATATCTAATTATCATGCCTGCAATTCTAAACAGCCGGCTACGGCGGGGAGGGCTAAATGAAACGGATTGTCGTGATGGGAGCCGGTTTGGCCGGCATGAGCGCCGCCTATGAACTCCGCCACAAGCTGGGCGAGGGTGCGGAGATCACCGTATTCGGCGACGGGCCGCGTTTCAGCTTCACCCCGTCCAACCCGTGGGTGGCGGTGGGTTGGCGCCAGCCGGAGCAGACCACCTTGGACGCCGGCGAGCATCTGGCCAAGAAGAACATCCGTTTCGTGCCACGTCGTATCGAACGCATCGACGCCGCGGCCAAGACCGTGGCCACCGGCCAGGGCGACGTGCATGAGTACGACTATCTGCTGATCTGCACCGGTCCGCGCCTGGCCTTCGAGGAAGTACCCGGCACCGGTCCGCACGACGGGTTCACCCAGTCGGTGTGCACTACGCCGCATGCCGATCTGGCTTGGGAGCGTTACCAGGAATTCCTGAAGGATCCGGGCCCGATCGTGGTCGGCGCGGTGCAGGGCGCCAGCTGCTTCGGCCCGGCCTACGAATTCATCATGATCCTGGACGCCGACCTGCGCAAACGCAAGCTGCGCGACAAGGTGCCGATGACCTTCGTCTCGAGCGAACCGTACATCGGCCACATGGGCCTGGGCGGCGTCGGCGACTCCAAAGGCCTGATGGAAAGCGAGATGCGCCAGCGCCACATCAAGTGGCTGGTCAACGCCAAGGTCACCGGCGTCGAGCAGGGCAAGGTACACGTCAGCGAATGCGACGAGACCGGCGCCGAGAAGAAGACGCACGAGGTGCCGTTCAAGTTCGCCATGCTGCTGCCGGCGTTCAAGGGCGTCGATGCCGTGGCCGCGGTCGAGGGCCTGTGCAACCCGCGCGGCTTCGTGCTGACCGACAAGCACATGCGCTCGGTGAAATATCCCGAAATCTTCGCCGCCGGCGTGTGCGTCACCATTCCGCCGGTGGAAGCCACCCCGGTGGCGACCGGCGCGCCGAAGACCGGCTTCATGATCGAATCGATGGTGACCACCATCGTCGAGAACGTCGCGGCCGAATCGACCGGCAAGCCGGCCGATTTCGAAGGCACCTGGAACGCGGTCTGCCTGGCCGACATGGGCGACACCGGCGCCGCGTTCGTGGCGCTGCCGCAGATTCCGCCGCGCAACGTGACCTGGACCAAGATGGGCAAGTGGGTGCATTACGCCAAGATCGCGTTCGAGAAATATTTCCTGTACAAGATGCGCAACGGCACCTCCGAACCGGTTTACGAAAAACACGTGCTGAGCGCGCTCGGCATCGAACGCCTGAAATGAATCCGGTCCGCAACCGATTTCCCAATCCTCAACAAATCAAAAGGAGTTTTGCCATGAATCTCGACCGCGCCGTGATGGCTTTCGCCGGTGTCATGATCCTGATCAGCCTGCTGCTGACCCACTACGTGCATCCCAACTTCGTCTGGTTCACCGTGTTCATCGGCCTGAACCTGTTCCAGGCCAGCCTGACCGGCTTCTGCCCGGCCGCTTGGCTGTTCAAGCTGTTCGGCGTGCCCGCCGGCAGCCACTTCAAGTAATCCACCCCATCGCCACGAGCCGCCATCCGACATGAAGAACACCGTACTTGCCCTGGCCCTGAGCGCCGCCCTCGCCGCCTGTTCGTCCGAGCCGCCGTCCGCTCCCGGCATGGACCTGAAGGCCATCGCCGCGGTCACGCCGCACGCCGCATCGGCCGATGCCGGCAGCCGTTGGGACGGCGTCATCGAAGCCGTGCAGCAGGCCGACCTGACCGCGCAGACCGCGGGCCGGATCGCCTCGGTCGCGGTCGACGTCAACGATCGGGTCGCGGCCGGGCAGGTGTTGCTGCGGCTGACCGGCGTCGAGCAACGCGCCGGCGCCGAAGCCGCACGCGCGCAGGCGGCGGCGGCCCGGGCGCAGGCGGTGGAAGCGGAAGCGAGCTATCGCCGCTTCGCCGGCCTGGCGCAGCAGCAATACGTGTCGAAACAGCAGCTCGACCAGGCCTTGGCGGCGCGCAATGCCGCCCAAGCAGCGGCCCGTGCCGCCGAAGCGCAGGTGGCGCAGGCCGCGCAGCAGGCCGATTACACCCAGGTGCGCGCGCCGTACGCCGGCGTGGTGTCGCAACGACTGGTCGAACCGGGCGAAAGCGTGTCGCCCGGCCAGCCGTTGCTGCGGGTGTTCAACCCGGGCCGTTTCCGCATCCAGGTGCAGGTGCCGCAGGGCGTGGCGGCGGCGTTGCGCGCCGCGCCGCAGGCCGATATCACCCTGGCCGACGGCCGCGTGTTGGCCGCCTCGGAAGTGATCGTGTATCCCGGCGCCGATGCCGATGCGCACAGCGTGACCGTGCGCGTGCAGCTGCCGGCCGATGCCGGCGCGTTGATGCCCGGTCAGGTCGCTTCCGTGCGTTTCCCGGCCGGTGGCGCCGCCGGCGCGGTCTGGCTGCCGCAGAGCGCACTCTGGCGGCGCGGTGAATTGACCGGCGTGTACGTGCTGGGCAAGGACCGCCTGCTGTTGCGCCAGGTGCGCGTCGGCGAACGCCGCGGCGACCAAATCGAAATACTGTCCGGCCTGGCGAAGGGCGAACGCGTGGCCGCCGATCCGGTGCGCGCCGCGCAGGCGCTGGCCGAATTCCGCGCCGCACAGGAGCGCTGAGATGGCGGATACCGGCAAACTCGGCATCTCCGGCCGGCTGGCCGCGCGCTTCCAGGACAATCCGTTGACCCCGATCCTGGCCATTCTCGGCCTGTTGCTGGGTCTCGTGGCGGTGCTGGTGACGCCGCAGGAGGAAGAGCCGCAGATCGACGTGACCATGGCCAACGTGTTCGTGCCGTTCCCCGGCGCCGATGCGCGCCAGGTCGAGCAGTTGGTCAGTTTCCCGCTCGAGAAGAAACTGTCCGAGATCGAGGGCGTCAAGCACGTATATTCGATCTCGCGTCCGGGCATGGCGGTGCTTACCGTCGAGTACACGGTCGGCGTCGAACGCCAGCCGGCCATCGTGCGCCTGTACAACCAGGTGTATTCCAACCAGGACTGGATGCCGCCCGGCGTCGGCGTCGGCCAGCCGTTGGTGAAGCCGAAGGGCATCGATGACGTGCCGGTGATGGCGCTCACGTTGTGGAGCGACGACCCGGCCATCGACGGCCAGGCGTTGGCGCAGGTCGCGCACAGCTTGGAAACCGAACTCAAGCGCGTGCCCGGTACCCGCGACGTGTACACCCTCGGCGCCTACAACCAAGCGGTCACGGTCGAGCTCGATCCGGGCCGGTTGGCCGCTTACGGACTGTCGGTGCATGAAATCGCGCAGGCGCTACAGACCAGCAACCAAGCGCGTCATGCCGGCGACCGCGTCGGCGCTGATGGCGCCACGCCGGTGCAGGCCGGCCGCTTCCTGGCCGACAGCGGCGAAGTCGCCGATCTGGTCATCGGCCTGTCCGGCGACCGTCCGCTGCGTCTGTCGGACGTCGCCCGCATCGGCCAAGGTCTGGAACCGCCGACGCAGTCGGTGTGGCACGGCGCGCCGGCCGGCCGCGCCGGTCCGGCCACCGGCCGCGCGCCGGCGGTCACCGTGGCCATCGCCAAAAAACCCGGCAGCAACGCCGCCGACATCACCGCCGCGGTGCGCGAACGCCTGGACGGCCTGCGCTCGCAAGTGGTTCCCGACGGCGTGCAGGTCGAAGTCACCCGCGACTATGGCCAATCGGCCGCCGACAAGGCCGCCAAGCTGATCCAGAAGCTGATCTTCGCCA
>JAYSFF010000020.1:0-30756 GCA_041913425.1 Arenimonas sp. | reverse complement strand
GCGTGCTCGCCGGCGCGGTGGTCGGCGGCGCCTTGGCCAGCATCGGCCTGCTGCTGAACCGGCGCGCGGACGGCACGCCGAAACGCGGAACGGCCGAGGGGGCCGGCGCCCCATGATGACCCATGCCGCCTGGCTGCTGCTCATTCCCGCCGCTGTCGCCATCGGTTGGCTGCTCGGCCGTCGCGGTGGCGAAATCAAGGGCGGCGCCAAGATCTCGCGCCTGTCCAACACCTATTTCCGCGGCCTGAACTATCTGCTCAACGAACAGCAGGACAAGGCGCTGGAGATCTTCCTGCAGATCGCCGAGGTCGACAAGGACACGGTCGAGACCCAATTCGCCCTCGGCCACCTGTTCCGCCGCCGCGGCGAGGTCGATCGCGCCATCCGCCTGCACCAGAATCTGGTCGCGCGCACCGGGCTGAGCGAGGAGCAGAAGACCCGCGCCGCGCTCGAGCTCGGCGAGGACTACATGCGCGCCGGCCTGCTCGACCGCGCCGAAACCCTGTTCAACGACCTGGTGCAGATGGGCGTGCATGCGCCGAAGGCGCTGCAGCAGCTGATTTCCATCTACCAGGCCGAACGCGATTGGCCGCAGGCCATCGCGCACGCGCTCAAGTACGAGCAGATTTCCGGCGAGCCGATGGGCGAGAGCGTCGCGCATTATTACTGCGAGATGGCCGAGAAGCACCTGCACGACGGCAATCCGAAAGCCGCCCGCGACCAGATCGCGCTGGCGTATTCGGCCGATTCGCAGTGCGTGCGCGCCGGCATGATCGAGGGCCGGCTGGACCTCTTGGAAGGCAACGACACCGCCGCCATCCGCGCCTTCGAGCGCGTGGCACGGCACGACGTCGATTTCCTGCCGGAGGTGCTGCCGCAGCTGATGGAGTGCTACGAACGCCGCGGCGAACTGCTGCGCGCCCGCGGCTTCCTGCAGGAGGTGATCGAGCGCTACGCCGGCGTGACTCCGTTGCTGGCGCTGACCGAACTGATCGAGCGCGACGACGGCCCGGTCGCGGCCCAGGAGTTCCTAGCCCGGCAGCTGCTGCAGCGGCCCTCGGTGCGAGGCGAGGCGGCGCTGCTGGAGAAGGCGGTGGCGCAGCCGGTCGGCGACGCCAACGAGACCCTGCGTACGCTGAAGCAGATCACCGACCAGCTGCTGGTGCGCTCCGCCAATTACCGTTGCGGCAATTGCGGCTTCGGCGCCCGCGCGCATCACTGGCAGTGCCCGAGCTGCAAGCACTGGGGCAGCGTGAAGCCGCTGCTGAATCTGCTCGGCTCATGAACGAAACGCACCAAACCGCATAAACCAAGGACGATTTATGGCATTCCGCGTGAAAAAAGCCGTGTTTCCGGTCGCCGGACTGGGCACCCGTTTCCTGCCGGCCACCAAGACCGTGCCGAAGGAGATGCTGCCGGTGGTCGACCGGCCGCTGATCCAGTACGCGGTCGACGAGGCCATCGAGGCCGGCATCGACACCCTGGTATTCGTCACCAACCGCTACAAACACGCGGTGGCCGACTATTTCGACAAGGCCTACGAACTCGAGCAGAAGCTGGAGAAGTCAGGCAAATCGGAATTGCTGGCGATGATCCGCGATGTGCTGCCCAAGCATGTGCGCTGCGTGTTCGTGACCCAGGCCGAGGCGCTGGGCCTGGGCCATGCCGTGCTGTGCGCCCGGCCGGTGGTCGGCGACGAGCCGTTCGCGGTGCTGCTGCCGGACGACCTGATCTGGAGCAAGGGCCGCGGCGCGCTCGGCCAGATGGTCGACCTGGCCGGCCAACAGAACGCCAGCGTGGTCTCGGTGCAGCAGGTGCCGCGCGAGCAGACCTCCAGTTACGGCATCGTGGCCGCACCGGACTTCACCGGCCGCTTCGGCGAGATCCGCCGGATCGTCGAGAAGCCCAAGCCGGAAGCCGCGCCCAGCGATCTGGCCGTGGTCGGCCGCTACGTGCTCAGCGGCGACATCTTCCCGATCCTGGAGACCACGCGCTCCGGCGCCGGCGGCGAGATCCAGCTGACCGACGCCATCGCCACGCTGCTGGAACGGCAGCGCGTGCTGGCCTACCAGTTCGAAGGCCGCCGCTTCGACTGCGGCACCCGCATCGGCTTGGTCGAGGCCACCATCCAGTACGCGCTCGACCACGACGACCTGGCCGACGAGGCGCGGGCCTACATGCAGGCCGCGTTGGCCGCCCGATAACGTGAACTGACGCCATGAACCGCGCCCCGGCGCGGTTTATAATGACGGACCAAGGAGAACGCCATGGCCGTCATCAAACAAGCCGATTTCATCGAAAGCATCGCCGACGCGCTGCAGTACATCTCGTACTACCATCCGGTCGATTACATCACCAATCTCGCCGCCGCCTACGAGCGCGAGGAATCGCTCGCGGCCAGGGACGCGATGGCGCAGATCCTGATCAACTCGCGCATGAGCGCCGAAGGCCACCGGCCGCTGTGCCAGGACACCGGCATCGTCACCGTGTTCCTGGAGATCGGCATGGACGTGCGCTGGGACGCCACGATGTCGGTCGAGGACATGGTCAACGAAGGCGTGCGCCGCGCCTACAACCACCCGGACAACAAGCTGCGCGCCTCGGTGCTGGCCGATCCGGCCGGCAAGCGGGTGAACACCAAGGACAACACCCCGGCGGTGGTCAACATGAAGGTTGTGCCGGGCGCCGCGGTCGAGGTCATCGTCGCGGCCAAGGGCGGCGGTTCCGAGGCCAAGTCGAAGTTCGCCATGCTCAATCCGTCCGACTCCATCGTCGACTGGGTGATCAAGACCGTGCCGACCATGGGCGCCGGCTGGTGTCCGCCGGGCATGCTCGGCATCGGCATCGGCGGCACCGCCGAGAAGGCCATGCTGCTGGCCAAGGAAGCGCTGATGGAGCCGATCGACATCAACGACCTGAAGGCGCGCGGCGCGTCCAATCGTGCCGAAGAGCTGCGCTTGGAGCTGTACGAGAAAGTCAACGCGCTCGGCATCGGCGCGCAGGGCCTGGGCGGCCTGACCACCGTGCTCGACGTCAAGGTCAAGGATTTTCCCACCCACGCCGCCAACCTGCCGGTGGCGCTGATTCCCAACTGCGCCGCCACCCGGCACGCGCACTTCACGCTCGACGGCAGCGGCCCGGTCAGTCTGGAGCCGCCGTCGCTGGCGCACTGGCCTAAGCTGGCGCTGGACTTCAAGCAGTCGCGCCCGGTCGACCTCGATACCCTGACCCCGGCCGAAACCGCGACCTGGAAGCCGGGCGAGACCCTGCTGCTCAGCGGCAAGATGTACACCGGCCGCGACGCCGCGCACAAGCGCATGGTGGAGATGCTGAACCGCGGCGAGCCGCTGCCGGTCGATTTCCGCGGCAAGATGATCTACTACGTCGGTCCGGTCGATCCGGTTCGCGATGAAGTGGTCGGCCCGGCCGGCCCGACCACGGCCACGCGCATGGACAAGTTCACCGAGCAGGTGCTGGCGCAGACCGGGATGATCGGCATGATAGGCAAATCCGAGCGCGGCCCGGCCGCCATCGAAGCCATCAAGAAGCACAAATCGGTGTATCTGATGGCCGTCGGCGGCGCCGCCTATCTGGTGTCGAAGGCGATCAAGGCCGCCAAGGTGGTCGGCTTCGAAGACCTGGGCATGGAGGCCATCTACGAGTTCACGGTCAAGGACATGCCGGTCACCGTCGCGGTCGACGCCCGCGGCGAATCGGTGCACGAGACCGGTCCGAAGCAGTGGCAGGCGCGCATCGGCAAGATTCCGGTGGTGCTCGAGTAGCCCATGAAGATCCTGAAGAAATCCCGCAAGCTCGACGAGGTCTGCTACGAGATCCGCGGTCCGGCGCTGGAACGCGCCCGCCAGCTGGAAGAGGACGGCCACCGCATCATCAAGCTCAACATCGGCAACCTAGCGGTGTTCGGCTTCGATCCGCCCGACGACATCGTACGCGACGTCATCGGCAACCTGCCGCGCGCCGGCGGCTACAGCGATTCCAAGGGCATCTATTCGGCGCGCAAGGCGGTGATGAACTATGCGCAGGAGCGCGGCATCCGCGGCGTCGGCATGGAGGACATCTACATCGGCAATGGCGTCTCGGAGCTGATCCTGCTGGCGATGAACGCCTTGCTCGACGACGGCGACGAAGTGCTGGTGCCGGCGCCGGATTACCCGTTGTGGACCGCAGCGGTGTCGCTGTCCGGTGGCCGCCCGGTGCATTACCTGTGTGATGAATCGGCCGATTGGCAACCGGATCTGGACGACCTGCGCGCGAAGATCACGCCGGCCACCAAGGCGCTGGTGGTGATCAACCCGAACAACCCGACCGGCGCGGTGTATCCCGAACCGATGCTCAAAGCGCTGCTGCAGATCGCGCGCGAGCACCAGCTGATCGTGTTCGCCGACGAGATCTACGACAAGACCCTGTTCGACGGCGAAAGCCACACCGCCATGGCGTCCTTGGCCGACGACGTGTTCTGCATCAGCTTCGGCGGCCTGTCGAAGAACTACCGGGCCTGCGGCTATCGCGCCGGCTGGATGATCCTGAGCGGACCGCGCGCGCACGCCAAGGACTACATCGACGGCCTGAACATCGTGACCTCGATGCGTCTGTGCGCCAACGTGCCGGCGCAGTACGCCATCCAGACCGCGCTCGGCGGCACCCAGAGCATCGAGCGCCTGGTGGCCGCCGACGGCCGGCTGGCGCGCCAGCGCGATCTGGCCTGGCGGCGTTTGACCGCCATCCCCGGCGTCAGCTGCGTGAAGCCGAAAGGCGCGTTGTACCTGTTCCCGAAGTTCGATCCGGCGGTGTATCCGATCGCCGACGACCAGGCCTTCATCACCGAACTGCTGGAGCGGGAGAAGGTGCTGCTGGTGCAGGGCACCGGCTTCAACTGGCCGAAGCCCGATCATGTGCGCGTGGTGTTCCTGCCCAACACCGACGAAATGACCGAAGCGCTCGACCGCATCGAACGCTTCCTCGCCGATTACCGTGCCCGCCACGGCACCTGAAGGAGTCCGCCATGTACACCCTGTATTACGCCCCCGGTGCCGCCAGCTTGGCGGTGCATTGGTTGTTGATCGATCTGGAGCTGCCGCATACGCTGGTCAAGCTCGATATCGCCGCCCGCGAACACAAGACCCCGGAATATCTGGCGCTGAATCCGAGCGGCGTGGTGCCGACTTTGCTGGTCGACGGCAAGCCGATGTGCGAAGCGGCCGCGATGGCGGTGCTGTTGGCCGAGGCCAAACCCGAGGCCGGCCTTATTCCGGCGCTCGGCAGCGCCCGCCGCGGCGAGTTCCTGCAGTGGATGTTCCATCTGGCCAACAGCCTGCAGCCGCCGTTCCGCCTCTGGTGGTATCCGCAGGAGGCCGCCGGCGAAGCCCATGCCGAGGCCGGCAAGGCCACCGCCGAAGCGCGCATCCACGCCGTGTTCGCCAATCTGGATGAGCATCTGGGCAAGAACGGCCCGTATCTGCTGGGCGAGGCGCCGTGCGCAGCCGATTTCATGCTGGTGATGCTGATGCGCTGGTCGCGCAACATGCCGAAAACTGCGCTGGACTATCCGAATCTGGCGCGTCTGGCCAGCTTGATGAAAGCACGGCCCAGCTGGAAGGCGCTGTACGAATCGGAAGGCTTGAGCGAGTGGGCGTGAGCGCCTGAGGCCGAGCCACGGAATCCGTTACGGATCCGCCTGGAAAAGAATCGGGACCCTGGCGATGCGCCTTTCCAAACCGCCCGGCGGCAACGTGTCGAGGTTGACCTGCCAATCCGCGGCGGCACCGAGAGCGGCCCGGTCCAGGCTGCGGTGTCCCGAACTTTCCATGATCCAGCTGTCGCGTACGTTGCCGCAACGGTTGAACAGGATGCCGACACGCACGGTGCCGCCTTTGCCTTCGCGCAGGGCGTCAACCGGATAGCGCGGCTGCGCCATGTTGACCGCGCGCACCGTGCAGTCTTCGGCGTACACGTGATTCCGCCACTGCCGTAGCGCCAGATCGCCGGCGGTCGCCGCCGGTTTCGGCGCGAGCAGATTCTGCTGTTTTTCATGGAAGACGGCGCAGGTTTCGGCCGCATCGTAGCAATGCACGGTGGCGCGCACATGGTAGCCGTCGGGGCCGGACAGGTCTTCCAGTTCGAGCGCCCGGGTGCTCATGCCGCCCTCCGTATTCGGGGCGTCGAACACCCAGGCGTGCGTGGCATTGCCCGCCTTCCAGCGCCCCCGCATGGACAGCATCTGTTTGGCGGTACCGTATTCCGGGCTGCGCAGGAATTTTTCCAGCGTACGCGGGCTGCGGCCGTTCAAGCCGCGCAGCACATTGTCCTGTTGCCACACCGCTTGCTTGAAGCGCTCTCCGAGCCAGCTTTCATTTCCGGTGCCGTCCCGGATTTCAAAACGGCCCCTGCCGCTGTCGTCTTGGGCCAACATGGCCGGCGCGGGCACGGGCGGAGCCGGAGGCGGGGCAGGTGGTGCAGGCTGGCTCTGACTGGCGGCCAGCAGGGTGGTCAACAGAATGGGAAGCATGCAGGACTCCGGATGCGATGCGTCAGAACCACAGCGCGAACAGGAAGATGCCCAGCATGGCGAACGCCAGGCCGATGTTCAGCACCATGCCCACCGTCATGCCGATCCAGGTGGCGACCCCGATCTTGCCGGCCTGCTTCAGCGGCTTGCCTTTGGCCAGCTCGGCCGCCATCGCGCCCACGAACGGGCCGATGATCAGGCCGGGCAGGTTGAACAGCATCACGCCGACCACGCCGCCGAGGCCGGCCCCGAGCATGGCTGTCTTGCTGGCGCCGGCGCGCTTGGCGCCCCAGGCGCTAGCCAGCAGGTCGACGGCGAGGGACGCCGCGGTGAGTACGCCGAGCACGACCACGGTGAACACTGAGATTTCGTGGAAATCGCCGACCCAGGCCGCCAATAGCATGCCCAGGAACGCCAGCGGCACGCCCGGCAACATCGGCAGTACCGTGCCGAGCAGACCGAGAAAGATCATCAGGGCCGACAGCGCGTACAGCAGGTGCTGGGTATCGGTGGCCATCACTGGTAATCCCGGTGGCAGTTCTCGCAAGCCTGCTTGACCGAGCTCAGGCCGGTGTTCAGGTCGGCGCAGTCGTCGATGCCCTTGGCCAGCTGCAGGTCGAGCACCCGGCGCAGGTCGGCGGCATAACGCACGAACTGCGGGTCTTGCTCTGCCAGCGTCTTGAACGCCGGCTCGATGTCGGCGGCCAGGATGCGCATCGGCAGCAGGTCCTTCTGGATTTCCGCGGCGCTGCAGCGGTTGTCCTTGGCCAGCGTGTTCAAGGCGCTGAAGTGCGCGGCCTGCACCGCCATCACGCCTTTCGGGTAGGCGCTGCCGGCGGCCAAACTGCGCATCAGCATCGAGGTGAGCAGGGCGCCGGCCAACAGGCCGACCAATAGGGCGATCAGAAAGCGCATGGCGTGGCGTCCGGTTGGGGGCAGGCCTTCATGTTAAAAGACCGGGGCAGGGCTTACAATAGCGGCATGGAAAGTACTCTGGAACGCTTCGCGGGCGTCGAACGCCTGTACGGCAAGGGCGCGCTCGCCCGTCTGGCGCAGTGCCGGGTCGCGGTGATCGGCATCGGCGGCGTCGGCTCCTGGCTGGTCGAGGCTCTGGCGCGCTCGGGCATCGGCCATCTGAGCCTGTTCGATGCCGACGACATCTGCGTCTCCAACAGCAACCGGCAGTCGCACGCGATGGACGGCTTCTTCGGCCGCAACAAGGTCGATGTCATGCGCGAGCGTTGTCTGGCCATCAATCCGGCCATGCAGGTCGAAGCGGTGGCGTCTTTCGTCACGCCGGCGAACATGGCCGAGCTGCTGGAAGCGCCGTTCGATCTGGTCATCGACGCCTGCGACAGCTTCCGGGTCAAGGTCGAACTGATCGTCTGGTGCCGGCGCCGCAAGCAGAAGCTGGTGGTGGTCGGCGCCGCCGGCGGCCGCACCGACCCGACCCAGATCCGCATCCGCGATCTGGCCAAGACCGAGCACGACGCGCTGCTGGCCCTGATCCGCCGCAAGCTGCGCACCGAATTCAACTTCCCCAAGAACAAGAACCGCTATTTCAGCGTGCCGGCGGTATATTCGCTGGAGAACGTGCAGTACCCGCAGTCGGACGGCTCGGTCTGCGGCATCCGCCCGGCCACCGATCCAGAGGGCGGCTTCAAGCTCGATTGCGGCGACGGTCTCGGCGCCGCCACGCATGTGACCGGCGCGTTCGCGTTCGCGGCCGCGGCCAAGGCCATGGAAATCCTGCTAGACCGCAAAGCCAAATAGGCGTTCGGCGTTGGCGGTGGTCGCCCCGGCGATGTCGGCCGGGTGCTGTCCGCGCAGCTCGGCCATGGCCTGCAATACCTTCGGCAGTTTCGCCGGTTCGTTGCGTTTGCCTTGTTCCCCGCACATCGGCTGGTCCGGGGCGTCGGTTTCCAGCAGCAGGTGCACGAGCGGGATTTCCTGCACGATGGCCTGCAAGCGGCTGCTGCGCGGGTAGGTGAGCGGGCCGCCGATGCCGAGCAGGAAGCCCATATCGGCCAATTGCCGGGCCTGTTCCAGACTGCCGGAATACGAGTGCACTACGCCGGTGGCCGGGCCGTATTGCCGCAGCAGCTGGATGACCCGTTCGGTGGCCTTGCGGGCGTGCATGATCAGCGGCTTGCCGAAGGCCTTGGCCTGCCGGATGTGTTCGACGAACACCTGCTCCTGATGCGCCACGTCCAATCCGGGCACGAAGAAATCCAACCCGCATTCGCCGACCGCCACGCATTCCGGGCGCGCCAGCCAAGCGGGCAGGGCGTCCAAGTGCTCCTGCGTGTGTTTGGCGAGGAACATCGGATGCAGGCCGTAGGCCGGCTTGATGTCCGGCTCGGCGGCCGCCAGCGCAGCCAGCCCGGGCCAACCGGCGTAAGCGATGGCCGGGACCACAAAGGCCGTGACACCGGCCTCACGGCCGCGGGCCAACACCTGCGGCAGGTCATCGCTGAAGTCGGCCACGTCCAGGTGGCAGTGGCTGTCAACCAGCCGCATCGTCCGGCTTGTCCGGATTCCGGCGCGCTTTCCAGCTGGCCAGCAGCGCCGTGCCCAGACCCAACAGGATTTCGTCGATGAACGGGATGAAGTCGGGCACCAGCAGGTTCAGCGCGAACAGGATCGCGGTCAGTTTGAACAGGGTCGGAAAGCGCAGTTTGGCGGCGTAGGCCAGAAAGCGGGTCACCAGTAACTTGATCATGGCCGGGGCTCCGTGACGGCAGGGATGCTTCCGTCATTCTGGCACAATTCGGCCCCGGAATTTCGGTTAGAATGATTGGCTGAACCCGCAGAGGAACCCCGTATGGCCCTGAACCCGAACGATTTGTACGACATCCGCTCGCTGCTCTCGGAAGAAGAGCGCATGATCCAGGACGCGGTGGCGCGCTTCACCGACGAGAAGGTCATTCCGATCATCGGCGAGGCGTTCGACCAGGGCCGTTTCCCGAAGGAGCTGGTGCCGGAAATCGCGGCCATGGGCCTGCTCGGTTCCTCCCTGCCGGAAGAATACGGCTGCGCCGGCCTGAACGGCGTCAGCTACGGCCTGATCTGCCAGGAACTGGAGCGCGGCGATTCCGGCATCCGCAGCTTCGTCTCGGTGCAGAGCTCGCTATGCATGTACCCAATCTATGCCTACGGCTCGGAAGAGCAGCGCCGTAAATACCTGCCGGGCATGGCCCGCGGCGAGATCATCGGCTGCTTCGGCCTGACCGAACCGCACGGCGGCTCCGATCCGGCCAACATGAAGACCCACGCCAAGAAGGACGGCGGCGACTGGGTCATCAACGGCGCCAAGATGTGGATCACCAACGGCAACCTGGCCGACATCGCCATCGTCTGGGCGATGACCGACGAGGGCATCCAGGGCTTCATCGTTGAGAAGGGCACCCCGGGCTTCGTGGCCCAGGAAATCAAGCACAAGATGAGCCTGCGCGCTTCGGTCACCTCCGGCCTGTTCTTCGACAACGTGCGCATCCCCGACAGCCAGCGTCTGCCGAACGTGAAGGGCCTGAAAGGCCCGCTCGGCTGCTTGACCCAAGCCCGTTACGGCATCACTTGGGGCCCGATCGGCGCCGCCCAGGCCTGCCTGACCGAAGTGGTGAACTACACCAAGGACCGCATCCTGTTCGGCCGCCCGCTGGCCGCCAACCAGGCCATCCAGATCAAGCTGGCCGAGATGGCCCGCCGCATCACCCTGGCGCAGCTGCTCAGCCTGCAGCTCGGCCGCCTGAAGGACGCCGGCAACATGCAGCCGACCCAGGTCTCGCTGGCCAAGTGGAACAACTGCCGCATGGCCATCGACATCGCCCGCGAAGCGCGCGACATCCTCGGCGGCGCCGGCATCACCACCGAATACTGCCCAATCCGCCATGCGCTGAACCTGGAATCGGTCATCACCTACGAGGGCACCGAAACCGTGCACCAGCTGGTGGTCGGCCGCGAACTGACCGGCATCAACGCGTTCTGACCGCACATCACGGATACTGCACATGAGCGCCGTCACGCCGATTCCGGCTCGCCACAAGGACGTCAACCGGGCCAAGGTCTGCGACGACAACTTCATCGAATTCGTGCGTAACTGGCAGGGCGACGTCCTGCCCAAGCCGGCGCCCGACGAACCCGTCCTCGACGGCAGCGCCTGCAGCGCCCGCGACTTCGACGAGCTGTTCCGCTCGCAGCTGATCTCGCGCCATCTCGATTTGATGGCGCGCGTGCTGCGCGTGCAGCAGAAGGTGTTCTACACCATCGGCTCTAGCGGCCACGAGGGCAACGCCATGGTGGCGCGCCTGACCCGGCACACCGACCCGGCGTTCCTGCACTACCGCTCCGGCGGCTTCATGGCCGAGCGCTTCCGCAAGCTGCCGGGCATGGATCCGATCATGGATTCCGCGCTGAGCTTCGCCGCCAGCAAGGAAGATCCGATCTCCGGCGGCCGCCACAAGGTCTGGGGCAGCAAGCCGCTGTGGGTGCTGCCGCAGACCTCGACCATCGCCTCGCACCTGCCGAAGGCGCTCGGCACCGCCATCGCCGTCGAGCAGGCCAAGCGCATCGGCCACGCCTCGCCGATCCCCGACGACTCGATCGTGATCTGCTCGTTCGGCGACGCCTCCAGCAACCACGCCAGCGCCCAGACCGCGTTCAACACCGCGCAGTGGACGGCTTACCAGAAGCTGCCGGCGCCGGTACTGTACGTGTGCGAGGACAACGGCATCGGCATTTCGGTGAAGACGCCGACCGGTTGGGTCAACAACGCCTTCCGCCACCGCGACGGCCTGGATTACTTCTACGCCGACGGCCTGGACATCGCCGAAGGCTACGGCCAGGTGCAGGCCGCCGTGGAGCATTGCCGCCGCACCCGCCGGCCGACCTTCCTGCACCTGCGCACCACGCGCATCATGGGCCACGCCGGCACCGACTTCGAGATCGAGTGGCGCAGCTTCGAGGAACTGATGGCGGTCGAGGCCACCGATCCGCTGCTGCGTTCGGCCGAGATCGCCCTGCAGTCGGGTTGGATGTCGAAGCAGGACGTGCTGGATCTGTACGAGGCCACCCGCGCCAAGTGCTTCGCCGCCGCCGAAGACGCCGACCGGCGTCCGAAGCTGGAAACGTTGGAAGAGGTCATCGCGCCGCTGGCGCCGTACACTCCGGACGCCGTGCGCGCCGAGGCCCGCCGCGCCGATTATGCCGAGCGCCGCCTGGCGGTGTTCGGTTCCGAGCAGAAGCTGCCGGAGAGGCAGCCGCCGCGCCATATGGCGATCCAGATCAACAACGCGCTGCACGACCTGTTCTGCAAATACCCCGAAAGCCTGCTGTTCGGCGAGGACGTGGCCCAGAAGGGCGGCGTCTATACCGTCACCAAGGGCCTGCAGAAGGCGTTCAAGGGCGCGCGCGTGTTCAACACGCTGCTCGACGAGACCATGATCCTGGGGCTGGCCCAGGGCTTCGCCAACCTCGGCATGCTGCCGTTGCCGGAAATCCAGTATCTGGCCTATTTCCACAACGCCTGCGACCAGATCCGCGGCGAGGCCTGTTCGCTGCAGTTCTTCAGCAACGGCCAATACAGCAATCCGATGGTGATGCGCGTGGCCTCGCTCGGCTACCAGCGCGGCTTCGGCGGCCATTTCCACAACGACAACTCGATCACCGCCCTGCGCGACATCCCCGGCCTGCTGGTCGGTTGCCCGTCGCGCGGCGACGACGCGGTGACCATGCTGCGCTCGATGATGGCGCTGGCCAAGGTCGACGGCCGCGTCTGCGCCTATCTGGAGCCGATCGCGCTGTACATGACCAAGGACCTGTACGAGGCCGGCGACGGCCTGTGGCAGACGTCCTATCCGGAACCGTCGGAGGCGATGGAAATCGGCGCCGAGCGCGTGTATTTCCCGGAGAACAGCGACGTCGTGGTGTTCACCTTCGGCAACGGCGTGCCGATGAGCCTGCGTGCCGCCCGCCAGATCGAGCAGACCCTGAACTGGAAGGTACGCGTAGTCGACCTGCGCTGGCTGCAGCCGCTGAACGCGGACGCCATCGCCAAGCATGCCGGCGAATGCAAACGCATTCTGGTGGTCGATGAAGGCCGGCGCAGCGCCGGCGTGGGCGAGGGCGTGATCACCACCATCGTCGAATCCGGCCACGGCGCCAAGCCGTTGCGCCGGGTGGTCGGCGCCGACACCTACACGCCGCTGGCGGGCGCCGCCTTCGCGGTGATTCCGGCCGACGCCGACATCGTCAACGCCGCCATCGAGCTGGTGTAAGGCCTATTTCCTGACGGCGGCCGCGGCCGCCGGTTTCGCGCCTGCCGCCGGTGCCGGCGCGGCGGCGGCTTTCGGCGCGGTCTTCGGATAACCGAACACCCGGCGCAGCATACGTTCGTTGCCGGCGATTTCCGCGGCCGAGGCCTTGACGAACTGCGTGGTGCCGATTTCGGTCAACACGTCGATCAGGTTGGGTTCTCATGCAGTTTCAGCATGGCGTTGGTCACCGCGGTGCGGACATTGGCCGGCACTTTGCCGGAGGCGTTGAATGAGCGGCCCGGCAGGCTCCGCGATAGGTGCACCGATTCCAGGTTCGGATATTGCTGCGCGATGTACACCGGAACCATGGCGCCCATCGCCTCCTGCGCGAACACCGCGTCGACGCCGTCCTTCAGGGTCTGCGCCGAGGAGGCGATTTCCGGCTGCGCGATGGGATTCGGATACAGCTCGCCCAGGAACAGATAGCCCAGGCTGGGCGACGGCATGCTGATGATGGTGCCGGCCATCAGGCCCTGCGTGCCGCCGGCGGTGTTTTCCGGGCTCACCAGCAGCGAGAACTGGGTCGGTTCGGCGACGCGCACCAGCGGTATGAAACCTTGGCGCTGCGCGCGGAAGTCGGCGAAATGGGCTTCCTCGAACGAGAAATCGACCGGCGCGTTGGCCAGGATGTCGCGCCAGTAGCCGTGGTAGTTGTTGGCGGTCTTCAGCGTGAAGGTGTGTCCGGTGGCTCGACCGAGATAGGCCATCAACGGCTTGTAGATTTCCTGAGCCTGGCCGGCTGGGTAGTTGGGCTCGACGGTGACCGTGTAATTGGCGGCCGAGGCGCTCAGGCTGAGCGCGGATAATCCAGCGAGAAACAGGGCTTTACGCAACATGCAGGGGCTCCGTAACGGGATGTCACAAAGCCAAAGCCTAGCATATTTCAACCGTCGCGAGGTCGACCCGGCCGGCCGGATTCGACAGCGCCACGCCGTCGTCCGTAGGCGCCGGCAACACCGCCAGGCCCCAGTCGCCGCCGCCGGCGGCATCCACTACCGTGCCGATTTCCTGCGCGCCCGAGTGCAGGGGCTGCCCGGCCTGCAGGCCCGTGCCGCGCAACGCGTACAGATCACGTTTGCTCTTGCCGAGATAATGGGTGCGGGCGACGATTTCCTGGCCCGGATAGCAGCCTTTTTTCAGACTGAAAGCCGGCAGGCGCTGCAGGCCCAGCATCTGCGGCGTCCAGCGGCCGATTTGCGCGGCCTGCAGCCACGGCCAGCCGACGGCCATGTCCAATGCATGCCATGCTTCGGCCGCGGCGGCGTCGGGTTCGAAACGGCGGGTCGAAAGATGCAAGGTCCGATGCCAGCGTGGACCTGGGATATGCAGGCTGTGGCGGTCGGCGTCCTCGCTGAGCACCTCGGCCCGCGCTGCGCCTTCTCCGGCGATTTCGCCGCAGGCGTGCCATTCCTCGATATGCTGCAGGCGCACTTTGGCGCGGAACACGAAGCGCCGCAGGTCTTCGACCAGCGACGCCGGATCGCCGGCCGGCAGGATCATCAGGTATGCGCCCGACAGCAGTCTGGCGAGATAGAACAAGGCCAGGATGCGGCCTTGCGGGTTGAGCCAGCCGTTGTATTGCCACGTGCCGGGCGTCAACGCATTCACGTCGTTCATGCATTGCGACTGCAAGAATACGCCGGCATCGAGGCCGTCTACGCCGATCACGGCGTGGCCGGGCAGGGCGAACTCCCGCGCGGGACGTAAATTTAGCTTGAACGGCATGGCAATGGGATTTAACATAGTCGGATGATTCAAACGCCCCATTCTAGCGAGAATACCGCGGTGGCGCACAGCCCGGAGCCCGAGACGGCGGCGCCGGCGCCCCATCCGGAAACGCCGCCGGAAATCGGCGGCCGCGAGGGCCCGGAACCGACCCGTTTCGGCGACTGGGAAAAAAACGGCCGTTGCATCGATTTTTAACCTCTACGGGTAAGCCTATGTCCGCGCACAAACGCCCTTTATCGCCGCATCTGCAGATCTACAGCAAGCAGATCACGTCCGTGATGTCCATCTTCCACCGCATCACCGGCGTGGTTCTGGCCGTCGGCAGCCTGGGCCTGCTGTGGGTTCTGGTCTCGGCCGGCATGGGCGAGCAGGCCTTCGCCGCCACGCAAGCCTGTGTGGCCTCGCCGCTGGGCCGCCTGGCGCTCGCGGCCTATTCGGCGGCGCTGATGTACCACCTGTTCAACGGCATCCGCCATCTGGCCTGGGACGCCGGCAAGGGCTTCGACCTGCCGTCGGTGTACCGCTCCGGCTACACCGTCATCGCGTTCACCGTGCTGGCCACCGCCGGCATCTGGTGGCTGGCTCTGGGCACGGGAGGTGCCGCATGAAATACCGCAATCCGATCGCGACCGCGCGCGGCCTGGGCTCGGCCAAGTCCGGCTTCGGCCATTGGTGGGCGCAACGCCTGAGCGCCGTGGTGCTGGCGCTGTTCACCCCGTTCGTGGTGTATTGTCTGGCCAAATACGGCATCGCCGATTACGCCATGCTGAAAGCCCTGTTCGCCAACCCGTTGTTCAGCGCGGCCTGCGCGCTGTACGTGCTGGCGCTGTTCTGGCATGCCCGCTTGGGCCTGCAGGTGGTGATCGAGGACTACATCCACGCGCCGGGTCTGGAAGTCGCGCTGCAGGTCGTCGTCAAGATCGTCTATTCCTTCTCCGCGGTGGCCGCTCTGATCGCCATCGCCCGCCTCGCGCTGAGCGCCTGAGACCGATATGAGCCAAGCCTACAAAATCATCGAACACAAATACGACATGGTCGTGGTCGGCGCCGGCGGCGCCGGTCTGCGCGCTACGTTCGGACTGGCCGCCAAAGGCCTGCAGACCGCCTGCATCTCCAAGGTGTTCCCGACCCGCTCGCACACCGTGGCGGCGCAGGGCGGCATCTCGGCGGCGTTGGCCAACATGGGCGAGGACGACTGGCGCTACCACTTCTTCGATACCGTGAAGGGTTCGGATTGGCTGGGCGACCAAGACGCCATCGAATACATGTGCCGCGAGGCCATCCCGGCCATCATCGAGCTCGAACACTACGGCGTGCCGTTCTCGCGCACCGAAGAGGGCAAGATCTACCAGCGCCCGTTCGGCGGCATGACCACCCGGTACGGCGAAGGCCCGCCGGCACAGCGCACCTGCGCCGCCGCCGACCGCACCGGCCACGCCATCCTGCACACCCTGTACCAGCAGTCGCTGGCGCATGATGCCCGCTTCTTCATCGAATACTTCGCCCTCGACCTGATCATGGACGAGGAGGGCGTCTGCCGCGGCGTGATCGCGCTCGACATGGCCGAAGGCACGCTGCATGTGTTCCGCGCCCACGGCGTGGTGCTGGCCACCGGCGGCTACGGCCGCGCCTATTTCTCCGCGACCTCGGCGCACACCTGCACCGGCGACGGCGGCGGCATGGCGCTGCGCGCCGGCCTGCCGCTGCAGGACATGGAGTTCGTGCAGTTCCACCCGACCGGCATCTACGGCGCCGGCTGCCTGATCACCGAAGGCGTGCGCGGCGAAGGCGGCATCCTGCGCAACGCCTCCGGCGAGCGCTTCATGGAACGCTACGCGCCGAGCGTTAAGGACCTCGCCCCGCGCGACATGGTCAGCCGCTCGATGACCATCGAGATCCGCGAAGGCCGCGGCGTCGGCGCCAAGGCCGACCACATCCACCTCGACCTGACCCACCTCGATCCGGCCGTGATCCACGAGAAGCTGCCGGGCATCGCCGAGACCGCGAAGATCTTCGCCGGCGTCGACGTCACCAAGCAGCCGATTCCGGTGCTGCCGACCGTGCACTACAACATGGGCGGCCTGCAGACCAACTACCACGGCGAAGTGGTCACGCTCAAGAACGGCAACCCGGACACCGTGGTGCCGGGCCTGTATTCGATCGGCGAGGCCGCCTGCGTCTCGGTGCACGGCGCCAACCGCCTGGGTTCGAACTCGCTGCTCGACCTGGTGGTGTTCGGCCGCGCCGTGGCCAACCGCTGCGCCGAGACCATCAAGCCCGGACAGCCGCACAAGGCGCTGCCGGCCTCCGCGCTCGACAAATCGCTGGCCAACCTCGACAAGCTGCGCTTCGCCAACGGCTCCACGCCGACCGCCGAGATCCGCGACAACATGCAGCGCATCATGCAGAACGACGCCGCGGTGTTCCGCACCGGCGAGACCCTGCAGCAGGGCGTGGGCAAGATCCGCGAGGCGTTCCGCAGCTTCGAGGACGTGAAGGTCTCCGACCGCTCGCTGGTGTGGAATTCCGACCTGATCGAGACCCTGGAGCTGCAGAACCTGCTGGGCCAGGCCGTGGTCACCATGGTGTCGGCCGAGAACCGCAAGGAGTCCCGCGGCGCGCACGCGCGCGAGGACTTCAAGACCCGCGACGACGCCAACTGGATGAAGCACACCCTGTGCTGGATCGACGACAAGGGCGACACCACCATCGACTACCGTCCGGTGCATCTGAACACGCTGAGCTCGGACGTGGCCTTCATCCCGCCGAAAGAACGCAAATACTGAGGTGAGACGCAACCATGGCTGAATTCACACTGCCGGCAAACTCGAAGATCACCAAGGGCAAGCACTTCCCGGCCAAGTCCGGGGGCAAGAACCTGCGTACCTTCAAGATCTACCGCTGGAACCCCGACGACAGCGCCAACCCGCGCGTCGACACCTACGAGGTCGACCTCGACAGCTGCGGCCCGATGGTGCTGGACGCGCTGATCAAGATCAAGAACGAGATCGATCCGACCCTGACCTTCCGCCGTTCCTGCCGCGAGGGCATCTGCGGTTCCTGCGCGATGAACATCGACGGCGGCAACACGCTGGCCTGCACCAAGGCCATCGACGAGTGCGGCAAGAAAGAGGTGCCGATCTATCCGCTGCCGCACATGCCGGTGATCAAGGACCTGGTGCCGGATCTGTCGCATTTCTACGCGCAGTACGCGTCGATCAAGCCCTGGCTGCGCACGCAGTCGGCGGCGCCGGCCTCCGGCGAGCGCCTGCAGTCGAAGGAAGACCGCGCCAAGCTCGACGGCCTGTACGAGTGCATCCTGTGCGCCTGCTGCAGTACGTCCTGCCCGAGCTACTGGTGGAACGGCGACCGTTACCTCGGCCCGGCCATCCTGCTGCAGGCATATCGCTGGATCGTCGACTCGCGCGACGAGGACACCGGCGCCCGCCTGGACGAGCTGGAGGACCCGTTCAAGCTGTACCGCTGCCACACCATCATGAACTGCGCCCGGACCTGCCCGAAAGGCCTGAACCCGGCCAAGGCCATCGGCGAGATCAAGAAGCTGATCCTGCAGCGCCAGGGAGCCTGAGGTGCCGAGCCCGCTGGTCTGGCCTGTGGCCGCGATGGTGCTTCTGACCTTGCTGGTCTGGTTGCGCCTGTACCAGACCCGCATCGGCGAAATGAAGCGCCGGCGCATCCATCCGCAGTCGGTGGCCACCAGCGCGCAGATGTCGGCCGGCGTGGAAGACAGCCGCGCCGCCGACAATTTCCGCAACCTGTTCGAATTGCCGGTGCTGTTCTACGCCGGCGTATTGCTGGCCATCCAGTCCGGAGTCGGCGGCGCTTGGCTGCTCGGCCTGGCTTGGGCCTTCGTGGCCTTGCGCTATCTGCACAGTTTCATCCACTGCAGCTACAACCGGGTGATGGACCGATTCAAGGCCTATCTGCTCGGCGGTCTGGCGCTGTGGGCGTTCTGGGGCGTGTTGCTGGCGTCCTGGCTGGGCTAAACGTGGCGGTCGAATCCGATTCGCCGGAAATCAAGCGCCTGCGCTGGCGCTGCCGGCGCGGCATGCGCGAGCTCGACCAGCTGATGCTGCGCTATCTGGACCGGCGTTGGCCGATGGCCGACGAGGCCGAAAGAAACCTTTTCCTACGTCTGCTCGACACCGAAGACGATAAGCTGTGGCGATGGTTCATGGGGCGCGAACGCCCGGAGGACGCCACGCTCGATGCCATCGTCAACCTCATCGCCGATCTTCCGGCTTGATTGCCCGCCGGGCAGGTCGCAAGCCCTCGTAATCCTGCTTCTGCTGGTGCCGGCCCTGAGCGCCGTGGCGTTGTGCGGATTGCCGCTTGCCGCCAAAGCCGCCATCGCCGTACTCGCCGCCGTATACGCTGGGAGCGTCGCGGCAAGGCTATGGCGTCGGCCGGCGGCGGCATTGCTCCACGACATGCACGGCGGCTACTGGCTTGAATCGGGGGGCGGCCGCGCACGCCTGGATCGCGTGCAGTGGCGCGATTACGGCCATCTGCTGCGCCTGCAGGCCGAGCTGGCGGATTCCGGTCGACACCTGCGGCTGGTCTGGTGGACGGCCGCCATGCCGGCTACGCAGCGGCGTGCGTTGCGGCAGGCGATGAACGCCAATCGAACGCAAGGCGCCCGGGCGTTGCCTGCAACCGTCGCAAACCCGCTACTATAAACCGCATGTTCCAGCCCCTTTCCGCCGCCATCGGTCTCCGTTATCTGCGCGCCAAGCGCCGCAACGGCTTCATCTCCTTCATCTCGCTGGCGTCGGTGCTCGGCATCTTCATCGGCGTGGTGGCCTTGATCACCACCGTCTCGGTGATGAACGGCTTCCAGGAGGAGCTGCGCAGCCGCATCCTCGGCACGGTGGCGCATGCCAGCATTTCCGGCGCTGACGGCTCACTGCCGGATTGGCGGGCGGCGGTGGCGTTGGCGCGGGAAGACGCGCGCGTGGTCGGCGCGGCGCCCTATGTCGAGACCGAAACCCTGTTGCAGGCCGGCAAGCGCCAGGGCGCGCTGCTGCGTGGCGTCGACCCGGCGCTGGAGGGCGACGTCTCGGTGCTGCCCGAGCGCATGGTGCAGGGCCGCATCGACAGTCTGAAGCCGGGCGAGTTCAACATCGTGCTCGGCAGCGAGCTGGCGGCGGCGCTGCAGGTGCGCGTCGGCGATTCGGTCAACGCCTTCGTCTCGGAATCGGTCGCCACGCCGTTCGGTTCGGTGCCGCGCGCCAAGCGCTTCACCGTCACCGGCATCTTCTCGGTCGGCGCGCAGGAATACGACTACGGCCTGGCGCTGATCCACATGCGCGACGGCCAGACGCTGCTGCGCATGGGCGACGACGTCAGCGGCGTGCGCCTGAAGCTGGCCGACATCTGGCAGGCCTGGGACGTGGCGCGCGACCTGGCCAACCGCATGGAAGGCGTGTACCGGGTGCGCGACTGGACGCGCGACCACGCCAATTTCTTCCGCGCGCTGAAGATGGAAAAGACCGTGATGTTCATCCTGCTGTCGCTGGTGGTGGCCATCGCCGCGTTCAACCTGGTTTCCTCGCAGGTCATGTTGGTGCAGGACAAGCAGGCCGACATCGCCATCCTGCGCACCCTGGGCATGGCGCCGGGCCAGATCATGCAGGTGTTCATGGTGCAGGGGCTGGTCATCGGCCTGCTCGGAGTCGCGCTCGGCACCGTCGCCGGCGTGCTACTGTCGTTAAACCTGAGTTCGTTAGTGCGTCTAGTCGAGTCGCTGACCGGCACCGAGCTGATGCCGGCCGACGTGTACTACATCAGCGGCGTGCCGACCGTGGTCGATCCGGGCGACGTGTTGACCGTGGTCATGGTCGCCATCGCCATGTGTCTGACGGCCACGGTGTATCCAGCCTGGCGCGCCGCGCGCACCAATCCGGTGGAGGCCCTGCGCTATGAGTGAGGTCATCCTGTCCGGCCACGGCCTGGCCAAGACCTACCGAGAAGGCGATCTGGTCACGCCGGTGTTCTCCGGCATCGAGGTCGCGGTGCGTGCCGGCGAATCGTTGGCGGTGGTCGGCGCGTCGGGTTCGGGCAAGAGCACATTGCTGCATCTGCTGGCCGGCCTTGACCGGCCGACCGGCGGCCACGTGCGCCTGCTCGGCGACGACCTGTACCGGCATTCGGAGGCCGCGCTCGGCCGCCTGCGCAGCCGCCATCTCGGCTTCATCTACCAGTTCCACCATCTGCTGCCCGAATTCAGCGCCTTGGAGAACGTGATGATGCCATTGTTGATCGCGGGGCAGGGCAGCCGGCAGGCGGCCGGTCCGGCGCAGGCCCTGTTGGAGCAGGTCGGCTTGGGGAACCGCTTGCGGCACAAGCCCGGTGAGCTGTCCGGCGGCGAGCGTCAGCGGGTGGCGGTGGCCCGCGCCTTGGTCAACCGTCCGGCTTGCGTGCTGGCCGACGAACCGACCGGCAATCTGGACGAAAACACGGCCGATGCGGTGTTCGGCATGCTGATGGCGTTGAAAGACCAGCAGGAATCGGCCTTGGTGATCGTGACCCACGATATCCGACTGGCCTCGCGCTGCGACCGCGTGCTGGAGCTGTCGCAGGGCCGTCTGCGGGAGCGCGGCGGATGACCGCCCGGGCGTACAGGCCAAGCCCCTGTCGCCCGACCGTATTGTTCGCCTTCGCCGCCGGCGTCGCGCTCTTACAGATCTTGCCGGTTTTGCCGGACATCCCGTTCGGACTTTTCCTGTTGCCGGTATTGGCCGGACTGCTGTTGCTGCCGCGCATGGCCGTGCCCGCCGCGGTGCTCTGCGGTCTGGCCTTCGCCGGCCTGGGCGCGGACGACGCGCTGTCGCGCCGCTTGCCGTTGGAATCCTCCGGTAACCGCGGACAGGCGCTGGTACGCATCGTCGATTTGCCGCGGCAGGGCGAGGACGGCTGGCAATTCGAGGCCGAAATCCTGGAATCCGCTGATTTCCCGCGCCTTTCCGGCGAGCGCGTCAAATTGGCCTGGTATCGCACGCCGGAGCGCTTGCTGGCCGGCGATGTGTGGCGCTTCGAGCTGCTGCTACGCACGCCGAACGGCGTCCGCAATCCCGGCGGTTTCGACGCCGAGATGCGCGCCCTGCAGAAAGGCTGGGCCGCGCAGGGCTATGTGCGCGGACAGGCGCGGCGTATGGGCAACGAGGGCGGCATTGACGCCCTGCGCGAGCGGCTGTCGCGGCGGATCGCCTCGGCCCTACCGGGGCGCGATGCGCGTTTCGTGCGCGCGCTGGCCTTGGGCGACACGCGCTTTCTCAGCGAAGACGATTGGGATGTGCTGCGCCGCACCGGCATCACGCACCTGATCGCCATCTCCGGCTTCCATGTCGGCATCGTGGCCTTGTTCGCGATTTATGCGGTATCGGGGCTGTATCGGCTGTTTCCGGCGCTCGGCCTGCGCCTGCCGCGGCCGATGGCATCGGCCATGGCGGCGATCGCCGCCGCAGCCGGTTATGCGGCGTTGGCCGGCTTCGCGGTGCCGACGGTGCGCACGGCGTTGATGATCGCGGTGTTCATGGCGCATCGGCTGCTGCACCGGAGCGGGACGGTCGTCCAGGCGGTGGCGATGAGCATGGCCGCCATCCTGTTGTGGGATCCGTTCGCTCTGTTGGCTTCCGGCTTCTGGCTCAGCTTCGCCGGCGTGTTGGCCTTGGTCGCGTTCATGCCGCGCGCCGAGACCGGCCTGCTGGGCCCGTTCCTGCGGGCGCAGTGGATCTGCACCTGGGCGTTGCTGCCCTTGACCTTGGCCTTCTTCGGGCAGACCAGTCTGGTCAGTCCTGCGGTCAACCTGCTGGCGATTCCGCTGATCAGTCTGGTGATCGTGCCGTTGGCGCTGGCCGGCTGCGTATTCGCTTTTTTGCCGATGGTGGCGACCGCGTTCTGGGCGCTTTCGGCCTGGCTGATGGCGCTGTTCTGGCAAGGGTTGCTTTGGCTGCAGCAGTGGCCCGGCGCCGCGATATTCCTGCCGGAGGCCGGCCTGGCCGCCGTGCTGGCGGCGATGTTGGGTGCCGGTCTGTGTCTGCTACCGGCCGGCGTGCCGGTGCGCTGGCTGGGCTTGCCGCTGATGCTGCCGTTGCTGTGGCCGGCCATGCCGGACATTCCGCATCAGGGCGTGCGCGTGGCGATGATCGACGTGGGGCAGGGGCTTTCGGTGCTGGTCAGGACCCGCAACCACGCGCTACTGTACGACACCGGCGCCGGCCGCGAAAAGGGCTTCAACCGCGGCGAATCGACCGTACTGCCGGCCTTGCGCGCTCTGGGCGTCGGGCATCTGGATAAAATCGTGATCAGCCACGGCGACAACGACCATGCCGGCGGCCTGTCGGCCATCCGCAAAGGCATCGCCGTGCGGCGGGTGGAGGCTTCCGGCGACGCGGCATCGCCGTGCCGTGCCGGCGCGTCCTGGCAGTGGGACGGCGTGCGCTTCAGCTACCTATGGCCCAGGTCGGCCGCAGTCGGTTCCGACAACGAGGCCTCCTGCGTGTTGCGGATCGAAGCCGGCGCCCGCACGCTGCTGCTGACCGGCGATATCGGCGAGGGGGTAGAATCGGCGCTGGTCGAGCGTCATGGCAACGCCCTGCGCGCCGAGCTGATGACCGTGCCGCACCATGGCAGCGCCACGTCCTCGTCGGCCGTATTCCTCGATGCCGTAGAGCCGCGGCAGGCATTGGTGTCCAGCGGATTCCAGAACCGCTTCCGGCATCCGCGCGCCGAGGTCGTAGGCCGGTATCGAATGCGCGGCGCATCGGTATGGAACAGCACGGCCGAGGGCTGGGTCGAACTGGTTGGCGATTCGGCCGGTTGGCATCTGCAACGCCGGGAGCGCGAGCATGGCCGCCGGTATTGGTCGCGGCCGATTCCGCACGAGGCCCTTGACGGCCATTGAGCCGCGGAAATCTCGCCGGAGCCGGCCGTCTCAGGCTATGCTATGGCACAAGTAACCGGAAAATCGAGGGTTTATGCTGGAGCTGCTGATCTCCGGGGGTTGGGTCATGCTGCCGTTGCTGGTGCTGGCCGTGGCCGCCACCGCCATCGCCTTGGAACGGGCCTGGACCCTGCGCGCCTCGGAAGTGATTCCGCACGGCATGGTGCAGGAAATCGAACACTGGTCGCGCGGCAAGACCTTGGAGAGTTCGGAAATCCAGCGTCTGCGCCAGGATTCGCCCTTGGGCGAGCTGTTGGCCGCGGCCCTGCTGGTGCGGCACAAGCCGCGCGAGGTCATCAAGGAGCGCATCGAGGACGTCGGCCGCCATATCAGCCACGACCTGAACCGGTTCCTGCCGACCTTGGGCACCATCGCCGCGGTCGCACCGCTGCTGGGCCTGCTCGGCACCGTGATCGGCATGATCCAGATGTTCCTGACCATCCTCAGCACCGGCGTCGGTGACGCCAACCAGCTGGCCGGCGGCATCGGACAGGCGCTGATTTCCACCGCGGCCGGTCTGTGCCTGGCGATTCCGGCGCTGCTGCTGCACCGCTATTTCCGCGGCAAAGTCGCCGGCTACGTGATCGCCATGGAGAAGGTGGCGATCAACCTGCTCGACGTGCTCGAAGCCCGCCAAAGCGCCTGATTCCGATGCGACTGGATACCGCCAACGCCGACGACGAGGTCGAGATCAACCTCACCGCGCTGATCGACGTGGTGTTCACCCTGATCATCTTCTTCGTGGTCACCACCAGCTTCAACAACCGTTCGGCGCTGAAGATCAGCCTACCCGGCAGCAGCGCCAGCCAGACCGAAGCGGCACGCAAGCCCTTGACGGTGCTCATCGACCGCTCCGGCAATTACTACGTCGGCGATCATGCGTTGGCGCGCAAGGACTTGGCCAGCCTCAAGGATGCGCTCAGGCAACAGGCCGGCAGCGACACCGGCCGCACGCTGGTGATCCAGGCCGACGCCAAGGCCAGCCACCAATCGGTGGTCACCGCCATGGATGCCGCCGGACAGCTGGGCTTCACCCGGCTGTCGATCGCCACCGCGCCGGAGGCACGCGATGAGTGAGGCCGCGCCCCGCGCCACGGCGGCATGGCCGATATACCGGCGCCTGCTCGGCTACGCGCGGCCGTATGTGCCGTTCCTCGGCATCGCCGTGCTTGGCATGCTGGTCGAGGCGGCTTCGGCCGGCGCTTTCACCTATCTGATGAAGCCGATGGTCGACCAGACCTTCGTGGCCAAGAACCCGGATGTGCGCTGGGTGCTGCCGCTGTCGATCCTCGGCTTGTTCGTGCTGCGCGGCGTCGCCACCTTCGTCACCGATTACGGCATGGCGCGCACCGGCCGCAGCGTGGTGCTGGATCTGCGCCGGCAGGTGCTCGGCAAGTTCCTGCGCATGCCCAGCGACCGCTTCGACCGAGAGCCGATCCCGGCGCTGGTCAGCCGGCTCAACTACGACACCGAGCAGGTCTCCAGCGCCACCAGCGAAGCCATCAAGGTGTCTTTGACCGATACCTTGACCATCCTGGTCATGCTCGGCGTGATGCTGATGCAGAGCGTCAAGGTCACGCTGGCGGTCTTGCTGGTGGCGCCGCTGATCGGCTACATCTCCAGCCGGGTCGGCCGCCGTTACCGCCGCATCAACCGCGGCATCCAGGAAGGCGTCGGGCATATGGCGCAGGCCGCCGAAGAGGCGCTGTCGGCGCACCAGGAAGTGAAGATCTACGGCATGCGCGCGGCTGAGGAAGCGCGCTACGCCGGACTCGCCGGCCACAATCTGCGCATGCACCTGAAGGTCGAGTCGACGCGCGCCGGCGCCTCGTCGATTGTGCAACTGTTGGCCGCCGGCGCGCTGGCCGTCATCCTGGTGGTGGCCGGCTTCGAGGCTATGAACGGCCGCATGACCGCCGGCGCGTTCGTCACCCTGATGACCTCGATGATGGTGCTGCTGCCTTCGTTGAAGCGCATCACCAACGTGCAGAGCGTGATCCAGCGGGGCATCGCGGCCAGCGAGCGCCTGTTCGCGGTGCTCGACCAGCCCGACGAGACGGATAGCGGCACGATCGATCTCGCGCGGGTCAAGGGCGAAATCCGTTTCGAGGGCGTCAGCGTGCAGTACCGCGGCCAACCGCGGCCGGCGCTCGACACCGTCGATTTCCTCGCGCGTCCCGGCACGGTCACCGCCATCGTCGGCCGCTCGGGCAGTGGCAAGTCGACCTTGATCCGGCTGTTGCCGCGCTTCTACGAGCCCAGCGCGGGCCGATTGTTGATTGACGGCGTCGACGTGCGCGAATTCACCTTGGCCTGCCTGCGCCGGCAGATCGCGCTGGTCGGCCAGCAGGTGATGCTGTTCGACGACTCGGTGCTTGCCAACGTCCGCTACGGCCGCGCCGACGCCAGCGAAGCGGAGGTCTGGCAGGCGCTGCGCGCCGCCAATGCCGAAGAATTCGTGCAAAAGCTGCCTGAAGGCATCCACAGCAAAGTCGGCGAACGCGGCGGGCGTTTGAGCGGCGGCCAGAAGCAGCGCCTGGCCATCGCCCGCGCCATCCTCAAGGACGCGCCGATCCTGATCCTGGACGAGGCCACCGCCGCGCTCGATAACGAATCCGAGCGCCTGGTGCAGGATGCGCTGTCGCACCTGATTCCCGACCGCACCACCTTGATCATCGCGCACCGGCTGTCCACCGTGGAGCACGCCGACCAGGTGCTGGTGCTCGATGAAGGGCGCTTGGCCGAGGTCGGCACCCACGAGCAGCTGTTGGCGCGTGGCGGGCTGTACAGCCATCTGCACCGGATGCAGTTCCGGGAACCGGATGCCGGCTGATGTCCGGCTTGGCATCCCGGCTTGAGAGAATCTGGTACGGCGGCTCGGAGCCGCCGTGGGTTTTCCGTGCGTTGGCTTCCGTGTACGCATTCGCCTTGCGCCGGCGGCGTCCGTTCAACGCCGAGCGCCTGCCGGCGCCGGTGCTGGTGGTCGGCAATTTCAGCGTCGGCGGCACCGGCAAGACGCCGCTGATCATCGCGCTGGCCGAACATCTGCGCGATCGCGGATACAGGCCCGGTGTGGTCAGCCGCGGTTATGGCCGGCGCCTGCGCCAACCGCATTCGGTGGCGCCGGGCAGCACGCCGCAACAGGCCGGCGACGAACCGCTGCTGATCGCGCGGCGTACCGGCGTGCCGGTGCGGGTCGATGCCGACCGTTTGGCCGCCGCCCGTTTCCTGATCGCGCACGGCTGCGACGTCATCATCGCCGACGACGGTCTGCAGCACCGCAACCTGCCGCGTACCTGCGAGATCGAAGTGCTCGACGCCACGCGCCGTTACGGCAACGGCCGGCTGTTGCCGGCCGGCCCCCTGCGCGAGCCGGTGCGCGCCGTCGACCTGCGCGTGGTGAACGGCGCCGCCGCCGACATCGGCGATACGTATGCCATGTCGATGCGCCTCGGCCTGTGCCGCAACCTGCGTGACGGCCGTAGGTCGCCGCTGGACAGCTTCCGCGGGCAGGCGGTGCAGGCGGTGGCCGGCATCGGCAATCCGGAGCGTTTCTTCGACAGCCTGCGCCGGGCCGGATTGGATATCAGCGCGCACGTGTTTCCCGATCATCACGCTTTCTGCGCGGATGATTTACCGGGCGGTACGGTGCTGTTGACCGAAAAGGATGCGGTCAAATGCGCGCCGTTCGCGCATGCCGACGTCTGGGCGGTGCCGGCCGAGGCCTGCCTGTCGGACGCTTTTTTTGAACGGCTGGCGGCCGGGCTGCCGCCGCCCAGGAGCAGACCATGACCGATTTCATCGTCGCCATTCCGGCGCGTTACGCCTCGACCCGCCTGCCGGGCAAACCGCTGTTGCCGATCGGCGGCAAGCCGATGCTGCAACATGTGGCTGAGCGCGCCTTGGCCGCCGGCGCGCGCGAGGTGGTGGTCGCCACCGACGACGCCCGCATCGCGGAAGCCTTGCGTCTGCCCGGCGTGCGCGTCTGCATGACGTCGTCCGAGCATGCCTCCGGCACCGACCGCTTGGCCGAGTGCGCCCGTACGCTCGGTTGGCCGGACGACACCATCATCGTCAACCTTCAGGGCGACGAGCCGTTCGCGCCGGCCGAGGGCATCCGTCAGGTTGCCGCGCTGTTGGCGGCGTCCGGGCTGGAGATGGCGACGCTGGCGACACCGATCCGCGATTGGGCGCAGTTCATCGACCCGAACGCGGTCAAGGTGGTGGCCGACGCCGGGGGCAGGGCGCTGTACTTCACCCGTGCGCCCGCGCCATGGCCGCGCGATGCGGTTGGGCAGGTTCCCGAAGCCGCCCTGCGCCACATCGGAATCTACGCCTACCGTGCCGGTTTCCTGCAGCGGCTGAGCGCGTTGCCGGCCAGTCCGCTGGAGCGCTGCGAGTCGCTGGAGCAACTGCGCGCGCTGGAAAACGGCTTCGGCATCGCGGTGGCGCGTGCGCTTGCCGAATTCCCGTCCGGCGTGGATACTCAGGAGGACTTGGCGCGGGCGGAGCGCACCTTGCGGGAATCCAGTTCCGCGCGCGCCGCCGGAGACGCCTGAAGCGAGGGATGGCCATGGCTCCGTCAGCTGCCTATGAGTTGAGCACGACGCTGGAATGGCTGAATGCCGAACCGCAGCGGCTTGCCGCGCACCGGGGGCGGGTGGTGGCCCTGCTGTTCTGGAACGCTTCTTCGGTCTACTGCCATAATCTGCTGCACGGATTCGCCGCCATCCAGCGCAAGCATCCGGACGCTTTGTCGGTGCTGACCGTGCATCTGCCGAAATTCGACGCCGAGCGCGACGCCGGCACCCTGCAGGAAGCCCTGCGCCGTCTCGACATCCACCTGCCGGTCGCCAACGACCGCGATTGGACGGCTTGGCAGCAGTACGGCTTGCAGTCCTGGCCGAGCACGGTATTGATCGACCACCAAGGCCGACGGGCGGCGGACTTCGTCGGTGACGACCAGTTGCCGGCGATCGATGCCGCGGTGCAGGAACTGATCGCCGGGGCCGGCGCGATTCCGCCCAAACCCGCGAACCTGCATGTGCGGCCGGGCCACAAGCAGTTCGCCCTGCTGAATAGTCCCGGCGGCCTGGCTTTGGCCGATGACAGGCTGTACATCGCCGACACCGGCCACCACCGCGTGCTGGAATGCATGCCGGACGGGCGCGTGCAACGGGTGTTCGGCAACGGCATTCCCCTGTTCTTGGACGGACCGGCCGGCGACGCCTGCTTCAGCCGGCCCACGGGCATGGACGTCTACCGCGACCACCTGTACGTGGCCGATACCGGCAACCACGCCATACGGCGCATCAACCTGCGTGACGGCAGCGTGGATACCGTACTCGGCAACGGCAAGCCCGGCATATTCCACGGACAGGCGGATGACGCCGCGGCGCCGGTGCTCAACAATCCCGCCGCCGTATGCGTGCGGGACGAGGCGCTGGTGGTGGCCGATGCCGGAAACAACCGGCTCGGTCTGTACAGCCTGGCCTCGCACGCGTTCGCCACGCTGGCCGGTTCAGGCTCCCTGGGCCTGCTCGACGGGGTCGGCGCGCGCGCGCGGATGGCGCATCCGCTGGCGTTGGCCGGCGGCCGCAACCAGTTGTATGTGGCCGAGGGCAGTTCGTCGAGCGTACGCAGCGTGGCGGTGCCGGAAGGCCGGATCAATACCCTGGTCGGCCAGGGGCTGTACCAGTTCGGCGACCTCGACGGTCCGCGTCAATCCGCCATGCTGCAGCATCCGCGTGCGATCGCGGTGGACGACAAGCGCGGCGTGATCTGGATCGCGGACGCCTACAACGGCAAGATCCGCATGTTCGGTGCCGGCAACAACCAGTTGTCGACGCTGGCGTTGATGCAGCCCCTGCGGCAGCCGTCGGCGCTGGCGCTGGACGCCGAATCGCTGTGGATCGCCGATGGCGCCGGCGACCAGATCTACCGGTATTTCTTCGAATCTGAGTTCCTGTCGCGGCTGAACATCCAGATGGCCTGAGCATGGACGGACCGGAGCAGGAACGAACTTTCGACGGCAGGCTGTTCGCGCATGACCTGTCGAATGCGCCGGGCGTGTACCGGATGTACGGCGATGGCGATGCCGTGCTGTACGTCGGCAAGGCCGCCAACCTGCGCAAGCGGGTCGCCAGCTATTTCCGCGACGACCTGCCGTCGCGCCGGATCGGCCACATGGTCAAGCAGATCGCGCGCATGGAGGTGACCGTCACGCGCACCGAAGCCGAGGCGCTGATCCTGGAGAACCAGCTGATCAAGTCGCTGAAGCCGCGCTACAACATCCTGCTGCGCGACGACAAGAGCTATCCCTATCTGGTGATCACCGACGAGACCTGGCCGCGCATCGCCTTCCACCGCGGCGCGCGCACGCTGGCCGGCACCTATTTCGGCCCGTACCCCAGTGTCAACGCCGTGCGCGCCACGCTCGATCTGATGCAGAAGATCTTCCGCCTGCGCACTTGCGAAGACGCGGTGTTCCGCAACCGTTCGCGGCCCTGCCTGCAGCACCAGATCGGCCGCTGCAGCGCGCCCTGCGTCGGTCTGATCGGCACCCGCGACTACGACGCGGCGATCAAGCGCGCGGCGTTGTTCCTAAACGGCCGCAGCGGCGAGCTGGTCGACGACCTGACCCGCGCCATGGAAGGGGCCAGCCAGCGCCTGGAGTTCGAGCAGGCGGCCAGCCTGCGCGACACCATCGCCGCCATCCGCACGGTGCAGGCCAAGCAGTACGTCGAGGGCGAACAGGTCGACATGGACGTGCTGGCGGTCGCCATGGAGGCGGGCACGGCCTGCGTCATGGTGCTGAGTTTCCGCAACGGCATGAGCTTCGGCACCCGTTCGCATTTCCCCAGGTGCAACGGCGCCGAAAGCCCGGAAGAGGTGCTGTCGGCCTTCCTCGCCCAGCATTACCTGGAGCGCACGCCGCCGCGCGAATTGGTGCTAAGCCACGCCGTCGAGGGCGTCGAACTGCTCGAGAAGGTGCTTTCGGAAACCGGCGGCCGCAAGGTCGAGATCAAGCACCAGGTCCGCGGCGAACGCGCGCGCTATCTGGCGATGGCGATGCAGAACGCGCAACTGGCGTTGGCCACCGAGCGCCACGGCAAGCAGGCCCAGCTGCACCGCCTGCAGGATCTGCAGCGGATGCTCGGCCTCGACGCGCCGCCGCAGCGCATCGAATGCTTCGACATCTCGCACACCCAGGGCGAGGCCAC